>CAZVCM010000216.1:0-7784 GCA_964626105.1 uncultured Thermoflexus sp.
AAGATCGCGAACTGGCGCCGGAGCAGGGCCAGTTATGGGTGTTCAGCACGCGCTATCAAGCGGATAACTCGTTTGAGGATGTGTTCCTGGCGCTCGAAACGAATGAACTGCCCGCATTCGGCAGCCCGGCGGCTGTGGGGCTGACGCTGTTCGCCCGCTACGTGTTGCCGATGGAGATGGTGGCGCTGGTGCTGCTTGTCGCGATGATCGGTACACTGATCTTGACGAAGGATATGGTCGGGACGCGCCGCGTTGTCCGGCGGCGGCTAGCGAATCCGCCTGCTGAGTTGCAGGCGCCGGTTACGCCTGAAACGGCCAGCCACACCACGATCGAGGGATAGGGCACATGCAACCACCAGAAGTCGCAACCGAACTCTTTGTGCTGCTCAGTGCGATCCTGTTTATTTTGGGGACGCTGGGCGTCCTGCTGCGTCGCAACGCGATCCTGGTCTTCATGTCGATCGAGCTGATGCTCAACGCGGCGAATCTGGCGCTGGCAGCGTTTGCGCGGCAGTGGGGTAATCTTGACGGTCAGATATTGATCTTCTTCGTGATGACGATTGCAGCGGCAGAAGTCGCTGTCGGGCTGGCGCTGATTGTGGCGATTTTCCGGACGAAGAAGAGTATCAACATCGACGAGTTGCACTTATTTAGACACTAGCGTGGGATAGGTTCTTGCGCGCCGGTAACGCGACGATCCCGCCGGCGGCGTAGCCCAGCGTATAGGGGCGCACATGGAAAACTACTTCAATCTTGTACCGCTGATCGTGATCCTGCCAGCCGCTGGCTTGCTGATCAACTTGTTCGCCGGAAAGTACCTCGGTGAGAAGGGCGTCAGCATTGTCGCGGTCGGGGCGAGCGTCTCGGCGTTCCTCGTCTCAGTGCTGTTGTGGATCGCGCTGGTTGATGCGGACTATGAAGCGGCGCTCGTCAACATGCCGCTGCTTGACTCCTGGATCCGCATTCCATCGGCGGGCGTTGAGATTCCGTGGCAGTTCCGGGTGGATACGCTCAGCGTGACGATGATGCTGGTCGTGACGGGTGTCGGCTCGCTGATTCATCTGTACTCAGTGGGCTACATGCATGGCGACGAGCGTTACCCGCGCTTCTTCGTGTATCTCAACCTGTTCCTGGTCTTCATGCTAACGCTGGTCGGCGGTAACAACTTCCTGATGATGTTTGTCGGCTGGGAAGGCGTGGGCCTCTGCTCCTTCCTCTTGATCGGCTTCTGGTTCGACAAGGCAAAGGGTGAGGGCTGGAAGAACAGCAACGCGGCGCGCAAGGCGTTCATCGCGAACCGTGTGGGTGACTTCGGACTCGTCGTGGGCGTGCTGCTCACGTTCTGGACGTTCGGAACGCTTGACTTCTATAAAGCAGGTGAGGCGCCGATTCACGCAGGCGATCACGCTGCCGAAGAGACCGCGCCGGTTTTCGCACCCGAAGTCGAGACCGAGGCCGATGCCGAGCACGCGCCCGCTTCCGGACCGATCGGCGTGTTCAATCAAGCGCATCTGTGGCTCGAAGAAGGCGACCATCAGGTCAACTTCGGCCTGTTCTCGATGAGCCTTGAGGCGACAATCACGATCATCACCTTGCTGTTCTTGCTCGGTGCGACCGGTAAAAGCGCGCAGATCCCGCTGTTTGTGTGGCTGCCGGACGCGATGGCCGGTCCGACACCGGTTAGCGCGCTGATTCACGCCGCGACGATGGTCACCGCGGGCGTGTACATGATGGTGCGCTCGAACGTGCTATTCCACGCGGCGGATGCGACCTCATTTGTCGTAACGGTCATCGGCGCGACCACGGCGCTGATGGCGGGCTTTATCGCGATGGGGCAGTGGGATATCAAGAAGGTGCTGGCGTACAGCACCGTGAGCCAGCTTGGGTTTATGGTCGCGGCGGTGGGCGTCGGAGCTTATGCGGCGGCGATCTTCCACCTGGCGACGCACGCGTTCTTCAAGGCGTTGCTGTTCCTCGGATCTGGCTCGGTGATTCATGGCGTTGAGCACGGGCACCATCACCACGAACCGCATGAGTCTGGCGGCGAACACCATCGTGACGAGCCATTCGACCCGCAAGACATCCGGAACATGGGCGGCCTGCGCCATCGTATGCCGATCACGTACTGGACGTATCTGAGCGGGATGCTTGCGCTCGCAGGTGTGATTCCCTTCGCCGGGTTCTGGTCGAAGGATGAGATCTTACTTGATTCGCTGAAGCTCGGCACGGAGCAGGGCCGTCTGGATGGGTATTTCGGTTTTGTGCTGTTGCTGGTGGCCGCCGGGTTCACGGCGTTCTATATGACGCGGCAGGTTGCACTGGTTTTCTGGGGCGAGCCGCGCACAGAGGCTGCAGCGCATGCGAGCGAATCTGGGCCAACGATGACAATCCCGCTGATCGTACTGGCGGTGCTGAGCCTGGTCGGCGGCTTCATGAACATTCCGGACGGGTTCCCGGTGCTCGGTTCGCTGTTTGGTGTTCACGAGCTGACAAGCTGGCTGGAGCACAGCGTTGTGTATGCGCACGCTGGCGCATTCAATTTCCTGCTGGCGACGATCGCGGTGTTGATCGCGCTGGCGGCGATCTACGCGGCCCGGTTGGTCTACAACGACCGCGTATTGCGTACGTTCCGGCGCGATCCCCTGGAGACCGACCCGCGCACCAGCCGCGCCTTCGCGCTGGCAAACGCCAACCTGTATTGGGATGAGATGTATGACCGGTACTTCATCCGGCCCTATCGCGCGTCGGCGTACTGGCTGGCTGAACGGCTGGACTGGTCGTTCTGGCACGATTTCGTGCACGAGCGGGTAATTTACGGCACGTTCCAGGCGCTTACCGGGCTGTTCACCGGGCCGGTAGATCGTGGGATTATCGATCGCGCATTCAATTCGATCGGCACCGGGATCCGTGCCGCGGCAGGGCGCCTGCGCACCATCCAGACAGGCTATGTGCGCGTGTACGCGTTGAGCGTGCTGTTCGGCACGCTATTGGTGATGTTCATTATCCTGTTCCCTGTCCTTCGCGACTTGCTGGGAATGTGACACACAAGGACCAAACCCTATGGAAGACATCTCGCTGGTCACTGTCGTCTTAATGCTGCCGCTGGTGGGCGCAATCCCGCTGCTGTTTGTGCGCTCGCTGACGGAGCAGACTATCAAGTGGCTAACGCTGACCGTTTCGCTCGTCACATTCGGCCTGTCGCTGCTGCTGCTCAATAACTTCGACACAAACGTCGCCGGGCTGCAGATGGCGCAGAAATGGGACTGGATCAGCGGCGATAGCTTCTCGATCAGCTATTACGTGGGCGTTGATGGGATCAGCATCTGGCTGGTGCTACTGACGACGTTCATCATGCCGATCGCGATTCTCGCGTCGTTCGAGCCGATCAAGCAGCGCGTGCGCCTGTATTATCTGTTCCTGTTGCTGATGGAATGGGCGATGATTGGCGTGTTTGTCGCGCAGGACCTGTTCCTGTTTTACGTGTTCTGGGAAGTCACGCTGATCCCGATGTATTTCTTGATCGGAATCTGGGGCAGCGAAGACCGCATCTACGCCGCGATCAAGTTCTTCCTGTACACGATGGCGGGCAGCCTGCTGATGTTGCTGGCGATCCTGTGGCTCGGCGTCCAGGCTGGGACGTTTGCGCTACCCGAGATCTTCGCGCAGTTGAATAGCGGCGAGCTGGTGATCGACACGACAACTGCGCGCTGGCTGTTCCTGGCGTTCGCGGTGGCGTTCGCGGTGAAAGTCCCGATGTGGCCGCTGCATTCATGGCTGCCGGATGCGCACGTGCAGGCGCCGACCGCTGGCTCGGTCATCCTGGCGGGCGTGATGCTGAAGATGGGGACGTATGGCTTCGTGCGGTTCAATCTGCCGCTGTTCCCCGAGGCGAGCGAGACCTTCGCGCCGTACATCGCGCTACTGGCGGTGATCGGGATCATCTACGGCGCGTGGGTGAGCTACGGGCAGGATAACATCAAAAAGCTGATCGCCTATTCGTCGATCAGCCACCTCGGCTTCGTGATGCTCGGTATCTTCGCGCTGAACACGGCTGGTATTCAGGGTGGCATCTTGCAGATGGTCAACCACGGTATCAGCACAGGCGGCTTGTTCTTGATGGTCGGTATGCTGTACGAGCGCCGCCACACACGCATGATGAACGCGTTCGGCGGAATCTGGAAGGCAATGCCGCTGTTTAGCGGGATTAGCTTGATCGTGATTTTGTCCAGCATGGGCTTGCCAGGGCTGAACGGGTTTGTCGGTGAGTTCACGATCCTGCTGGGATCGGCGGGCTCCGAAGTGCTGAGTTTGTGGTTTACGGCGTTCGCCGCGTTGGGCATTATCCTGGCGGCGATCTACATGCTCTACTTGTTCAATACTGTCTTCATGGGCGAGCTGGACAAAGAAGAGAACAAGCGCCTGCCCGATCTGAACTGGCAAGAGCTGTGGTCGCTGATCCCGATCGTGATTATGGTCTTCGCGATCGGCTTGCAGGCGGGCTACTTCTTCGACTATATGGACAGCTCGGTGCGCGATCTGGCGCAGTATCTTGGTGACACGATCACGGCAGCAGCCGGTCGATAGGCGGTGACACCCGATGTTCGGACTTCCTAGTCTGAGTGATCTCAACGTAGGCGCCGCGCTGCCGGTCTTGCTGCTGGCGTTTGGCGCGTGCTTGCTGCTGGTGATTGACCTGTTCATTCCGCGCGAGCGCAAGTCGCGGACGGCGTGGCTAGCGGCGATTGGGATCGGCATTTCGCTGGTGCTATCGCTGCTGTCGCTCGGCGGCGCGATCGAGTTCGGTGATGGGCCGGATGCATTCACCGGCATGTTCCGCGCGGATCGGCTGACGGATGCGATCTCCGTCGCGGCGCTGATTACCGCGCTGCTCGGCGTGATGGTCGCCTACGATTACCTGGAACGCACCGGTATCCAGCGCGGCGAGTACTACGTCCTTCTTCTGTTCAGCACCTCGGGTGCGATCCTGATGGGCGCGGCGAACAACCTGGTGATTGTTTTCATCGCGCTGGAGTTGCTCTCGATCCCGCTCTACATCCTCAGCGGGTTCCGGCGTCCGCAAGAAGCTTCCGAAGAAAGCGCGATGAAGTACTTCTTGCTGGGGGCGTTCTCGTCAGGCTTCTTGATCTACGGGATTGCCCTGGTTTATGGCGCGACCGGCACGCTTGACCTTGCGGGTATCTGGGAAGCCGCCGGTCGCATCACGGCTGAAGACTCAACAGCGCGTTTTGTCGGGATGATCGGCGCTGGGTTGATGTTGGTCGGCCTGGGCTTCAAAGTCGCGGCGGTTCCGTTCCATATGTGGACGCCGGACGTCTATCAGGGCGCGCCGACGCCGGTCGTAGCATACATGAGCGTTGTGGCGAAGGTCGGCGGCTTTGGCGCGCTGGTGCGCGTTTTTGGCGCAGGGCTGGCCGGGTTCGTAGACGGCGACGCACCAGCCTTCTGGCAGGATACGATCTGGCTGATTGCTGTGCTGACGATGCTGCTCGGCAACTTTGTGGCGATCGTGCAGAGCGACCTCAAGCGCCTGCTCGCGTACTCGACGATCGCGCACGCGGGCTACATCCTGATCGCGGTTGCTGCGGCAGGCGCGAGCGGCCTTGCGGATGAAGCTGCACAGGCGGTGGTGATCTATCTGCTGGCGTACGCGTTCACCAATGCGGGCGCCTTTGCGGTGATTGCCTCGATTGAGAAGAACGACGCGACCAACACGCACATAGACGCGCTGCGCGGGCTGGGCACGAGACGTCCCTGGCTGGCCGCAGCGATGGCTCTGTTCATGCTGAGCCTGACTGGCATTCCCCTGACAGCCGGGTTTATCGGCAAGTGGTATGTGTTCAAGGTGGCGCTGCAGGCGGATCTGGTCGCGGCGGCGATCGTTGGTGTGCTGACGAGCGCGGTCTCGGCGTACTACTATCTGCGCGTCGTTTGGAAGATGTATTTCGAAGAGGGGGAAGGCGAAGCCAGCACTCCCCCGGCGCTGGCCTGGGGGATCGGTATCGCCGCAGTCGGCACGCTGGTGCTCGGCTCGCTGCCATTCATTCTTTCTTCGATGGCGCGTGATATCACACTGGCGTTCGGCGGATAAGCGCCGTCGCGTATGGTATTATAAGGCAGCCTGCGCGCTGCCTTTTTTCATGCTTAACCAGTGAGGGTTTAGGCGAAGACAGTGTATTACGTTGTGAGCTCACAACCACCAGGAAAACGTATGATCGACCACAAAACAACGCAGATCCCCCCATCCAAGCCAGAGATTCCGCTCGAAGAATATGGCGAGCACTACTTTCGCAGCTACAACTATGCGGATCGCCCACTCGGACGGTTTAGCATGTACTGGTTCGCGCGCCGATATTATGCCGCGCTTGTGCGCCGGTTTGCACCGCCGGGCGAGAATCGCCGCCTGCTAGAACTCGGCTGCGGGCTGGGGCACTTGCTTGGGCTGCTGCAAGACGATTTTGCGTGCGTCGGCGTGGATATTGCGGACTACAGCATTGAAGAACTGCGCCGCAACGCGCCCGGCGCAGAGGGCTATGTGATGAGCGCCGAAGACCTGTCCCACTTCGCTGATGGCGAGTTCAGCGCGGTGGTGGCGCTGCACCTCGTCGAGCATCTGCCCGATCCGCCCGACACGCTTGACCAGATACGCCGCGTACTGTGCCCTGGCGGGTTGCTGTTGCTGGCGACACCAAACCCGAATTACTCCCTGCGCCGCTTCAAAGATCCGCAAAATGACGCCATCGGCAAAGACCCGACGCATATCAACGTCCAGCCGCCAGAGCAGTGGCGTGCATGGGTTGAGGCGAGCGGCTTCGAAGTGCTGCGCCACTTCGGGGATGGGCTGTGGGATGTGCCCTATCTGCCGGTGCTGCCGAAGGTGGTGCAGTTCGGGTTGTTTGGACTGCCAGCTCTCGCGCAGGTTATTACGCGGACGACATGGACGCCGCTCAGCGCAGGCGTCAACCAGATTCTGATCGCGCGCAAGCGGGCCGATAGGGGAGAGGGATAGGATGCGAATCAAGCGGATGATTGCGCTGCTCGGCGCAATGGCAGGCAGCGTCTATTGGCTGGCGCGCTATCTGCGCCCGCAGCATTCGACGCTCATCCTGACGGATAAAGTCGTGCTGATCACTGGTGCGTCAACGGGGATCGGGCGCGCTCTGGCGTTCGCGTTTGCGCGGCGCGGGGCGCGGGTGGCGCTGGTCTCTCGCAGCGAGGAGCGGCTTGAAGCCGTGCGCCGCGAGATCGCGCCATACAGCGCAGATGTGCTGGTGATCCCTTCCGATCTGACGGACGAAGCGCAGTTAGAAGCGGCTGTGGCGCGCACAATGGAACACTTCGGGCGCATTGATGTGCTGGTCAACAACGCGGGATACATGCAGGGTGGGCCGCTGCCGGAACTCGACCCGGCGCGGATCGAGCAGGTTCTGCGGCTGAACCTGTGGGCGATGATCCGCCTGACGCAATTGGCCCTGCCAATTATGCGCGCCCAGCACAGCGGCTACATCCTCAATATCGGGTCTAGCGCGGCGCGGGTAGCGGTTCCGCACGCGACGGTGTACGTCGCTAGCAAGCATGGCGTCGCGGGATTCACCGATGCGCTGCGTCGCGAACTTGGCAGCAGCGGCGTGCGCGTAACGCTGGTAAACCCCGCGTGGACCGATACCGACGGCCTGACGTCGGAAACGCAGGAAGTGATCGGGCGTTACGGATTCCAGATCGCTGATCCGGACGAAGTGGCTGAGCGCGCAGTGCAGGCGCTGGTC
>CAZVCM010000217.1:0-7709 GCA_964626105.1 uncultured Thermoflexus sp.
TGACGAGGCCGCGCGAGAGATCACGCTGGCGCCAGATGCACCGCCGGAAGCGCGCGCCGAAATTCTGCTGCTGGCCGGGCGCGCGCGGGACGCGCTCGACGCGATCGCCGGGCAAGATGACCCGGCCTCGGCGCTGCTGCGCGCGCAGGTAAACCACGTCGAAGGGAACGCTGAGCAGGCGATCGAGACCTACCGGCTCGCGCTTGACACCGCCGGAGATGACCCCGCCGCCCGCGCCAAGACGCTGCGCGGGTTGGGCGCTGCGCTGGCGCTGGCGGGGCGCAGCGAAGAAGCGCAAACCGCGCTGGAAGAGGCGCTCGAACTGCAACGCGCCGAATCCCCGCCCGAGCCGACGTTGCTGGCGCGCACGCTCAAACTGCTGGCGGCGATCCGGCTGGCGCACGGGGATTCCGCCGGTGCTGTCGAAGCCGCCCGCGAGGCGCTTGACCTGCTAGAGCGCGCCCAGTCCCCTGGCGACGCGGCGGACGCTTACCGCACACTTGGGCGCGCGCTGTGGGCGCGTGAGGACTACGCCGGGGCGCTCGAAGCGTTCGAGGGCGAGGTCGAGCACGCGCAGGCGCTGACGGTCCGCGACGATAAACGAATCGGCCTCGCGCTGCATCACGTCGCGCAGGCGTATTATCACACCGGCAGCCCGGACCGCGCCGTCGCGAACTATCGCCGCGCGCTGACTCACCTCAGCCCCACCGCCGACCCACACGCCTTCTATATCACGCAGCTTGCGCTGCACCTGGCGCTGATCGCCGCCGAACGCCTGCCTGCCGCGCTCGACGTGGCGCAGGAGATGGTCGAGCACAGCGCGCGGCAGCCTGATTTTCCGCTGCAACCCTACGGGTACGCGCAGGCGCTGAGGGCGCGCACGCAGCTTGTCATGGAGCGCCCGATCCGCGCCACCCAGTCGCTGGACGAGTGGACACAAACGCTCGCCGCGCGCATGAGCGAGGCGGTGGTGGATCCCAACCCGGCGCTGCGGGCGCTGGCGATCGGGCTGGCGGCGCGCAGCCTGCTGGCGGACAACCGCCCCACGCTGGCGCTCGAAGTCGCGCAGATTGCGGCAGACCTCACCGCGCAACACTTCCCTGAAACGCTGGCGGCCTGGGCCGCGATCCGTGACCTGGGCGAAGCCTACGCCGCGCTTGGCCAGCACGAGGAAGCGATCCTTACGCTGGAGCCGCTGCTCGCGCCAGAATTAGAAGCGCACCCTGCGACCCACGCCCTCGCCCACCGCCTGACCGGCGAGGCGTACCGCGCGATCAATGACCCTGACAGCGCGCTGCGTCACCTGGACCTCGCGCTAATCCACGAGCCGGACGAGCACCAGCGCGGTCTGATCCACGAGACGATCGCTGCGCTGCACCTGGATCAGGGCCGCCCGTCTGAGGCGGTTACCAGCCTGCGCGCCAGCGTCGCGCTGCTCGACCGCGCGACGCACCCGGACGCGACGGCGCGCATGCTCACCACGCTGGCGCGGACGCTCGGCGGCCTGAACCGCTACGCCGAGGCAATCGGCGAGTACGAAGAAGCGCTGGTCGTGCTGCGCGAGGTCGAAGACGCCAGCCCAACACACACCGCCGACGTGCTGCTTGCGCTCGGCCAGACGCACGAAGCGCAGGGCCAGCTTGCCGAGGCCGCACGCGCCTATCGCCGCGCCCTCAACATTTTGGAACGCGCCGACGCGCCCCGCCTCGCGCGGGATATTTTGCACCAGCTTGCGCGGGTGAGCGCCGCGCAGGGCGATGGCAGCGCCGTTCAGTTATACGAGCAAACGCGCGACGAGACCGCGCAATGGGGCGAGCCGCGCGAGCTGGGAATCGTGCTCTGCGAATTGGCGGATGTGCACCGGGACGCCGCGCGTCTGCCGCTGGCGCTACAAAATTATCAGGCGGCGCTCGAACAGCAACCCGCCGACAGCTTCCCGCGCGAGCGCGTCAACACGCTGCGCAATATGGGCCGCGCTTACCGGCTGGCTGAACGTTACGAAGAAGCGCGCCAAACGTGGACCGAAGCGCTCGATCTGTCTCGCCGCCTGCCCGACCACTCGCCGCTCGAAATGGCGCTGACCTACCACGCCATCGCCGAGGCGCACCGCAGCCAGGAACAGTGGGACCAGGCGGAGAAAACGTACCGCGAAGCGCTGCAACATCACGAGCCGCGCACTATCGCGGCAGCGGCGACGTGGCGCGCATTGGGGCAGACGCTGCACGGCGCGGGCCGCCCCGCTGACGCCATCGAGCCGCTGCGCCGCGCGCTCGAGATCGAGAAGGCGCAACCGCAACAGGCGAATGCCCGGCTGGTCCAGACGCTGCAGGCGCTGGCGAACGCGTACCAGGCATCCGGCGATCTGAAATCAGCGCTGGCACACCATCACGAGGCGCTCGTCTATATGGACCGCGCGCTGCAACCCATCGCCTACGCGGACACGCTGCGGCTGCTCGGGCGGCTTTATTGCGAGAACAACCAGTACCGGCAGGCGCACACCGCGCTCGACGAAGCGCTCGCCATCGAAAACAGCCTGACGCCGCGCAGCGACGAGCGCATCAGCCTCACGCTGCAAGCGATCGCGGACACGTACCGCGCCGAAAACGACCTGGAGAAAGCCGCCGAGTTCTATCAGAAGGTCACCGTCTACGCGAACCTCGCCCGGCCCGCCAGCCAGAACCTCAAAGAGACGCTGGACGAGCTTTCTCGGCGGCGAGCCACGCTGCAGGCGGCGCAGCAATCGCTCGCCCTGCTGGATCGCAGCGACACCGCTGATCTGAAGGACCTGACGTTCATCTACGCGCTGATCGCGCGCTCGCACGCCGGGCTGAAGCAGCCTGATAAGAGCGTCGAGGCAATCTACGAGCTGCTGGACGTGCTCGACGCACGCCAGGCCGACCTGCGCCGCGACGATCCGGAGCCGGACTATCGCGCTCTGGCGTGGCTGGCCGCCGCCGCGCGCGCGCAAGACGAAGACGATCTTCCCTCGGCGCGGCTTGCCTGTCGCACCGCGCTCGAATCAGTCCAAAACGCGAACCTGCAGTGGGTGATCGAGCAGGTTCAGCTTTCGCTGGCCTAGGCCGCCACACGCCCTGGCGGGCAGGCTCCACGCACGACGGAGTACAACGACGATGACACCGCAAGAGAAGCAGTTGGCGCATGTGTTCAAGGCGTTGTCCGACCCGAACCGGCTGCGCATCTTCGACCTGCTGACGTTCAATGACCTCGCGAACTCCGAATTAATGGCCGCCATCGGTCTGAGCCAGAACCTGCTGTCGCACCATCTGAACACGCTGACCGACGCGGGGCTGGTCGAGGTGCACCCCAGCATTGGCGACGCGCGCCGCCGCTACTACGCCGCCAACCTCGACGCGGTCGCGGGTGTGCGACGCTGGTTCAGCCATCACGCGCCGGTCGCGCAGCGCCCGCTGCCCGCTCTGGAGCGCCGCCGTCACGTGCTGTTTCTCTGCCTGAAGAACGCCGCCCGCTCCTTGATGGCTGAGGCGATCGCGCAGCATATCGCCCCGGACGCGCTCGTTGCCAGCAGCGCCGGGCTGGAACCGCACGCCCCGCCGCAAAGCCTCGCGCTCCAGGTGCTGGAAGAACACGGCATCTCCACCGATGCGTTGCGCCAGCGAGCCCTCGCGGACCTGCCGCCGCAGAATCCCGACATCGTGATCACCGTCTGCGATCGGGTTCACGAACGGATCGACCGCGCAACGTTGCAGGCCAGCCAGTATCTGCACTGGTCGCTGGTCGACCCGGCGGAGCTGGCCAGCGACTATGAGGGGCAGCTCGCCGCGACACGTCAGCTTTACCGGCGGCTGGAACAGCGCATCACCGTCTTCGTACAGCGCCTGATCGAAGAGGAGGCCGCGCCGCCAGCGTAGAGCAAGCGCCGTTTCCCCGTGTATCAGTCCAACCCCGCATTTGGTACAATTGGAGCGGTCAAGATCAACCATCAGCCATCATCAGCCAGGCGTTATCGCGCTGTTGCTGGTTGTCTGATCGCTGGGTTTTGCGGTTTGTAGCTGTTGTTAGCTTTGGAGGTTTATCGTGGGTTTTCGTCGTTTCACGCTCGCTTTTTTGCTGTTGATCACCGCTGCCCTCGTCTTGCCCAACAGCGCAGCGCGCGCTGCCGGCCCGACCCGCGCGGACTGCGTCGCCAGCCCCAGCGGCCCCGGCTGCATTGCCGGGCTGCCGTCGGTCGAATACCAGATGCTGCTCGATGAGATGCTGCTGCATCCTGAGCCGGACGTCCGCCCGCTGGCCGTCAACCAGGATGAGCTTTCGCGCTTTGCCTTCCGCAAGATCGTCGGCGGCGCGGCGACCATCTACAACGGCCCGAACGGCGAGCCAATTGGCAGCATCGACGAGGGGTTTAACTACGTCACGGTCAACAGCATTCATGGCGACTGGATCGAGATTAACGATGGCGAGTGGATGCCCAGCAGCCAGCTCGCGACCGCGCGCCCTAGCGAGTTCACCGGCGTGTACCTGGATGGCGAGCTGGATTACCCGATGGCGTGGGTATTGGTTCCCGCGCATCCCAGCCCGGTCCCTGGCGTGGCAGGCGATGAATCGCGCCCGAAGATCGAGCGTTACACGCGCGTGAACATCTTCGCCACCGCTGAGGTCGGCGGCTGGGAATGGTATCTGATCGGCCCGGACACGTGGATCCAGCAGACGATGGTCGCGCGGATTGTCGAGCCAGAGCACCCCGCAAAGGTCAAAGGGCGCTGGTTCGCCATCGACCTCTTCGAGCAGACGATGATCGCCTATGAAGACGACACGCCCGTCTTCGCCACGCTGATTTCGTCCGGCTTGCCGCAGTGGCCGACGCGCGAAGGGACGTTCACCGTGTGGGCGCGGCAGGTTAACGGGCACATGAGCGGCGCCGAAGGTCAGGCGGACTTCTACTCGCTGGAAAACGTGCCGTACGTCATGTATTTCGATCAGGCGATCTCACTGCACGGCACGTACTGGCACGATGGCTTCGGCTATCGGCACAGTCACGGCTGCGTCAACCTCTCGATCACCGATGCGCACTGGGTATTTGATTGGAGCAACGAGGGGGGCTATGACGCGCCTTACGTCCATGTCTACAGCTCCGGCGTGTATCGCGACTAGCGAGGCCGGAGACTGTTGAGGAACAACCCAGATACTTCAAGTTAGAGTTAAGGAGCGAAAAATGCACGGTCTCGATGGAAAAGTAGCAATTGTGACTGGTGGCGGCTCCGGCAT
The DNA here is from genome assembly GCA_964626105.1 of uncultured Thermoflexus sp. Lineage (GTDB taxonomy): Bacteria > Chloroflexota > Anaerolineae > Aggregatilineales > Aggregatilineaceae > DYGX01. The sequence continues at coordinate 5,245 of CAZVCM010000217.1, forward strand.
CGGCCGCAGCGTGGCACTAAGCTTCGCCCGCGAAGGCGTGAAGGTTATGGTCACCGATGTCGATGAAAAGGGCGGCGCCGAAACCGTCCGTCTGGTTGAGGAAAAGGGCGGCACGGCCCGGTTCTTCAAGGCGGGCGTCTCGAACGCCGCCGAGGTCGAGCAGTTGGTCCGCGCTACGGTCGAGGCGTTCGGCGCGCTGCACTTCGCGTGCAACAACGCAGGCATCGGCGGCCCCGCTGCGCCGGTCGGTGAGTACCCGGTTGACGGCTGGGACAAGGTGATCGCGATCAACCTGTCCGGCGTGTTCTACGGCATGCGCTATCAGATTCCGGAAATGCTGAAAGCCGGCGGCGGCGTGATCGTCAACATGGCCTCGATCCTGGGCACCGTTGGGTTTGCCACCTCGGCGGGGTATGTGGCCGCGAAGCACGGCGTGATCGGCCTGACCAAGAATGCCGCGCTGGAATACAGCAGCCAGGGGATCCGCACCACGGCGGTGTGCCCGGCGTTCATCAATACCCCGCTGATTCAAAACAACCTGTCGCAGGAGGTTCGAGACTTTCTCGTCACCAAGCACCCGATCGGCCGCCTGGGCGAGCCGGAAGAAGTGGCCGAGCTGGTCGTCTTCTTGTGCTCGGACGAGGCTTCGTTCATTACGGGGAGCCACTTCCTGGTGGACGGCGCCTACGTCGCCCAGTAAGCAGGTCTGCATTTCCTCTGAACCGGCGCCTGCGACTGGCGCTGGTTCTTTTTGGCCCCTCCCGCAACTACCGCTCACCCGAAAATGGGTTTATGATGATAGATTAAGCTGGTAGCACGTAGCCACTGGCCGAAAACGGCAATTCCAGCGTGGCGCTTGATCTGCTGCAGACACAGGCTTCTGCCCGCATCTTCTGGCATTTGTTCTTGCTATCCGCTAACTGGTAACGGCTCGTTCTTGCTGAGAGGACCGTCCCCATGCTGACATCCGCTGAAATCCGTTCGGCCATCCCGCTGGCGTTTGACGAAGTCTCGCTGCCGGGGCTGACTGCGGAGCGCGGCCAGGTGCGCGACAATTACGCGCTGGCCGATGGGCGGCGGATCGGGATCGCGACCGACCGCTTCACGATCTTTGAGCAGCAGGTCGGCCTGGTTCCGTATCAAGGCCAGATTATCAACCAGCTTTCTGCGTGGTGGTTCGAGCAGACCGCCGACATCACGCCGAACCACGCGATCGACATCCCCGACCCGAACGTGACAATCGCGCTGTCCGCCGATCCACTGCCGATCGCGGTGATCGTGCGCGGGTTCATCTGCGGGATCACGCCCTCAAGCCTGTGGACGCAGTACGAAGCAGGCGAGCGCGTGATCTATGGGCGCAGCTTCCCCGACGGCCTGCGCAAGAATCAGGAGCTACCTCGCCCCATCGTCACCGCCGCCGAGAAGACCTTCGGGCAGGCGCACGAACGCCCGCTCACGGTCGAGGACGTGCTGGCGCGCGGCATCTCCGCCGAACTGTGGGATCGTATTCACGACGTGGCGCTGCGTCTCTTTCAGCGCGGGCGGCAGCTTTCGGTGCTGGCTGACCTGCTGCTGGTCGACAGCAAATACGAGTTCGGGCTGGACTTACACGGCGACCTCGTGTTGATTGACGAGCTGCATACGCCCAACAGCAGCCGCTTCTGGCGCGTCGAGACGTACGACGAGCGCTTCGAGGCAGGCGAGGAGCCGGAGAGCTTCGACCGGGAGCTCATGCGCCTGTGGTATCACGCGCAGGGTTACGGCACGCGGGACGTCCTGCCGCCGCTCCCTGACGCGCAGATCGTGACCGTCAGCCAGCGTTACCAGCAAGTGTATGAGCAGCTTTGCGGGCAGCCGTTCCACCCCGCCGAATACCCCGCGCAGCCGCGTGTCGTCGAGGCGTTGCGCCGCGCGGGCGCCCTCATCTGAGCCATGCCACGCGATCCGGGCGTATCATCCCCGCCGGGCGAGCGCGCTGCGCCGCCTGAGACCCCGCCGCGCCGCGCCAGACTCGGCATGATCGGCGCGGTCGTGTGGATGGCGCTCGTCCTCGGCCTGTATTACTGGGTGCACAAGCCACTAACGCCCGCGCTGGCCGCTGCGCTTGGCGGCGCGCTGTTCGATCTGGCGATTGCGGCAGGGTTCGCGGTCGTCGCCGCCGGGCTGGGGCGCCGCCTGCTGCTCCCGCTCGACATGAGCGCACTCAGCGTCGCAGAACGTCTCGCGCTGGACGGGATGATCGGGCTTGGCGCGCTGTCGCTGCTGATCATGGCAGCAGGCGCGCTGGCGCTCAACGTGCTGAGCGTGGGCGGACTGCTGATCGTCGTGGCGCTGCTGACGCGGCGCGAGCTTGGCGCGTGGCTGCGCGAGATGCGCGGCTGGCTGCGCGGCGGCTTGCCCGGCTCGCCCTGGGCCTGCGGCGGCAGCGTCGGGGTGCGCTCCGGAGACACGCTCACCTCGATCGC
>CAZVCM010000218.1:0-7684 GCA_964626105.1 uncultured Thermoflexus sp.
CGAGGTTATCGGCCTGCTAGACCCGTCCGGCAAGCAGTTCATGCTCGATCCGCTCAGCGGCGAGCAGCGCGATATGCCGTCTCCGGCGCTGCTGGTTAGCACCAGCGCAACCGGCCCGTCCGCGGCGCTGACACCCGCGCCGAACAACGACCCAGAGAGTGACGAGCGCGCGCTGTGGTTCCTGCTGACGCCGGACCGTCAAAGCTCCGAGGTGCTCGACACAACCGGCTACCCTGGCGCGGAGATCGTCGCGATCTCACCGAATGGGCTGTCCGTCGCGTTTGTGGGCGAGCAGGTGAGCATCTGGCAGAACGATGTGATCGCGCCGGTCCCAGGTACGGAAGGGCAGGCGCCGCCCGCTGACACCGCAGTGCTGTGGGGTCCAGTCGAATGGCGCGTGCCGAGCGGTGAGGACAGCGCCGAAGCGCTCTCGGGCTTGAGCGAGTCCGCACCCGAAGCGGCCGCCGGTGGCGTGGGCGCGCCCTTCTGCCAGCCCGCGCCGCGCCTGCAAGTGGGCAGTCTGGGGCAAGTGACGCCCGGCTTACCGAACGTCGTGCGCAGCCTGCCACGTCGCGGCCCGGACAGCCTCGTGCTGGGGCAGATCTCCGGCGGCGGCGTGTTCAGCGTGCTCGAAGGGCCGGTCTGTGACAACGAAGGGCGCTTCTGGTGGCGCGTCAACTATGACGGGCTGATCGGCTGGACGCCGGAAGGCCAGGGCGGTATCTACTGGGCGCAGCCGTACAACTACCAGCCTGCGCAGTGTACGCTGGCACCGCGCCTGCAAGTGGGCGCGCCCGGTTACGTGCTGCCGGGCTTGCCAAACCTGATGCGCGGGCAACCACGTCCGGGGCCGGATAGCCCCATCGTGGGACGCATCCCTGGCGGCGGGTTCTTCAGCGTGATCGGCGGGCCGCAATGCGGGCCAGACGGTCGCTATTGGTGGCAGGTCTCATACGCCGGGACGGTCGGCTGGACCGCGGAAGGCGAGGGCAACGCCTACTGGATCGCGCCGTTCGTGTGCCCGAACAGCCCGCTGCCGCGCCTGACAAGCGGCATCCTGGGACGTGTCACGCCGGGCGATCCGAACACGCTCCGCGCGCAGCCCGCCGCCAACAGCAGCGCGATCGCGCAGATCCCCGGCGGGCAGACGTTCGTCGTGCTCAATGGGCCGCAGTGCGGGCCCGAGGGCTGGTCGTGGTGGCGCGTGAACTATAACGGCATCATCGGTTGGACCGCCGAAGGCTCCGGCAGCACGTACTGGCTGGAGCCGTATGTCGGGCTGCCGACGCCGCCGGTCACGTGCACCCTGACGCCGCGCCTGATGCCGGGGATGATGGGCCGCGTCACGCCGGGCGAGTCGAACGCGCTCCGCAGCCTGCCGCAGACCGGGCCAGCCAGCGCCGTGCTCGGATACATCCCGGCCTACGCGACGTTCCGCGTGCTCGAAGGGCCCATCTGCGGGCCGCAAGGACGTTACTGGTTCCGCGTGGACTACAACGGCACGGTCGGGTGGACGCCCGAGGGCGAAGGCGCAACCTACTGGCTGGAGCCCGCGCCGGGCAACCCGCCGCCTCCGCCGGTCGCGTGCACGCTGGCCCCGCGCCTGCAAGTGGGCGCCTCGGGGTACGTGCTACCCGGCCCGTCCAACGTCCTGCGCACGCAGCCGCGCCCCGGCGAGGGAAGCGATGTCATCGGGCAGATGCCTGGCGGCGGATTCTTCCGGGTGTACGAGGGGCCAGTCTGCGGGCCAGAAGGGCGCTACTGGTGGCGCGTGAACTATCAGGGCGTCGTCGGCTGGACGGCAGAAGGGCAAGGCTCGGAGTACTGGGTGTCGCCGTTCATGTGCAGCTCCGGCCAGTTGACGCGGCTGGCGCCGGCGATCCGCGCGCGCGTCACGCCGGGCGATCCGAACGCCCTGCGCACGCAGCCCGCGACCGGACCGAATAGCATCGTGATCGGAGAAATTCCGGGCGGCGGGGAGTTCATCGTCGTCAGCGGGCCACAGTGCGGGAACGATGGCCGCATTTGGTGGCAGGTCAACTACAACGGCACGTTGGGCTGGACGCCGGAAGGGGAAGGCGCAACCTATTGGCTAGAACCGCTGGACTGATACATCTCCAGCCAGAAATCACCAACCAGAAAAGATGCCGGGCGGCTCATCCAGTGGCCGCCCGGTTCGTTTTTCGCGCTAGCGCTCGGGCGCGTCAGTCGCCCACGTTCAGCCGGATGGCGATACGCTTGTCGCCTGAGATCGGCACATTAAGCTCGATCGCGGCGGAAGCAGCAATATCCAGCACAACATCCGATTCCTGGAGCGCGCTCCCCTGTATCGGATACGTGTCAAGGTAAAACTGGGTGCCGTCTTCAAGCTCGACCGCCGTCATCCAGTGATCGTGCACGCCATCCCCAGAGTCATGCTCGAAACGATAAAGCATAACCGTCTGCCCGCCGATGGTGAGTGTCTCAAGCGCCGCCGGGTCGAAGAACAGTCCCTCGCTGTCATAGAGCGAGTGCCACAGCGACTCCAGCCCACCTGTTAGATCGCCGATCGCGACGCCCTGCCCGGCGAGATCCTCCACCAGCGTGTAGAACGGATCAGCGAACGTGAAATCGCTGACCATGTACACGAATTCCTCGTCTGTCGAGATCTCCCACGATGCCGGATAGTAGAACGTCACGCCATCCGGTTCAAACGTGAACGACTCGCTCAACAGGGTATCCGCGCCCGCCGGAACCGACTCGCCGGATTGCGCCGAAGCGAGGAGTTCTAGAACGTCCTCCCGCTCGGTCAGCTCGCTGTCAATCGCCGGGTACGCCAGCCCTACCAGCACCGCGCCGTTATCCAGCAGCACGGCGGCGAGCAGCGTCTCATAGGTCCCCGCGTCCTCTTCAATCGCGTACATGGTGTGCCACACCGAGCGCCCGCTCACCTGGCTGACGGAGACATTCGCCGGATCAAACGGCAGCCCGAACAGATCCGCCATATCCTCCAACACGCCGGGCACGTCTCCCCGGGCGATACCCAGTGAGGGCAGCTCGTCCGCGAAGTACCAGTGCGGCTCCATAATGGATACAACACTCTCGAACGTCAGGAAGCCGTCTTCATCGACATAGTCGCGCCACCCGTCCGGCACAACCACGCCGATCCCCGAGTTGAACATCCAGAACAGGTCGTCCGCAACCACAGGCGGCGGGGCGGTCGAATCACCGGGGAACTGGACGCTCGCCACAATGCGGAGCGCATCTCGCACATCCGCCGGATCGACGTCGGCGGTTTCGAGACCGAAAATATCGCCTGAGAAGAACGAGCCGTCGCTCGCTTCAAGGGCCACCAGCACGCCATCATACGGCGCGCCCTCGAAAATATCTTGATACTGGTAGACGTACAGCCTTTTGCCGGCAACCAACTGGTTCGAGACGCGCGCCGCATCGAACGGAACTGACGGATCGAGCGGATTGAAGAAGTATTCGAGCGCCGCAACCGCATCACCTGGCGCGATCCCCACTTGAGCGAGCTCATCAGCGAACAACCAATCCGTCACGATCCCGGTGACGGTCGACGAAAGGTAGATGCTGCCGTCCTCGGTGTCATAACTCAAGTTCCAACCGTGCGGATACTCGATGATTAAATCGGATCCAGGGACGACAAAGCGGTTAGGCAGCGCGCCGTCTTGCGCCAGAGCGCCGCTCGCCGGGATCAACAGCAGGATCACAGCGAGCAACAGGATACGCGTTTTCAGCATTTCAAAACTCCTTGTGCAAGGGAAACCGCTCACATTTTAATCAAACTGTTACCTGACGGCAATCTCAGCGCATATTCTCCCTCGCACAGAGACGCCTGATAGCCGCCCGGCGGCTAGCGCAAACCGGTGCAGTTCTGTACACTCACCGCAGCGTGTCTTTCACTGCTCGAAGAGGTACTTATGGCATTTGATCCCGCTCAACACCCCCACCGGCGGCTCAATCCGCTCACCAACGAATGGATCCTCGTCTCGCCGCACCGCGCGCAGCGTCCCTGGCAGGGCGCCGTCGAGGACCTGCCGCCAGAGCAGCGCCCGACCTATGATCCAGCCTGCTATCTGTGCCCCGGCAACGAGCGCGCAGGCGGCAAGGTCAACCCGGCCTACACTGGCACATTTGTGTTCGACAACGACTTTCCTGCGCTGCTGCCAGACACGCCCGACGAGGAACCCACCGCACACCCGCTGTTTCGCATCCAGGGCGAGCGCGGCCTGGCGCGTGTGATCTGCTTCAGTCCGCGCCACGACCTCACGCTCGCGGAAATGGCGATCGATGACATCCGCGCGGTGGTGGATACCTGGGCGGCGCAGACCGAAGATCTCGGCCAGCGCGATTTCATCGGCTATGTGCAGGTTTTCGAGAATCGCGGCGCGATGATGGGCGCGTCGAACCCGCACCCGCACGGGCAAATCTGGGCGACCGAGCGTCTCCCGCGCGAGGTGCTCAAAGAGGACAGCGCGCAGCGCGACTATTATACGGCGCAAAATCGCACGCTGCTGGCGGACTATCTGGACGAGGAGCGGCAGCGCGGCGAGCGGATTGTGTATTCCAACAACACGTGGACAGTGCTTGTGCCGTTCTGGGCAATCTGGCCGTTCGAAACGCTGCTGATCGCGCACCGGCCCGCGCGCAGCATCTCTGAGCTGGCAGGCGGCGAGCGCGACGGGCTGGCGGACGCGCTGCACCATGTCACCGTCCGCTACGACAATCTGTTCCGCACATCGTTTCCGTACAGCATGGGCTTTCACCAGGCGCCGACCGATGGCGGCGACTATCCGCACTGGCATCTGCACGCGCACTTCTACCCGCCGCTGTTGCGTAGCGCGACGGTCAAAAAGCACATGGTCGGCTATGAAATGCTCGGCACGCCGCAGCGCGACATCACGCCGGAGCAGGCCGCGGCGCGATTGCGCGAGCTCAGCGACCGGCATTATTCGCACGCACAAGCAGGGAGCAACCAGGGATGACGACTGTCCGTGAGAACGTTCTGACGACCTTCCGCGAGCGTTTCGGCGGCGAGCCCGCGCTGCTGGCGCGCGCGCCGGGCCGCGTAAATCTGATCGGCGAGCACACCGACTATAACGACGGGTTTGTGCTTCCGGCGGCGATCGATCGCGCGATCTACGTCGCGGCGCGTCCCCGCCACGACCGCGAAGTCCACTTCGTCTCCATCGATTTTGGCGATCAGACGGTTTTCACGCTCGATGCGCTCGACGCACCCGATCTGCCGGTGTGGAGCAGCTATCCGCGTGGCGCGCTGTGGTGGCTGGGAGACCAGGGCTTCGCCGTGCCGGGTTTCGATGCGGTTATGGGCGGGGATATCCCGGTCGGCGCAGGGTTGTCGTCGTCGGCGGCGGTCGAGGTCGCGATGATCGAGCTGGGGCTGGCGTTGGCGGGTGAATCGCTCTCCAAACAGGCGATCGCGCTCGGTGGCGTCGAGGTCGAGCATCAGTTCATCGGCGTGCCGTGCGGCGTGATGGATCAGATGGCGTCGGCGATGGGCGTGAACGGCCACGCGCTGCTGATCGACTGCCGCAGCCTCGAAGCAACACCGATCCCCGTGCCGGGTGGCGTCAGCATCATGATCATGGATACGGCTAAACAGCGCGGGCTGGTTGACTCGGAGTATGCGACGCGGCGGGCGCAGTGTGAAGAAGCGGCCCGCGTGCTGGGCGTGCCCGCGCTGCGTGACGCGACGCGCGAGCAGGTCGAAGCAGCGCGCGAGCAGTTGGGTGATTTACTCTACCGGCGCGCGCGGCATATCGTTACGGAAAATCTCCGCACCCAGGCGACCGCGATGGCGCTGCGCAGCGGCGGCCTGAAGACCGCCGGGCAGGCCATGCGCGAGAGCCACGCCAGCCTGCGCGATGATTATGAGGTGAGTTGCCGCGAGCTGGACATCATGTCCGACCTCGCCAACGCGCAGCCCGGCTGCTATGGCGCGCGCATGACAGGCGGCGGGTTCGGCGGGTGCGCCGTTGCGCGGGTTGAGGATGGCGCAGTCGAGGCGTTCGTGCAAGCTGTCGCGCCTGCCTACGAGGCGGAAACCGGCCTCACACCGCAGCTTTACGTTTGCCGGGCGGCGGCAGGCAGCGGCGTGGAACGCCTCTAGCACCCCCAGTTGCGCTCTGCGATCAAAAAAGGCCCTGCCGGTGAAGGACAGGGCCTTATCATTTGATCGGACGTGGTTTATTCGTCGTCTTCTTCGTCTTCGGGCGCGTCAGCTTCAGGAGCGTCTTCTTCCGACGCGTCCTCAGCTTCGGGCGCTTCTTCAGCGGGAGTCTCTTCGATCTTAGCTTCCGCTTCAACGGGCGCATCCTCGACCTCGGCTTCTGCCTCGTCGAGGGTTTCCGGCTCCGCGACTTCTTCATCGGCCTCGGCGACCGTTTCCGGCTCCGCAATGTCCGCCTCTGCTTCGGCGGGTTCCGCCTCGGCGAATGCTTCCGGCTCCGCGACATCTGCCTCTGCTTCGGCAGGCTCCGTCTCGGCAAGCGCTTCCGGCTCCACCACGAGGGCGTCGTCGTCGATGTCCTCGGCGTAAGCCATCCAGTCCTGATCCATGTACTTCGGCGAGTCCACCTGCCGCAGCGACAAGCCCAGGCGGCGCTGATCTGCATCAATCTTGACGATGCGCAGCGTCAGCACGTCGCCCACCAGCACGACCTCGCGCGGGTGGCTGACGCGATAATCCGCCAGCTCCGAGATGTGGATCAGCCCTTCGATTTCAGGAGCGTCCACCAGCCGGGCAAACGCGCCGAACTTGGTGAGCTTGGTCACGGTCGCCTGGACAAGCTGGCCAACCTGATACTCCGCGACCACGTCATCCCAGGGATCGTGCTCGCGGCGCTTCATGCTCAGGCCGATGCGCTTGCGGTCAGGGTCGACGCTGATCACTTCGACCTCGACTTCCTGGCCGACTTCCAGCACTTCGCGCGGGTGCGTGACATGCTTCCACGAAATCTCGGTCAGGTGTACCAGACCATCGGCCCCGCCGAGGTCCACGAACGCGCCGAAATCGGCAATGCTGATCACGCGGCCCGTGCGCACTTCGCCAACCGTGAGGTCTTTGAGCAGGCGCGCTTTTTGCTGGTCGCGCGCTTCGCGCTGCGCGGCGCGCTCTGAGAGGATCAGACGGTTGCGGGCGCGGTCGATCTCGACCACCTTCACCGCGATGTCGTCACCGACCATCCCGCCCCAACGCTCTTCGGGGCTTTCGCCCACGGCGCGGCGCTGGCGGTCCCGGCTGACCTGGCTGGCAGGCACGAAGCCGCGCACTTTGCCAAAGCGGACGATCAAGCCGCCCTTGTTGTATCCGGCGACCTTTCCGAAATACACTTCCTGGTTCTTATAGTGTTCTTCGGCCAGGCGCCAGTTCTTTTCTTCCTCGGCGCGTGCCAATGACAGCACCGGGCGGCCATCCGCCCCGCGCGCCTTAAGCACATACGCAGTAACCGGACTACCCACACCCAACGCCTCAAGCGCCCCGCGATCCATGCGTTCTAGCTCGCGGCTGGCAACCACACCTGTGTATCCTTCGCCCAGGTCAACGAGCACCTCGGTCGGGCTGGTTTCCAGCACCGTCCCGTCGACGATTTGGCCTTTGCGGAACGCCGGAGCCTCTTCTGTCTCAGGCTCCTCCTCTTCCTCGTCCTCATCGTCTTCG
>CAZVCM010000219.1:0-7674 GCA_964626105.1 uncultured Thermoflexus sp.
GAGCACCGGGTTCTGCGCGGCGGGCGGCGTCCAGGTCAGGAACAGGTACGCGTTCTGCGAGATCTCGCGGTACTCAAAGCGGAGCGTGTGCGGCCCATTGAGCAGCGTCACATCGGCGGTCACGCGTTCAGTCGCCAGTGTGTCCCACCGGTCAAGGATCAGCGTGCCGTCCACATAGAAGCGGAAGGCGTCGTCCGCGTAGGCGTGGAAGGTGTAGATACCTTCGGGCAGGTCGTTCGGGACGGTGAGATAGCGCAGAAAGCGCGCCGAGAAATTGTCCGCCGGAACCGGCCCGCCGGGCGCTGCCATGCCCCAGTTGAGGTTTAGACCGCTGGCCGGGTACGAGGTCGAGAAGATGACCGGGCCGCCCAGGTCTGGGCCGTTGAAGTAGTCGGCGTACCACAGGCTGGTGCCGCCGGTGGGGGGCGTTGTGCCGCCGCCGCTGGTCAGCGCCCAGTTGGCGTGGATGGTGGCGTCGTACAGCGCGTCAAACATCTCGACGACGATGGTATGCGTGCCATCGGTCGCGAAGGTGTGTTCCCCCTGCACGGTGCGCTGCGCCGCTTCGCGCCAGTCGTTGATGACCGCCACGCCATCGACAAACAGCCGCCCGCCGTCGTCCACCAGCATCGTGAAGCGATAGGTCCCTGCCGAAAAGAACGCGCTCGTAGTGAAGCGCACCGAGAAATTATCGGTCAGGCCCGTGGTCGTGACGCCGTTAATCACCGGCGGCCCTTGCCCCCAGGTGAAGTTGATCGCGCCGGTCGTCCCGGTCCAGACGGGCGCGCCTGCGAAATCACGATTGTTCCAGACTTGCGCGGTCCACGCGCCCTGCGCCGAAGCCGAGGGCGGTGTGTCCGCGATGACCACGCCAAGCGCGGCCACCGTTACTGCCAAAATGGTCAGCCAGCGTACAAAGCGATTCATGATCGGGGCCCTCATTCCAAATATAGCCGATAACAGCCCGTCCGATGTTTCGCCTCGGGCGAGCCTGACTCACAAAGCCTTATTTGTAATCTTATCACGAAAGTTGTGTGCTGCGCGCCCCGAGGGTATGCCGTTGAGCAAACGCCGGTCAGGCGTCAACCCCTCTTCGGCATGCGCAGCACGTGGAAAGCCAGACGTGGGTTAGGCAATTCGCACCAAAGAATTGCTCATCGGCTGTACGCTTCGCTAGGCTCTAGCTGGAACCACCACGCGGCCCGGCCCAAAACATTGTTATAATGCAAGCGAGTGCTGGACAAACTGTCCAGCGGCTGGATGGAGAGTATGGTCGAACAGTCCCTTCCCAAGTACACCCATGTCGAAGAAGCGCGCGCCGACCTGCACGAGCGCAACGTCCGCGCGGTCGAGCTTCAATTCACCGACGTGATGGGCATCGTCAAATCGGTCACCATCGATCTGGACGTGCTGCCCGCGGCGGTTGAGGCGGGCGTTTGGTTCGACGGCTCGGCAGTCGAAAGCTTTGCGCGGGTGGCTGAGTCTGATATGTACCTGATGCCAGACCTCAGCACCCTGGCGATCTTGCCGTGGGAAGCGCACCGCGAGGATGTCGGGCGGACTGCACGTGTCTTCTGCGACGTCTACACGCCGAACGCGCAGCCCTTCGCTGGGGACCCGCGTGGCGCGCTGCGGCGAGCGGTCGAAGCGGCTGCCGAACAAGGCGTGCGCTATCGCGTTGCGCCGGAGTTGGAATACTACATCTTCCGCGATTCGCCGGAAGAAGGCCCGCTCGTGGCGGATGACCAGTCCAGCTATTTCGATGCGTCCGACGGCACGGCGCGCGTGATCCGCAAGCGCGTCGGGGATGCGCTGCGCGCGATGGGCATCGTGGTGGAATCGAGCCATCACGAGGTCGGCGGCGGGCAGCATGAGCTGGACCTCGCGCCGCTCGACGTGTTGCAAGCGGCTGACGCGATCGTGACCGCCCGCACGGCAGTCCGCACCATTGCGGCGCAGGAAGGGCGTTTCGCCACCTTTATGCCCAAGCCGATCTCGGACGCGCCCGGCAGCGGGATGCACGTGCATCAATGGCTGGCGTCGTGCGAGACGGACGAGAACATCTTCACCGATCCGGCGGACGAATACGGCCTGTCCGCCGCGGGGCGGCACTTCCTGGCGGGGCAGCTCGCGCACGCCCGCGAGATGTGCGCCGTCCTCGCGCCGTTGGTCAACAGCTATCGCCGGTTGATGTCCGGCCTGGAAGCACCGATCTACGTCACGTGGGCGCAGTTGAACCGGGGCGCGCTGGTGCGCGTGCCGCGTTTGGCCGAGGGGCAGCAGTTCGGCACGCGGATTGAGATGCGCGCGCCTGATCCAAGCTGCAACCCGTACCTCGCGTTTGCGGTGATGCTGCAGGCAGGACTGCGCGGGATGCGTGACGAACTGGCGCTGCCGCCTGCCGCCGATGAGGAACTCTACGAGGTGTCCAACCGCCGCCGCCACCTGACCACCCTGCCGACTTCGCTGGATATTGCACTCGAAGAGTTCGAGAGCAGCGAGCTGGCGCGCGAGGCGCTCGGCCTGCATCTTTACGAGCGCTTTCTCGAAGCCAAGCGTCTGGAATGGCAGGACTATTTGCTCGTGGTCAGCCCGTGGGAACTAGAGCGGTATCTGGGGATTTATTGAGGCAGATGAGGGGAGCATGGCGCCTGTCCCGGTGCTTCTCGTAGGGACGATGCTTGCATCGCCCGCTGCCAGCATAGATGTGAGTCTCCACGGGCGGAACAGGTTCCGCCCCTACACCAAACGCCGGACGTAACGGTCTTTAGAATCGCGTGAGGGGAGCAGCGGTGAACCAGCAGTCGCGCTATAGCGTGCAAGACCTGCTGCGGCTGGCGCTGCCGGTCGGGACGACGGTCGTCGCCGGGCAAGCCGGGATGACGCGCCGCGTCAAGTGGGTCAGCGTTCTGAACACCCGCCCGCCTGCGTTTCCTGATCTGGCCGGAGGCGAGCTGGCGCTGATCTCGCTAGACGCGATGCGCCTGCTCAGCGACAAGCTCACGCTGGCGAGCCTCATCCACGACCTGAGCGAAATGGAAGTCGCCGCGATCGCGGTCGCAGGCGAGATCGGGCTCCCGGCGATCGCCGCCGCCGACGAGCGGCAGATCCCCCTGCTGCGCCTGCCGGATACGGCCCAACTGCGCATCATCGAGCGGCAGGTCGGGCAGTTGCTGGTTGGCAACCCCATCGCGCCGGATGAGCGGGGCCGCGAGGTGCGCGAGCAGCTTTTGCAGCTTTCAACCGAGAATCGCGGGCTGCACGCGCTGACGGTGGCGCTGGCGGACCTGGCCGGGAAGACGGTCGTCGTGCAGGATAAGCGGCTGCACACGCTTGCCGCGGCTGGACCATTGACCGAGTCGGCCATGTGGCCGGCGGTCGAGGATGCGCTGTATGACGTGAACCCGCTGCCCGCGCTGTTCCGCGACCGGATGGAAGTCGCGCAGGCCAGCCCCGATCCGGTGTCGATCCCGCTGCCCCGCATGCAGCTTCGGCGGCTGGTCGCGCCGATTGTCGCGGGTAAGATGGGGCGCGGCTTTCTGTCGCTCGTGTTCGAAGACGGCGACGACCTGGACGCGTTCGACGTGGCGTTTGCGCGGCATGGCGCGGCGGTCTGCGCGCTGGAAATGGCGAAGGAAAAGGCCATCCGCGAGGCGCAGAAGCGCGTGCAGGGCAACGTGCTGGAGCAGTTCCTCGGCAGCATGATCAACGAGAACGAGGCGCTGTTGCGGCTGACGCGCCTCGGCTACCAGCCCGACCAAGCCTACAGCACGCTGTACATCGGCGGCTTGCGCGAGAACCAGCCAACCGCTCGCCAGATCGAGGCGCTGTGCAACGAACAGGCGAGCGCGCTGGGCTTTGGCGCGCTGGTGCAGCCGTATGGCAGCGAGGTGATCGTCTTCTGCGAGGGCGACGAGACGAACGCGCGCGATCTGGCGCTGGCGGTGCAGGGCCGCGTGATGGAGCGCTATGACACGCCAGTAGCGGTCGGGATGGGCCGCCCGGCGGTCGATCTGCCCGCGTGGCGTGATAGCTTCCACCAGGCGGTTGCCGCCTACCGCACCGCGCAGCAATGGCGCCTGACCTCGCCGCTGGCATTTTCAGAGATGGGCGTCTATCGCTTGCTGTCGCTGCTGGCCGGGTCGCCGGAACTCAGCAAATTCTACATCGAGACGCTTGGCGAGCTGGCCGACGACAACCCGAATAGCGCGGAGTTCCTGACCACGCTCGAAGCGTTCTTTGAGGAGCACGGCAACCTGACGCGCACGGCCAAGCGCCTGCACGTCCACCGTAACACGCTGCTCTACCGCATGGAGCGCATCCGCGAGATCAGCGGGCTGGAGCTTGACAACCCGGATACGCGGCTCGCGGTGCACCTTGCGCTGCGCATCCGACGGATTCTTTAGCTGTTATGGATTGCACGGGCTGATTGTCTCCCCTCATCCTTCCGACCTATGGTCGGCATACCTTCTCCCAGAACGAGGGAAGGAATAAGAACTGAACGGGCTTCCCCCCTCATTTTTGGGAAAGAGATCGGGGTTGGGAGAATGTTCCCGGCGCAGAGTCATTCCAAAGGAGAAACAACTATGGCCGCTGCACGACCGATCCGGCTGGCGTTGTTGGGCACGGGGCTGTTCGCGCGGGACGCGCACATCCCGGCGCTGAACGCATTGCAAGACACCTTCGAAATCGTCGCGATCTACTCACGCGATGTGTCCTCACGCTCTGCAGCGGAGGCGGCGCGGTTGGTTCCCGGCGAGGTGACTGTGACGGATGACCTCGCCGGGCTGCTGGCGCAGGACGATCTTGACGCGGTCGATGTCGTGTGGCCAATTCCCCGGCTGGCGGAAGGCGTGGAGCGCGCGCTCGAAGCGGGCAAGCATGTGATCAGCGAGAAGCCCGCCGCGTCAAGCGTGGCAGAGGGGCGGCGCTTGCTCGGCTATCACGCGGCGCGCCTAGATGTGGTGTGGATGGTCGCGGAGAACTGGCGCTATGAACCGGCGTTTCGGCAGGCGGCCTCGCTGATCGCGGATGGGGCAATCGGGCGCTTGCTGACGCTGGACTGGATCGGGCACACGGCGATGGCGGCGCAGAACCCGTATTACGGCACGCTTTGGCGGCGCGAGAACGCGTTCATGGGCGGGTTTTTGCTAGATGGCGGCGTGCACCACATCGCCATGCTGCGCATGATCGCGGGCGAGGTCGCGTCGGTCAGCGCGGCGTCAGCGCAGCACCGGCCCGATCTGCCGCCGGTCGATAGCATCAGCGCGGCGCTGACGTTCGACAACGGGACGCTCGGCGCGTACAGCGTGACGTATGCGGCCGGGTCGCCCTGGCCCGCGTCGCTGCGGGTCGTAGGCGAGACCGGCGCGCTGCGCGTGCACCATCACGGGATCGAGGTCACCGGCGCGGACGAGCAGACGCGGCGCATCGACATCGAAGGGCGCAGCGGCATCCAGAACGAGTTCTTGGCGTTCGCTGCGGCGATCCGGGGCGGCGAGGCGCACGCAAACACCCCCGCCGAGGGCGTGCAGGATGTCGCGGTGATCGAGGCGATGCTGCGTTCGGCAGAGACCGGGCAGCGCGTCGCGCCGGAGAGGGTGATTTAGAGCGTGATACGCGCTTGAGCATCTGAAGGGTGACGTCTCGCGTTTTGCAGGCGCGAGGCTTGCTCCACCCCGACCAGCGACAGGAAGCAAGAAGCAGCGGGAGAGCGCGAACTCGCACCGCTGCTTTTTTTGCTGTTCTTCGCTTCGTTACGGCCGGAATGGGATCTGTACTGAGATCGTCGTGCCGTGGTCGTCGCTCTCGATCAGGAGCGTCCCCCCCAGGCGGCGCGCGCGCTGATCCATGTTGCGCAGCCCGAAGCTGTTCGGGTTATCGATCTTGTCCGGGTTAAAGCCCTTGCCGTTGTCGGAAATCGTCATCACCAGGTTGCTGCCGACCTCGCGCACCTTCACGCGGACCTGCGTCGCTTCCGCGTGCCGCGCGACGTTCGAGAGCGCCTCGCGGGCGATCTGCGAGAGCGAGTGGCGCTGCTTTTCGTTGAGCGTGCGCAACGACGAGGGCACATCGAGCACGACATCCACCTGCGAGAAGTCCTTGAAGTGCCGCGCGAGGTTGTCGAGCCGCTGCCCGAAGGTCGCTTGCTCGTCGCGCGCGGTCCGCAGGTTGCGGATGTAAAGGCGGATGTCCTCAATGATCTGGTTCAGGTCTTCGATGATGCCCTGATACTGCTGCTCCTGGTCTGGCGTCATCGGAAACTGCCCGCGCATGATCTCCAGCTTCATACCAACTGCGTAAACAGACTGGATCACCCCGTCGTGCAACTCCATACCGATACGGTCACGCTCGCGGCTCTGCGCCAGCTTCTGAAGCTGCTCGGACAGGCGCGCGTTTTCGATCGCGATCGCGGCGTGCTTGGCGAGCAGGACGATCATGCGCTCGTCGTCCTCGCTGAACGGCTCGCCGTCGAGCGGGTCGGTCAGGTAGAGGTTGCCGAGCCGCTCGCCCCGGCTGATGATCGGCACGCCGAGCATCCGCGTCATCTCAGGGTGGTTCTCGCAGAACCCGGCAGAGCGCGGATCCTCGTGCAGGTTGTCCAGGCGAATCGGCTCGTCGCTTTCCAGGATCGCGCCGAGCAGCCCTCGCCCGCGCGGCTCGTGGCCGATTGCGGCGGCAGTTGTGGCTTCCATGCCGCTGGTAATGAACGCTTTGAGCGTCCCATCGTCGTTCGGCACGCCAAGCGCGGCGTAACGCGCTTCGGCAAGCTCGCGCGCGATGTCGACAATCGCCTGGAGCGTGCGCGGCAGGCTTAGCTCGCTGGTGACGGCAGCCACCGCCCGGCTCAGTGCGTCCACCATCTGCAAATGGCGGTCGGGTTGGGTTGTGTGGTTTGAGGTAGGGTTCATCGTCACAGCCAATTTGACCTCAATTCGAATTGGGATTACTATTTTCCCTGGATATTTACCAATAAAATGAGAAGAATCCAGCCCTACAACACGACGCTTGAACTGGTTGTAGGTGGAATTTCACCGGTCACCTTGTATAATCAGAAAGCACTTAGACTTTCTTGGACCACGTATTCCGGTCGAGATTCTGACGCCCGCCCGGAGTTCGAGCCGCATTGTCGCACGTGCCAGCGATACTCACCGGACACGCCGGAGTAATAAGCTAGTGACGCCTTTGAGAATTCTGATCGCCGACGACCACGCTGTTGTTCGGGCTGGGCTGAAAGCGCTGCTCGAGCAGCAGCCGGACTTTCAGGTCGTCGCCGAAGCTGAGAGCGGCCTGGATGCTGTGCGTCAGGCCGTTGCCCACCAGCCCGATATCGTCGTCATGGACATTCGCATGCCGGGCGGTCTGTCCGGCATTGAAGCCTGCGAGCAGATCGTCGGCGAGCTGCCGGGCTGCAAAGTCATCATGCTGACCTCGTACGCCGAGGACGAGCTGGTGATGGACGCGGTCCGCGCAGGCGCGGTCGGGTACGTGCTGAAGCGCGTCGGCAGCGCCGATCTGGTCGACGCCATTCGCACCGTCGCTGCCGGTGACGCGCTGATCGACCCGAGCATGACCAAAGCCTTGCTCGAAGAGGTGCGTCAGGCGGCTCAGGTCAAGGAAGCTTCGGCTTTTTCCGAACTGACGCCGCAAGAGATGCGTATTCTGGCGCTGATG
>CAZVCM010000220.1:0-7568 GCA_964626105.1 uncultured Thermoflexus sp.
CCATGATCGCGGTTGGCGTGGCGAGGCCCATCGCGCACGGACAGGCGATCACCAGCACAGCGATCATCCGCACCAGCGAAGGCGTGAATTCGCCCGTGACGCCGATCCAGATCGCGAACGTCACGATTGCGATGGTGACGACCATCGGCACGAAAACCGCCGAGACACGATCCGCCAGCCGCTGAATGGGCGCTTTGCTGCCCTGCGCCTGCTCGACGAGGCGAATGATCTGCGCCAGCGCGGTCTCGCGGCCCACTTTGGTCGCCTCGAACTTGAGCAACCCTTGCTTGTTGATCGTCGCGCCGATGACGGTGTCGCCCGGCGCTTTGTCGACCGGCAGGCTCTCGCCGGTGATCATGCTCTCGTCGACCGCGCTGCGACCATCGATCACCACGCCATCGACCGGGATCTTCTCGCCGGGGCGGACCAGCACGATCTCGCTGACGCGCACATCCTCAACCGGGATATCAAGCTCCGCCCCGTCGCGGATGACGCGAGCAGTCTTGGCGCGCAGCCCGATCAGCTTTTTGATCGCGGCGCTGGTGCGGCCCTTTGCCAGCGATTCCATCAGCTTGCCGGTCATGATAAGCGTGATGATCGAGGCGGACGTCTCAAAGTAGACATGCCCGCCCAGCAGGCCAAGCGTGATCACCACGCTGTAGAAATACGCCACGCTGGAGCCAAGCGCGACCAGCACGTCCATGTTGGCCGAGCCGTTGCGGATCGACTTGACCGCGCCGGTGTAGAACTCGCGCCCGACATAGAACTGAACCGGCGTCGCCAGCGCCCAGAACAGGTAGTTCACCCAGGACGCGTGCGCCCAGTCGCCGAGCAGGCCGAAGTCCCGCCCCATGCTCATCACAAATAGCGGAATGGTGAACAGCGCGCCGAGGATCACGTTGCGCAGGTGCGCGCGGATCTCGGCGTCGCGGGCGGCTTGCTCAGCGTCTTCCAGCTCGTCCAGCCCTTCGGCTTCGACGACGTCATACCCGGCCTTGCGGACCGCGCCGACCAGCGCGTCGCGCGTGACGCCCGGCGTCAGACGGACGCTAGCGCGCTCGCTGGCGAAGTTGACGTTCGCCTCGACTACACCGTCCACCTTGCGCAGCGCCCGCTCAACGCTTTGCGCGCAGTTGACGCAGTCCATGCCGATGATCGCCAGATCGAGCGTCTGCTCAGGGACGTCGTACCCGGCTTTGCGCACGCGGGCGATCACGTCAGCGGCGTTCACCAGCGTATCGTCATACGTCAGGCTGAGGCGCTCGCTGGCGAAGTTGACGTTCGCCTCGCGCACGCCGTCCAGCTTGCGGACGTTGCGCTCGACGGTGGCGACGCAGTTGGCGCAGGTCATGCCGCTCACCGGCATCGTTAGCTGCTTTTCGCTCATGGTTGCTCCTTGCGCGATCTGGCTTGGCGCCGCAACCGCGCTGCCGCGCCTAGTTCAGAACCGTCAGGTTGTCTTCGGGCGCCGGCGGATAGTTAATCTCATGCAGCAGCGCGTCGATCTGTTCCCAGGTCGCGGGCGCGTCCCACTCGATCGTGACAACACGCGTTTCCTGGTCGGCGGTGACGTGGCGCACACCCGCCAGATCGCCCAGTTCATTCTCGATGGTGCGGGTGCAATGCCCGCAGGAAATGGCGGGAACAGTAAAGGTCTTGCTTGGCATAATGGGTGCTCCTTCGATGATGTGTATTGGAAGTGGTCAGGGCCGGGATGTGTGGCGAAAGACCTCGGTGATCTCGGTCAGGACGCGCTCGCGCTCGGCGGTTTCGTCGCCCTGGATCGCAGTCGTGACGCAGGTGCGCAAGTGCGCGTCGAGAATGCCCTCGCTGACACGGGACAGCGCGGTTTGCGTCGCCTGAATCTGCTTGATCACGTCAATGCAGTAGCGGTCCTCTTCGAGCATTTTCACAATGCCGTTGACATGCCCCGCCACGCTTTTGAGGCGGTGAATTGCGTCGTGCCGAGCCTGATCGTCCATTTCACCCTTCCCAATCTTTACCCCTCCCCCCCTGGGGGCGGGGGTATGGGGCAAGTCTACCACCCCGCAACTGCCCTGTCAAGCGTCGCTGCGCGCCATCACGGCGCACAAAATCATGCCTATCATCACCGCAGTCGCTAGTATTTGTCACTGAGCCGGAGCCGGTTCTGGCGGTATAGTGGCTAGTATCAACATGAGTGGGTTTTTAGAGGAGCTGAAATGGCCGATCTGTCTACTTCCTATATGGGCATACCGCTGAAAAACCCCCTGGTGGTGGCCGCTAGCGCAATTTCGAACCATGTCGATCAAGTCAAGCGCTGTGAAGAATTGGGCGCAGGGGCATTGGTCATTCGCTCGTTGTTTGAAGAACAGATTCTGCACGACGATACGACCATGGCCGACTTTATGGAGCGGGCGGCGAATATTTCGCCGGAGATCCACTCCTCATTTTATCCGCCAGTCGATTTCGGTGGCGGGCGCGAGCACATGATGTGGGTCGAAAAGACCCGCCGCGCGGTCGCCATGCCGATCTTTGCCAGCCTCAACGCGATTACGCCTGGCTCGTGGGTGGACTATGCCAAGCAGCTCGCCGAGACCGGCATCGACGGCCTGGAGATCAACTATTACTATGTCGCGGCAGACCCGGATGTGTCCGGCGCCGAGCTGGAACAGCGGCTGATCGACATCGTGGCGAGCGTCAAGCAGACGGTGAACATCCCGGTGGCGGTCAAGCTCAGCCCCTTCTACACCTCAATCGCGAACCTCGTCAAGCAGCTTGAGGCGGCGGGCGCGGACGCGGTGGTGCTGTTCAACCGCTTCCTGCAGCCAACGATCGACGTGCAGGATCAGGCGATCGTCAACGAGATGGTTCTCAGCCACGAGCATGAGCTGCGCCTGCCGCTGCGCTGGATCGCGCTGCTGTACGGGCGCACGAAGCTCGACCTCGTGATGAATACGGGCGTGGTGAATGGTCAGGATGCGCTGAAGGGGCTGCTCGCGGGCGCGACCGCAGTGCAGGTGGCCTCGACGCTGTTCCGCAACGGCCTGCCGTACCTTTCCACCATGCTGCTCGATATTCAGAACTGGATGGGCGAAAACGGGTACGAGTCGCTGGACCAGTTCCGCGGCGCGGTCAGCCAGCAGAACGTCAACGATCCGTTTGGCTTCGAGCGCGCGCAATACATGGAGCTGTTGCTCTCGCAGCAGTAAGCCACTCAACGCTGCGAATTCGCACGAAAAACGGGGCGACTCCGCTTGGGGTCGCCCCGTGACTTTTCGGTCCGCATGGGTCGTTTGCTACGGCTCGAACATGCGCCGGATGCTGTCTGGATCGACCGGGGGAAGCCCGCGCAGCGCCAGATTCTCCTCGACGTGCGCGGTCTGGCTCATGCCGACCAGCGCGCTCGCTACGCCCGGCGTGGAGCGCACGAACTGGATCGCTTTTTGCGCATCGGTTTCGGCGCCGGGGAAATACGTCGATAAGTCCGCCATGAACGGGCTGGCGAGCAGCCCCTGCTTGAGTGTCGCGCTGATCACCACGGTCAGGCCCAGCCGCTCCGCTGCTTCGATCGGGCTGAGAAATTCGTCGCCAACCTGCTGGTTCTGCAGCGCGAAGGCTTCGGTCATCACCAGGTTGTACGGCATTTGCACATAGCGGAAGTGGTTGTCATCCCCCGCGACCTGATACGCCAGGTCCATCATCTGCGTCAGAGAGACGTGATCCGGGGCATCGGGCGCGCTGCGATAGGCCGTCCAGGTTGCTGTGCCGTAGGCCATGATCGCGCCCGCGCTGACCGCTTCTTCCAGACACTCAAACGCGTCGAGCATCCGGCGGCGGAACGTCTCCTGCGTGTTGCTAATGCGCTGCGTTTCGGGGTTGTGCAGATAGTAGATGTCGATCGTCTCCAGGCCGAGGTTCGCGCAGCTTCGCTCGATCATCGCGTCCAGAAAGTCGGGCGCGAGGCAGTGCTGATAGGTCGCCGCGAACTCGTTGGCATGCGCCAGCCCTGGCTCAATGTATTCTTCGTACACCCACCGGCGCGGGTCGGCAGGCATCCTGCCTTCAAACGGGACAAACCCGCCTTTGGTGGCGACGATCACCTCATCACGCCGCACATCGCCGCGCTTGATCGCGGCGCGCAGGGCGCGGCCTAACAGGCGCTCGCTGCGCTGAAAGCGGTAATTGACAGCCGTGTCGAGATGGTTGCAGCCCCATGCCAGCGCGCGCTCGATCGCACCCTGATAGCGCTGGTCGACCGCGTCGTCCGGCTCGCCGAGATACGTCCCCAGGCCGATCGAAGAGACGATCAGCCCGTCGACCGTGGTGCGGAAATGGCCCGGCGCCATTTCTCCGGCGAGGCGCGCCGCGTAGGCGGCGGTGGCTTCTGGCGTGGCGCAACCATGCAGCGTCATAATGCTCGCTCCACCTCATACGAGAGATACTGCGCTGCGTCGGATGCCAGCCAATCGGCCAGCGACCGCGCCTGCGCGTCTTTTTCGGAGAGGATCGGCTCGGCGACCGGCCATTCGATCCCGATGTCCGGGTCATTCCAGCGGACGCTGACCTCAGTCGCCGGGTTGTATGTCGCGCTGCAGAGGTAATGCAGCTCCGCCTCGTCAGACAGCACGCAAAAGCCGCGCGCAAACCCCGGCGTGGCGTAGACCTGGCGCTTGTTCTCGGCGGATAGCTCGCAGCCGAACCACTCGCCCAGCGTGGGCGATCCCTGGCGGATGTCGACCGCGACCGCGAACACGCGCCCGGTGACGACGCGCATCAACTTCGCCATCGGGCGGTCGTACTGAAAATGCAGGCCCCGGATCACGCCGCGCACCGAGCACGACTGGTTGTGTTGCACGAACTCGTCCGGGATGCCGAGCGCGCTGAAGCTGTCCCGCCGGTACGCCTCGATAAACCAGCCTCGGTGATCGGGGAAGACCTGCGGCGCGATGACCTTCACCGCGCCATCAAAATACTCGCTTTCGATCTGAAACGGCACGCTATCCTGTCCTTGCCTGCGAATGGGATGAACGAACGGAACGTTTGCGGCCATTATAGCGCACTTCGGCGCGTTTTTGACGGCACGCGCCCCGCAAAACGCACAGGAGCCGCCCCAACGGACGGCCCCCCATACACTGCCGGATCGAGAGCGTTCGGCGCAGCGGGTTAGAAAGCCTCCCGGTACGCCGACGGGACAGGTGTCGCGCCATCCCAGACGATGCGCCGAAACTGGTTCGGATCGGTGTTGCCCTCGGTGTTGACGAGCAGCACCTGCGAATCCCGGTTGAGGCAGAGCATCTCACGCAGGTCGGCCAGTTCGGCGCGCTCCATGATGAACATCAGCGCGCCAAGCGTCACCGCGCCCGACTCGCCAGAGACCATAAACGGATCGCCCCGGAGCGGCACGCCATAGACGCGCATGCCCTTCGCCGCGACGTAGTCCGGGCATTTGATGAAGACCTCTGTGCAGTCGCGCAGCACGTCCCACGCCAGTGGGCTGGGCTCGCCGCACGCCAGCCCGGCCATGATGGTATCGAGGTCGCCGGGGAAAGCGTGCGGTTTTCCGTCGCCCGCTTCGATGGACTGGTAGAGGCAGGCGGCGAGGTCTGGCTCGACGACGACCGCCGCCGGGTCGTCCGCGCCGAACAGCGAGTTGTAGAAGCCGATGCCAGAAGCGGCCAGCGCGCCAACCCCCGCCTGCATGAAGATGTGCGTTGGCTTGACGATACCCTGCGCGGCAAGCTGCTCTTGCGCTTCGGAAAACATCGTCGTGTAGCCCTGCATCACCCACCGCGGGACATCTTCGTACCCTTCCCACGCCGTGTCGGAGATCACGACCCAACCGTTTTTCTGCGCGTCTTCGATGACTTGCCGCACCGCGTCGTCATACGTGCCATCGACCACCACGACCTCAGCGCCGTTGCTCTCGATGGACCGGATGCGCGCCTGGCTGGTGTGCTTGTGCACGTAGATCACGGAGCGGAAGCCCATCGCTTTGGCGGACCACGCCACGCCGCGCCCGTGGTTGCCATCGGTCGCGCTGGCAAAGGTGAGGTCACCGACTTTTTCCTTGAACTCGGGCGAGGTCAGCTCGCTGAGGGGGATTTCCAGCTCGTCCAGGCCGAGCATCGTCTTCAGCGAGCGGTACATCGCGTACGATCCACCCAGCACCTTGAACGAGCTAAGCGCCAGGCGAGCGGATTCATCTTTGACCCAAATGCCGCCGAGACCGAGCATCTGCGCGAGATTCGGCAGACCTTTCAGCGGGCTGTGACGATAGCCAGGGATCTGCCGGTGAAAGCTGCGCGTCAGGCGCGACGTGCCGGGAGGCAGCAGCGCCTCGACGGCTGGGCTGCGCCCCATGCTGCGCGCGCGTTCATTGGCGATCCACGTAACGGGGAAGGGACGGTTAGTCATGGCAGCGATTTGTTTCCCATAGTGGTCGAGTGAATACAAGTTTACCGGAACTGGACAGGCTAGCGCACCATGCAGCGATTGTAGCGCTGGCGCGGGCTAGCGGCGGAAGAAATTGCTGAGAATGAACCAGACGTTCGCCGGGCGCTCTGCCAGCCGGCGCATGTAGTACGGATACCACTGCGTGCCATAGGGCACATACACGACGACCTGATAGCCATCGTCGCGCAGTTGCTCTTGCAGCTTGGAGCGGATGCCGTACAACATCTGGAACTCGAACGCATCCGCCGGAATCTCGTGCAGCTTAATATCGGCGCGCGCCGCCTGGATCATGGCTTCGTCGTGCGTGGCAATGCCGAGATACGCGCCGTTCGAGCGCGCTTCCGCGTCGAGGAACAGCTCCATCAGGCGGACGTAGTTGGCGTCCACATCCGTCTTATCCGGGAAGGCGTACTCCGGCGGCTCTTTGTACGCGCCTTTGCACAGGCGCACGAACGCGCCTTCCTGCGCCAGCGCGCGCATGTCGTCCTCGCTGCGATACAGATACGCCTGGATCACGATGCCGACGTTGTCATAGTCTGCATGCAATACCCGGAAAACGCGCAGCGTCGCGTCGGTGTAGGCGGTGCTCTCCATGTCAATGGTGATATGCCCGCCTGTCTCGCGCGCTTTGTCGAGAATGGTGCGCATGTTCTCGATGCAGAACGCCTCGTCAATGTCCAGGCCGAGCTGCGTCAGCTTGAGCGAGACGGTGGCGCGGACGCCGTTGGTGTGGATCTTGTCGAGCAGTTCCAGGTACGCCGCCAATGCCTCGCGCGCGCCGTCCTTGTCGCTGACGCTCTCACCGAGGTGATCGAGCGTGACGCCCATGCCGCGCTGGTTAAGCTGGCGCGTCGCAGCGAGGGCCTCTTCGAGCGACTCTCCGGCGATGAATCGGTGGGCGGTCCGCCTTGCCGGCCCAATCCGCATAATCAAATTCCGCGCCCAGTCTGCGGACGCGAGATAGAGAAAGAAAGAGCGTAACATTGAGTCTTAAATCCTCTTCTAGGGTTCGAGGTCGGGGCCAAGCCCGACCCAGTCAATGTTTATTGTATGCCTCTACCGGGGCGTCTCCCACTACATAAAAGCAGGCACGTTGCCCGTCGTAAATCACTTTTCGCTGCGCCGGTCTCAGG
>CAZVCM010000221.1:0-7477 GCA_964626105.1 uncultured Thermoflexus sp.
AAGCCGACACGCTCACCTGGCTGATTCAATGGGCGGCGGAGCGCGGCGAGGGTGTGCCGAAAGGCGAGAATGCGCGGCAGGTGCTGATCCGCGCGCTGCAAGAAGGCGGCGCTTTCGACAAGGTGATGGCCGCGACCACGCTGGGCCGTCTGGGGCACATGCAGGCGCTGAAACCACTCTACGCCGCGCTGCGCGATCGCAACCCCGATGTACGCACTGCAGCCTTCAGCGCGCTGGCAGAGCTCCAGCTTCGCACCGCGCGCCCGCTACCGACCGTCCCGTAAGAAGCAACACGTCGCAAACGCAAGCGGCCCGCCGCAGAGATGCACGGGCCGCACATTTCCTTAGTCCGCCTCAGTTGAGAAACCTACTCAGCCAGCTCGGCCTCTGACATCGCCAGCGCGGCGCGCAGCATGTCCGGTAGCGCTTCCCCGTCCGGCGCGCAGCGGACAAAGTCGCGAATGCTCGTGTGATAAATCGCTTCGGCGTCGGCGGCGCGCACCACCAGCCGGTAGCCCGGCGTATCCTGCTCGACGTAGGAACCGCTCGCCTTCGGACAGCCCAGGCTGGTATCTGGCCAGATCACCGACAGCAGCCCGACCAGCTCGACCTCGCTGGCGCTGACACCATTAGCCGCAGCCCAGTCACGCACCACGATTTGCGCCATCGCCTCAGCGATCGGATCGGGCGGGACCGGCTCCCCGGACAGGTCGGGCGCCACATCGCCCGGCGCGCAGCGGACCAACGTCTCGCCTGCGGTGTGGTAGGCGTAGACGCTATCCTGCCCGGCCAGCAGAATCCGGTAGCCTTCGCCGCCATCCTGCGCGGCTGATTCGGGTTCAGCCGTTGCACAGCCGAGCGACCCATCCGGCCAGAGAAAGCGCTCAATCCCCAGCACGCGCACGCCCGAGGACTCCTCATCGCCCGAGGCCACCAGATCATCAACAGCACGCTGCAACGCGGCGCTGAGCGCATCCGTTGAGTCGAGCAAAGGAGTTCCCGCCAGCGAGAAGCTGGACGGCCCGGGGAGATCGGTTGGTGTGGGAGTTAGTGGAATTGGGGAGACAACTGGTGTGTTGGTCGGCGGGACAAGCGTGCGCGTCGGAGGGATCGCCTCATCCTCAGGCGAATCACCGCACGCCGACAGGCTGACCGCTACTGCCAGCGCGACACACAGGGCCGCTCTGCTGCCCCATCTGCCGCTGAACACCGTCCAACCCGCCATGCCGCCCCCTTGTGGCTGGAAAGTCCGCGCTCAGTAAATCGCCTTCAGACGCTGCTCTACCCAGCCGGTCGTGACACCCCGCACGCTGATGATTTTGCTGGGGCGGTCATGCCCGACGACGATCGCGATCTGGTCCTGCTCGACTTCCAGAAGATCGGCCAGCACAGCGATCAACTGCTCATCAGCGCGGCCATCGCTGGCGGATTCGGTCAGGTGAATGTGTAGCGCGCCTTCGTCGTCCAGCCCGATGATGTCAACCCGAGCGGCTTCGGTCACCACGCGTACAGCAAACGCCGCTCCGTGCTGTGCGTCGGTGACATTGAACTCACGCGGCATAATGGTTAGCCCTTTCTGGTGCGTAACGCCTGGTGGGTGGCTACCGGATCAGGCGAACATCATCATCAGCATCTGGCCGAGCACGTTCAGCAGCACAATCGCGATAATCGGGCTGAAATCGAGCCCGGCAGCGGGCGGCAGCGCATTACGAATCGGCCCGAGGACCGGCTCGGTCAGGTCTATCAGCGTGCGAGCGAGCGGGCTGTCAGGGTCGACCTGCACCCAGCTCATCAGCACGCGAGCAAGGATCACGAGCGAGTAGAGATTCAGGAACATGCTAATCAGCGCAGCCATAGTTCAGTTACCGTCTCCTCGGGGTTCATTCCATAGATGCTATGCAACTAGCCAGGGCGCCGCGCCCCGAAAATCGCGCGTCCAATCCGCACCAGCGTTGCACCTTCTTCAATTGCTACCGGAAAATCGTCGGTCATGCCCATACTGAGCTCGGACCAATCCGCCTGCGGAAAGTCCTCGCGCAGCGCATCGCGCAGCCTGCGTAACGCCATGAAGACCGGGCGTGCCACCTCGGGATCGTCCACAATCGGCGCCATCGTCATCAGGCCGCGCACGCGCAAGCCAGGCAGCGCCAGCACCTGCTCGATCTCCGACCAAACAACTACCCGCTGTGAAGAGCGCCTATCCCACTGATACGCATCCCATCCCTCTTTGGTTGCCTCGCCGGAAACGTTCACCTGCAACAGCACGTCAAGCGTGCTTTCCTGCGCCTCAAGGTAGTGAGACAGTCGCCCGGCCAGGCGCAGGCTGTCCAGCGAGTGCAGCAGCGCGTAGTCGCGCGTCACCAGGCGGGCTTTGCGGCGCTGGACGTGGCCGATCATGTGCCAGCGAACCGGATCTGGCGCCAGCGCGGCGACCGCAGATATTTTTGGCGCGGCCTCTTCGGGCCGGTTCTCGCCCAGGTCGCGCACGCCTGCGCGGATCGCCTCAACAATCAGCGATGGCGGGTGCGTCTTGCTCACGGCGACCAGCGTCACGCTATCGGGGTCGCGTCCGGCGCGCTCGCATGCTCGCGCCATCTCGCCGCGCACCGCGGCCAGCCGCTCAGCCAAAGTCGTTCCCACCAGATCCATCACCCGCCTGCTCAATCCGCCAGCGCGATCACAGCGCCAAACCGCCCGGTGCGCCCGCGTTCGGCTCGGTGCGAGTAGAATTCGTCCGTTCGTGTGGCGGTGCAAATTCCGGCGACCTCAATCTGGCCCACGCCCGCCCGTTCAAGCGCCAGCCGGTTCGCCGCCCACAGGTCGAGATATGCGCTGCCGTCCGAAGCCCGCGCGATCAGCCCGTCGACCGCGCCGAAGGCCTCGCGCACGGCGCCGACCACTTCTTCACCGACCTGATAGCGCTCGGGGCCAATACTGGGGCCGATGCCCGCCTGGATATCCACCGGATTCGAGCCAAACGCTTCCTGCAATGCGCGAACCGCGCTCGGCGCAGCGCCCAAAACCGTGCCTCGCCAACCCGCATGCACGATTCCAGCCACGTGGCGCACAGGATCATACAGCAGAATCGGTGTGCAATCGGCAAAGCGCATGGTCAGCGGCAAACCGGGGATATCGGTCACCATGCCATCCGCCCGCGCCAGCCAGCGACGGCCCGATACGCGCTGGCGCACGACAATCGTATCGGCGCTGTGCACCTGCCAGACGGTGCAGGCACGCGCCTCGCTCACTCCCAGCGCGGCGTACATGCGCCGGTGGTTCTCGCGCACCGTCGCCGGTTCATCTCCAACCGTCCCGCCGAGATTAAGCGAATCCCAGGGGCGATCGCTCGCGCCGCCCAGCCGCGTAAACACGCCATGAATGACACTGCTCTGCTGCGCCCACTGGTCAAACTGGTAATGGGCCGGGCCAGCCCCATTGATTCGCTGCACAAGCACTCCCTGACGCCGTTCGATTGGTAAGCGTTCATTATAGCGCAAATCCCTCTCGCGTCGATTGCCGCTTCGACGGCGCGGCTTAAACGATTGTGCGTCACGCCTTCAGCCGGTACAATTGAAACTATGACGAACCTACTCGACAAGCTTAATGTTCTGATCCAGTCACGCGTGCCACGATTGCGCGGCTCGCCTGGCCGGCAAGTGCCCCCCGCGCTGGGTCGCAAAGCCGACCGCGAGCTGGCGCGCCTGCGCGCGCGCATCGAAGAAGCGCTCGCCGACGACGACCGCGCCCAGGCCGAGATCAGCGCGCTGGACCGGCAGATCGCGGACTGGGACGCGCAAGCCGACACGGCGCTCGAAGCCGGGCAGGACGCGGTCGCGCGTCACGCCATTCGTCAGATGAAACTCGTCGAGCAGCGGCGCACGATGGCCCAGGCGGAACTGGACGCACACCGGCGTGCAACCGCGGACTTAATCCAGCAGGTCAACGCATTTGAAGCAACGGTCGCCGAAGCGCGGCGGGAGATCAGCGAGGCAGAAGCAGTGGGGGCTGAGCCATCGCAGAATCGCGCCGACCTGCGCGAACTGACGCAACGCAGCCCGACCGCTACACCCGCTCCGGTTGACGACCAAGCGATCGAAGATGACCTGGCAAGGCGCCGCTCACGCCTGAGCCAATAGGAATGAGTAGGAGATAGTCTGATCGGCGGCTGCGGCAACGCACACGGGGATGGATCCAGGTAGTCAGCCGATTTTACATTTTTTAGAAACTTCGAGTAAAACAGTGATCAGCGCGAACTGATACTGTTTGCGGGTTGGGGTAAATCAAATGGACCTACTTTCGCGGCTAAACGCAGCGCAAATCCTTGTCGCTGAGAATGATCGGTCAACCATGGAACGGCTGACCGATCTGCTGGAAAACGCCGGATACAACGTCCAGAACGCCTATTATGGTGGCGACGCACTGTGGGCGATCGAGCACGGGCAGTACGATCTGGTGCTGGTTGATGCATCGCTGCAGGACGACCAGCGCGGCCCGATGATCCAGTTGATGCAGGACTTTGCGCCGCTGCCCTGGATCGCTGTTGTGGACGATCAACCGATCAACATCGACCGGGCGTTACGGGCCGGCGCCTTCGCCACGATCGAGCGCAACGGCGCCTTCGCGGGTCTGCTCGATCTGGTGAATGCCGCGCTCAGGCAGGAACCGCAACGCGCCGGCAACGCGCCGGGAAGCAGCGCATGGGACCCAAATGCGCATGACGACGCCGCCCGAGTCGCGCTGAAACGCCAGATTGTCGAGCAGCAAACGCTGTCCGCACTGGCGCGCTCTTTAAGCAGTGTGCTCGATGTGGATGCGCTGCTTGCCCAGGTCGTCGAAGCCGCGGTCAGCCTGACCAACGCGGAAGAGGGGCTGCTTCTGCTGCCCGATGAAGAAGAGCAAGCGCTGTTCATCCGCGCGCATAAAGGGATTGACAGCGAGACGGCCAGCAGCTTCCGCATCAAGACGGAGAACACCCTCGCCGGGCAGGTCTTCCGTTCTGGAAGCCCAATACTCGTCGGCGATCAGGGCTGGCAGAAAATCAAAACAGAGTACCTGGTGCAATCGCTACTCTATGTCCCGCTGATCAGCAAGGGCACGACAATCGGGGTTCTGGGTGTCAACAACATTAAGTCTGATCGCACCTTTGACGACCACGACCTGAACCTGTTGCAAGACCTCGCCGCCCATGCGGCGATCGCGATCGAAAACGCCCGCCTCTTTGAAGAAAGCGCGCAGCGCACCACTGAGCTACAAATGCTCGTCCAGGCTGGCGAAGCGGCGAACTCGACGCTGGCGATTGATCGCGTGCTCTCCGCCATCGCCCAACAATTGCTCTCGGCGCTAGGAGTTTCGCAGTGCTATATTGCCGAGCAGCATCCCGCAACTGGCAAGTGCTACATGCTCTCCATGAGCGCGCAGGCACTCTGGCCATCGGGCAAAGGGCCAACGCGCCTGGATCACCGCGAGCCCGGCGTCACCGAAGCCTTCCGCAAGCAGCGAATGACGGCGATCACTCCTCAGCAGCTTGTCGCCGAGGAAAGCGTGGCCGACTGGCTGCCCCATCGTTACGCCGCGCAGAAGATTGTATATATCCCGCTGTTCGCGCACGACCAGCGGATCGGATTGATCACGCTCTACCACATCTCCAATCCGTTCTACGCCGACGCCTATTCGAATGGCGTGCTCACCCAGGTCCAGCAGGTCGCGCTGGATGCTGTCCTGCAGTTGCTCGCCGCACAGAAAACTATCCCGCAACGCGTCCTGTTCCAGGCTGGGGACCGGATCCTCAATTTGGTCGGAGCGAACTGGTGCGAGCTTTCGCTGTGGAACGAAACGGAGAAAGGCTTCCAGCTTATTCTGTCGTATGGCGAGGGCATCTGGTCGGAAGAGCCGCGCCCGTTTATCGACGCGGCGCAGTACCCGCGCCTCTTCGACGTGATGACCCATAAAGCCGCCTTCACCGCAGAGGATTCGCGCGGGCTGGCGCGGTTGGGCGCGGAGCGATACGCGCGCAGCGTGTTGGGCGTCCCCTTGACAATCAAAGAGCGCACTGCCGGCTTCGTGCTGATGGTCGATACGCTACACGAGCGCAGCTTTTCGACACGCGAGGTGCGTCTGGCTCAAGCCCTGGTTCTGCAGGCAGCGAACGCACTCGAGAATGCGCGCCTGTTCCGCGAGCTTGAGCGCAGCCTTGATGAACTGCACCACACGCAAAGCAAGCTCGTGCAAACAGCGCGGCTCTCGGCAATGGGCGAATTAGCCGCCGCCGTCGCACACCAGATCAGTAACCCGCTCACAACCATTCTGGGCGACAGCGAGCTGCTGCTGCGCACGATGCCGGAGGACAGTCCGGACGCCGAGGCCGTTGAAGCGATCTTCCGTTCAGGGCAGCGCGCGCACGAAGTGGTGCGCCGCCTGCTCACGATGGCCCGGCAGCAGTCCAGCGAAGAAGACTATGTAACGGTGGATGTCAACGAGACCGTCCACAATACGCTGATGCTTGTCAAAGGACACGTTCAGCAGGGTGGCGTGCAGCTCCGGCTGTCGCTTGAGAACAACCTGCCGCCCGTCGCCGCGCCCAGCGGCCAGCTTGAAGACGTGTGGCTGAACCTGCTCCTCAATGCGCGTGACGCCGTGACGGATTACCCCTCACCAGAGATCGGCATAACGTCGCGCCGCGCGACAAGCGAAGATTGTATTGAGGTGATTGTGTGGGACACCGGCACAGGCATCCCGGAGGATCGGCTCGACGAGATTTTCGAACCCTTCTATACCAACAAGCCGCCCGGCCACGGAACAGGGCTTGGGCTGCACATCTGCCGCCAGGTTGTCAATAAATGTGGCGGGCAAATTTCGGTTGACAGTGTGGAGCGGGAGGGCACGCGGTTTATTGTCCGCCTGCCCTTTTATCACAGGCAGGATTGACTTATGTGTAAACCTTATGTCCTCGCAGTCGACGACGATCCAGATGTATTAGGGACCTTGTCGCGAGCGCTCACATCTGAGGGCTATGATGTAGGACGGGCGGACTCTGGGCACGAGGCGCTCAAGATGCTTGCGAACCGGCGCCCCGACCTGATCATCCTGGATATCATCATGCCGGGCATGGACGGGCTGGAGGTTTGCCGCGCCATTCGCGCGAACCCAACGTACAACGACCTGACGATTCTTTTCCTGACAGCGCGCGGACAGACCGATGATGTCGTGGCTGGACTGGATGCAGGTGGGGACGACTATGTCGTCAAGCCGTTCCAACTGTCGGAGCTATCCGCCCGCGTGCGCGCGCTCATCCGCCGCAGCCAGCGGCAGGTGCTCAGCGAAAGCGCAGTGCTCAGCGTCGGACCGCTGGTGCTCGATTCGAACACGCATCAGGTGGTTGTGGGCGACGCTGATCCGATCCAGCTCACCGCCACGGAGCACCGGCTGCTGCGGTATCTGGTCGAACACGTCAACCAGGCGCTCTCACCGCAGCACCTGC
>CAZVCM010000222.1:0-7398 GCA_964626105.1 uncultured Thermoflexus sp.
CCGAGGTCTTCGCCACCGCGCCGGACGAACACGGTTTCCGCCCCTCTGCCACCTGGCAACACGAACAGGCGATGCTCTTGCGGCGGCTGCGCTGGCTGGTTGAGCAGGACTTTAGCGCGGACGTGGGTAGAACTCTGCAAGCGTTCACCGGTGGTGCGCCACGCATCCCTTACGCGCTGGAAGCCCGCTTCGGGATGGACGGGCTTCCGCCGGTGGCGATCGACGGCCCGGCGGGCCCGCTGCGCGTGCGCGGCGTGATCGACCGGCTGGATCGCGCCGGAGATGCGATCGTCGTGATCGACTACAAGAGCGGCAGTAGCGCGTTCAACGACGACGACTTGATCAGCGGGCGCAACGTGCAGATGCTGGTCTATCTCCTGGCGGCGGAGCAATTGCTGGCGGCGCATGGCGAGCGGCTGCAGGTGGCGGGCGGGCTGTTCTGGCACATCGCCAACCGCAAGACGAGCGGAGCGGTCGCAGTCGGCGCAGAGGCGCTGGATGCAGCGCGCGATCGCCTGCACCTGCACGTCGAGGCGGCGCGCGCCGGGCACTTTGTCGTCCGCCCGAGCAAGCCGCTGGCGGGGGGACGCTGCGCGTTCTTCAACCAGTGCGATTACAGCGCGATGTGCCGCCTGACGCGCTCCGGCCAGCGGAAGACGATTGAGGGAGATGGCGCATGAACCTGCGCGCGTGGACGAAGACACAGCTTGCCGGTCTGCTGTTTATCGGCGTGGCCCTGATGAACCTGCTGACTGCGGATTATCTGCTCGGCCTGATCTGGGCGCTGCTTGGCGTCAGCATGATCGCGTATGTGCCGGGTCGCGACGGCGAGCGCTCGCTCCGCGGCTTTGAACCAATCCCGCGCAACTATGTCGCGCTCGGCGCGGTCGTCCTGGCGATCATTCTGCTGGTGATCGAGTTCGCGGGCGTGCTGGGCTAGGGCGCAACGATGTCGATCTGGGAGCGGCTGGCGCGGGTGAACTGGATGCAGGTGGCGGGCGCGATCCTGTTCGCGGTCGGCGCGGTGCGCCTGCTAAACGCGCACTGGCTCAACGGCGCGACGTGGCTGCTGCTGGGCGTGTCGCTGCTCGTCTTCAAATATCCGATCGAGCCGGACGGGCACGTGCGCTGGGGGCCGCGCAGCATTATTGGGTATGCGGCAATGGTTGCGGCGTTTGCGCTGATGCTGGCGCATGTGATTTTGAACTGAGGCGGTGTTGTGAGCGACGCATTTCCCGACGTACCCGGCGCGCTGTGCTTCACGCCAGAGCAGCACGACGCGGTTTACACGCACGACTGCAACCTGATCGTGACTGCCGGGGCAGGCAGCGGTAAGACGCGCGTGCTGGTCGAGCGCTTTGTCGCGCTGCTGGACGCGCACGACGACTGGCCGCTGACCTCGATTGTTGCGATCACGTTCACGGAGAAGGCGGCCCGCGAGATGCGCGATCGCGTCCGGGACGCCATCGAGGCGCGGCTGGCACGCGCCGCTGGCGAGCAGGAACGCGGGCGCTGGTTCGCGCATTCCGCCGCGCTCGACGCCGCGCGGATTGGGACGATTCACGGGCTGTGCGCGCAGTTGCTCCGCGCCAACCCCGCCGAGGCCGCGCTGGATCCCGCGTTCGAGGTGCTGGACGAGAACGAAGCCGCGATCCTGCTGAATGACGCCGTCGAGAGCGCGCTGGCCCGGCTGGCGCGCAGCGATGCGCAGGCGGCGGCGTTGCTCGGCGCGTACGACCTGCGGACGGTCCGCATGATTTTGCGCGCGTATGCCGCGCCGGACTCGGCAGCGGCGGTCGCCGCGATGCTGGCTGGCGATCTCGATACGCTGTGGGATCGGTGGGTGTCCGCCTGGCGGGACGAGCGCGCCGCGATCATCCAGCAGGTGCGCGCCGATCCGGACTGGCGGGACGCGCTCGCCTGGGGCCGGTACGCGGACATGCCTTCCGGCGATAAGCTGACCGCGATTTGGGACGAGATCCTCACCGCTGCGCCCGCGCTGCTAGAAGGTGACGACGATAGCTTCTGCGAGCTTGCTGCGCAGATCGCGGGCGCGATCGATCTGCGCGGTGGGGCCAAAACGAAGTGGGGCGGCGACGAGCCGCTTCAGGAATGCAAAGGCGCGCTTCGCAGCGTTCGCGACCTGCTGAAAGAGGCGCTGGAAGCGATTGGCGCGCCGCCCGGCGATCTGGACGCTTCCGCGCTGGACTGGCTGGCGTTGTGGGGCGAGGCGATCGCGCTGGTGGCGGACGAGTATCGCCGCATGAAGGCGCAGCAGGGCGCGCTCGACTTTGCGGACCTTGAACACCGCGCGCGATTGCTGCTACGCTCGGACGCGGTCTGCGCGCGCTATCACGACGAGTTCCGGCAGGTGCTGGTCGACGAGTTCCAGGACACGAACCGCGCCCAGCGCGAGATCATCGACCGGCTGTGTGGGATCGGACAGCCTGGGGCCGCCGGGAAGCTGTTCGTGGTTGGCGATCCAAAACAGAGTATCTACGCGTTTCGCGGCGCGGATGTCAGCGTGTTTGACGACGTGCGGCGCGATCTCCTGGCGCATCATGGGCGCGAGCTACCGCTCTCAACCTCGTTCCGCACGCACGAGGCGCTGGTTGGCGCGTTCAATGACCTGTTCGGCGCGATTATGACGGTGGGCGAGGGTCCGGCGGCGCGTTATGAGGTCGGGCTGGGCGTGCCGATGGCCGCGCACCGGGCCTGCGATCTGCACATGGCGCCGCACCAGGCGCAGCCGGTTACCTTGCTGGCGATTCCCCGGCTGGACGAGGCAATCGCACCCGAGTTTCAGGATAAGGAGTCGGCGCGGCGCTGGGAAGCGTGGGAGCTGGCGCAGACGATTCGCGCGCTGGTCGAAGGCGAGGCTGCAATCTGGGACCGCGCGCAAGATGGCGGGAGCTATCGACCGGCAGGCTATGGCGACGTGGCGGTGCTGTTTCGCACGGTCGGGTCCATGCCGCTGGTCGAGGATGTGTTCAAGGCAGCGGGCGTGCCGTATGTCACCGTCTCCGGGCGCGGCTACTTTGACCGCCAGGAAGTATGGGACTTGCTCAACCTGTTGCGGGCGGTGCACAACCCTGCCGACGATCTGGCGCTGGCTTCGGCCCTACGCTCGCCAATGTTCGGCCTGAGCGACGAGGCGTTGCTGTCCCTGCGCCTGCCGGAAGCGGGCGCCCGCGCGCCGCTGCCGCTGTGGCAGGCGCTGCACCGCGACGATCCACCCTTGCTGCCGCCGGACGAGGCCAGGTCGCTGGACTTCGCGCGGGATGTGTTGCGGGCGCTTCACGACCGGGCAGGGCGCGTCTCGATTGCAGAGCTACTGGCGCGCGCGCTGCACCTGACCGGCTACCTCGCGGTGCTCAGCGGCCTGCCGGATGGCGCGCGGCGGCGTGGCAACGTCGAGAAGCTGCTCGGCTTGGCGCGGGCGTCAGGGCGAATCGGATTGAGCGCGTTCGACGCGTACGTGCGCGATCTCACTGCCCGCGAAGCGCGCGAGAGCGAGGCGATTGTCGAGGTCGAGAACGCAGTGCAGTTGATGACCGTCCACGCCAGCAAGGGGCTGGAGTTCCCAATCGTGGCGCTGTTCGACACCACGTGGACGCGCACAGAACGCGGCGCGGTGTTCGCACTGGACCCGCAAGCCGGGCCGGTATGCGATCCGCCGCGCGACGATCCCGACGACAAGACCAAACCGTTCGCCGTGGAATGGGCGAAGCGGCTCAGCGCGCGGCGCGAGCACGCGGAGCACCGGCGGTTGCTGTATGTGGCTGCGACCCGCGCCGCCGATCACCTGATTCTCAGCGGGACGCTGGACAAGAACGGGCGCGCGCCTAAAGACTGCTGGCTGTCGCTGTGGTTGGGCGCGCTGGGCGTCACCCCAGAAGAATTAACGCCAGGTGAATGGCAGGTCAAGCGGGAATGGGGCGATTGTGTGATCCGCGTGCCAGACCAGCCGCCCGATAGCCGCGAGCTGGCGGCGCGGCGCAGTGAGACGGCGTCCGGCTGGGATCATCCCGCTTTGCAAGCAGGCGACGCGGTCCCCGATCTGCCCGCCGAACGCCCGCCGCTGCTGGCGACAGTCTCGGCGGAGCCGGATGCCCCGGCGCGCACGCTCAGCGCGACCCAGATCGCCACGCTGGGGCGGGTGCCGTTCAGCGATCCGCTTGATGCCGGGCGGCGTGCATTTCGCCATGCGGTGCTGCACGACGCGCCGCAGCCGCTAGACCCGCTCCCCACCGCCGCGCCGGACTCGGGCTGGCTGGCGCGGACGGTCGGGCAGACGGTGCACCGCGCGCTGCGCGCCTGGATGCTGCCCGACGCGACCGATCCGGCGCTGTTCGATGAGCGGCTGCGCACCTACGCGTGGGAGCAAGGCGCGACCGATCCCGCGTCGTCCAGTGCTGTGGTGGAGCGCGCGCGGCGCTTACTGGAACGCTTCGCCGGAAGCCGCATACGCGGCGAGATCGAGCGCGCAAAGCAGGTCTATCGCGAGCTGCCGTTTGTCTATCGCACCGGCACGCGCGCGATTCACGGCGTGATCGATACGCTGTACTTCGACGGCAAATACTGGCATATCGTCGACTATAAGACGCCGCTCGTCTCACGCGAGAAGGCGAAGGAAAACGCGCGCCGCTATTACCTGCAAATTGGCGTCTACGCGGCAGCGATTTACCAGCACGTGGAGCAGGTCCCCAAGACCGTGCTGTACTACATCCACCCCGGCTGGGCAGTACACGTCCAGCCAGACGACTGGCAGCCCGCGCTGGATCGGCTGGACGACGACGTACGCGCTGCGCTGGTGATGGAGCCGGACGCCTAAGCGGGGTACAATCGGCGCCCGATCGTCCGTCGAGTCGTGCGAGGTTCTTGATTGCCGCGTCTCTCCCTGACCGCGCAGCGTCCTTCCTGGGCTTCTCTTTCGCATCCGGTGTTGCGCACGATATTGCAGCGCGAGCAGCAACGCCACACGCGCGCCGCGCGCGCGCTGGCTGCAGTCGTCGGGGTGGGGATGGCGCTGGGCGTGCTGTACTTTGGCGTGGATGCCTACCGGCGCGATATATCGCTCGGCATCAGCGGGCAGAACGAGTCGCCGGTGTTTTCGGTGCTGTACCTGTTTCTGCTGCTGATGCAGTTGTTCGCGCAGCTCGCCGCGCTGTTGCTGGCGTCGAGCCTGTTCGCCAGCGAGCGGCAGCGCGAAGCGTGGGAACTGGTCAAGATCACCAGCCACGGCGCGGAGTTCGCGGTGTGGGCGCGCTGGGCGGCGGTGATGTACCGGCTGCGCTGGCTGCTGGCGGCGGTGTGGATGCCGCGCCTGTTCTTCACTGTGACAATGCTCGCCGGGCTGACCGATTATCATGGGCGGCAGCTTGACCTTGCGATCGCGGGTGGCGCGCCTGCGCTCTCGATCCCTGTGGCGATTGGGCTGCTGGCGGCGCTCATGGCTGCGACGTTACTGCAGCCACTGGTCGCTGTGGCGCTGAACGCGAGCGCCGGGCTGGCGATCGTCGCGCTGGCGGGCAGCGGAAGGCTTTACCAACTGGTGCGAGGCGCGGCAATGGCGGCGCAGATGATCGGGTTTGGCGCGGCGCTGGCAGCCGGGTGGATCGTGCTCAACGGCGATCCGTGGACACCCGGCTATGCGACGATGGCGATGGGCGAGCGCTGGGCAAGCCTGCTGCTGATGGCTGCTGGTGGCGACCAGGGGCTGCGCTTGATGAACTTGCAGACTGCCTTCCGCGCCTGGACGGATGTCGAGTATGGCGCGCTGATCGGCGTGGCGCTCCTGGCGGTGGTGGTGGGGGAGTTGATGCTGGCGCAGGGGCTGGCGCGCTGGGCCGCCTATCGCGCCGGTCGTCCGGGGCGCGGTTGATGCGACGCTGGGCCGTGCTGATCATCGCGGGGGCATGGATCGCGCTTGCGCTGCTGGTGGCAGGCGCGCGCTGGTTCGGTCAGCAGACCGCGCAGCGCACCTTTCCGCTGCCAGAGAGCGATGGCTGCTGGCAAACGATGTGCATGTTCGACCTCGATCCGGACGCGATTCTGCCGGCGCTGCGCCAGGAAAACGGTGTGCTGGCGGGCAGTGTGGAGCGCGTGCCGGGCGTGGTGGGGATGGGCGAGACGCGCTTCCGATTTCGCTATGATGCAGGACGGGGCGAGCCGCTGGCGGTCGAGCTGGTGTGGGATCCGCTGATTTATCTGTTCACGCCGGTCGACCTCACGCCGGATAGCCCGTGGCCGACGGTTGGCGATGCAGTAGCAGAACTCGGCGCGCCGGAGCGGGTGATGCTGCTTGGCGACGAGATCAGCCTGCATTATGCGCAGCACACGCTGGTGACGTTCAGCCAGCATGGCGCGGGGCCGCCGCACCGTCTCTCGCCGGAAGACCGCATCGCCGGAATCTCGGTCATGCGCCGCGATCCGGCGCCGCCGGGCGGGCGGGTGTATCTGTTGCCGTCGTCCGAGTGGCGCGGGTTTACGTTCTATGAATTTGACTGAAAGCAGGAGACTGAATGTTTCACCTGAGCCGGTGGGAAAAATGGATTTACCGCATCAGCTTCGCTGTGCTGGCCGCGTTTCTGGCGACCGCCGCGCTTGTGATCGAGGAGCCGACCGAGGCGCGCACGAACGTGTTCGGCGTGCTGCTGTATGTCACGTTGCTGGCCGGGGTGACGTCCGGGATCGTCGCGGTCTACGCCTCGAACCGGCGGCGCGGATAACGCACCCCTTACCAGCCCCGCGCGGTTTCTGCCATCAGAAAATCGACCACGGCGAATAACGCTTCCTGGCGCGAGCGCCCCTCGTCCAGCGCGCGATAGTAGACGCTCAACTGGCGATCGGCGCTCGTCCCGCGCTCGAAGATGTCCATGATGCGATTGACTTCCTCGCGTGAGCCGAGATCATCCACCACGTCATCGACCAACTCGAGAATCTCAGCGGCGAGATCGCGCATCGGGACTTCAGTCTGCAGCCCGAAGTCGATCAGGTTGCCCTGTGTCCCATAGCGTACCGCGCGCCACTTGTTCTCGTTGATGTACACGCCACGATAGATCCGCCACGAGAGGTTTTGGTTCCGCAGCTTGATCAGCTTGGCGACGATTGCCTGGATCAGCGCGGCGACTGCGATCGTGTCGTCGATGTGCGTGCACATATCGCAGATGCGGACCTCGAGCGTACCGAGGTTCGGGTGCGGGCGCGCGTCCCACCAGATTTTCGTCGGGTCGCCGATGCCGTCCTGCTGAGCGAGCTTGCCAGTGTCTGGCTTGCGCCCCAGCGAGCCGACGCGCCCCATCAAGTTCACATAGCTGTCGTACTCGCGATAGCCGTAGAAGTGCGGCGGAATGCCCGATCGCGGCATGTTCTGAAAAACGAGGCTGCGATAGCTTT
>CAZVCM010000223.1:0-7381 GCA_964626105.1 uncultured Thermoflexus sp.
TGGACATCGTGCAGGAGCCGCTGGAGCGCGAATACGACCTAGACCTGCTTGCAACTGCGCCTAGCGTCGATTATCAGGTCGAGATGCGCAGCGGCGAGTAAATCACCATCAACAGCCCCGCTGACCTGCCCGACGAAAGCGCCATCGTCGAGATCCGCGAGCCGTGGATGGCGATCGAGATCTTCGCGCCAGAGGAGTTCATCGGTCCGATTATGGACCTGGTGACCAAGAAGCGCGGCATCTACAAAAGCATGGAATATCTCGATCAAAAGCGCGTGCAGCTCAAATACGAGATTCCGCTGGCTGAGTTGATCGTCGACTTCTACGACCGGTTGAAGTCAGGCACGCGTGGCTACGCCAGCCTCGACTATCATTTCCTTGAGTATCGCCCTGAAAACCTCGTTAAGCTCGACGTGCTGGTGAACAAGCAGCCCGTCGACGCGCTCGCCATGATCGTCCACCAGGAGGAGGCATTTCATAAGGGTCAGAAGCTGGTATCAAAGCTCAAGCGGTTAATCCCGCGCCAGCTCTACGAGGTCCCGATCCAGGCGGCGATCGGCAAGCAGATCGTCAGCCGCGCAAATGTCAAGGCGCTGCGCAAGGACGTGCTCGCCAAATGCTATGGCGGCGACATCACGCGCAAGAAAAAGCTGCTCGAGAAGCAGAAGAAAGGCAAGCGCCGCCTGAAGATGATCGGGAACGTCGAAGTCCCGCAGGAAGCGTTTATGGCCGTATTGAGGTTGGATGACGATGACTGATCGTGGATGTCCTCAGGTTCCTTGCATCCCGCAGCGCGTTGAGGGCGAGCGGTTGCTGATCCGCCCGACAACGCGAGCCGACCTGCCCTATCTGCAGCGCTGGTGGAACAACCCGGCGGTGATGGACCCGGCCGGAAACCTCGACGGGATGCAGTACGACGAGCGCGATATGGAAGACTGGTACGCGCGCCACATCGCGGGGAAAGAGGTCGCGCACCATTTCATGATCTGCCTGCGCGCCGGGGCGCAACAGCCGATCGGTGAGTTCTACATCGACTGCGACGACCGGCCCGGCTCGGTATCGTTTGCGCTGTTGATCGGCGAGATCGACCTGTGGAACAAGGGGTATGGGCGCGAAGCCGTGACGACCTACGCGCGCGCCGTTTTCGCCGGAGACGCCTGCCACGCAATGCGTATCGAAGTACGCCGCTCCAACACGCGCGCGATGCGCTGGTGCGAGAGCATCGGCTTCGAGGTCGAGCACGTTTGGGCGAATGGACGCTCGATGACGCTCATTCTCACACGGAGCGCATTTGAGGCTCGCTACGGGCAGGTACAGACGTACTAGCGCGCGCGAGCTGTCGTCCACTTCCAGCTCCCCATACGCGCAAGACAGCGGATAAGCCCGTAACCCGTCGGCTGTCGCTCGCTAGTTTTCGCTGCACGCAGCCGATCGGTGTCGCTCGTTCACCCACACGCCGGATCGTTCCGGCAATCCTTGATCCAAGTCTGCACGCGGGCGCGCATCGCGGGCGGCAACGTGCCCGCCGCTTCAAGCACAGGCAGCGCGCGCCCTAGCGTCAGCGAGGAGCGAACAATCCAGCCGCCCGCCTCAAGCGCCTCGCGTGCGCCAAGGCCGAGATCCAGCACGGCGAGCATCGCGCGCACCTCAAGCCCGACGCGCCCCGCGAGCGCGGTCAGTGATTCCGCCTGTGCCGCATCCAGCAACAGATTCGACAGCAACACCGTGGGATGCCCG
Source organism: uncultured Thermoflexus sp. (assembly GCA_964626105.1). Lineage (GTDB taxonomy): Bacteria > Chloroflexota > Anaerolineae > Aggregatilineales > Aggregatilineaceae > DYGX01. The sequence continues at coordinate 1,738 of CAZVCM010000223.1, forward strand.
ACATCATACGCGCCCTCGATGGCGAAGGCGTCGGCGGCGCTGCGCATCTCGCTGACGGTATACACCAGCGGCACGCCCGTCTCAAAACTCAGCGCCACACCAACCGGCAGCGCGCCCGGCCCCGCCAGCACGCGATCCACGCCTAGCCCGTCCATCAGCGGAGCGAGCGCCCGCGCCGCTTGCCGCAGCACGTCGGGATATGAGGGCAACCAGTCGAGATGCACCGCGACCGGCCACACGCCGCCGTCGGGCTGCGCAAACCGCCCAAACTGAATCAATCCGGCGTCAGCCAGCGCCCGCGCCAACCCCTCTGTCCGGTCCGTTTCGTTCTGCACGGCGCTAGCTCGCCACCGCCTGACGCGCCAACTGCCACGCCATGCTCATGCCCCACGTCCCGGCCCAGTTCGGCGCGTCGGAGTTCGTGCCACCGAAGCCGTAACACCGGCTGCGTTCTTCGTGCGCGGTCATCGCCGTGATCCCGGTCCCCGAGTCGAAGGTCACGATCGCGATCGAGACATCGGCGCCGGTGTCGCTCGCCAGCCGTTTCGCTTCCGCACGCGAGAGCTGGCAGAAATCGAGCATGTCCGGATCTGCTGCTCGCGCCGGGTCTTCGCCCAGCCGCTCCAACAGCGAGGGCAGGTCATCGCCGCACGTTTCGCACGTCATCACGTCTGGGTGGCCGAGCCGCGCCGCGAACGCGTCACCGTCCGGCCCGGTGTAGCTGACCGCCAGCTTCCATCCTTTTTCGCGCAACACCGCGAGAAAGACCTCTTCCAGCGGCTGCTTACCCGTTCCATAGATGTATTCGCCCACGCGCTCGCGCACGATCACATCCGCTTCGGAGAGCATCCGGTCAGCTTCCGCTTCGGTATCGGCGCGCGCCGTGATGCGGATATCCGTCTGCCCGGTGTGCGCGGCCAGGCCCACGGTCGGATTCGTCCAGGTCATCAGGTCCGCGATCCGCGCGTCGATCTGGCTCTCGCCGATCCCGGCGGTGCGCAGCACCAGCGCCTTGATGATGCCCATCCCGCCCATCCGCTCGCGCAAATAGGGGATGATCGTCGTCTCCAGGATGTCCTTCATCTCGCGCGGGACGCCCGGCAGGCTGATCACCGTGCCTTGCTCGCTTTCGACGATGAAGCACGGCGCGGTCCCGAGCCGGTTGTGAACCGGGATCGACCCCACCGGGATGTACGCCTGCACGCGGTTGTTCTCGCTCATCTGCGAGCCAAGCTGACGAAACCGCTCCGCGATCTGGTCGAGCAGTTCGGGGCGGAACTCCAGCTCGCGATCGGTCGCCTGCGCGACGGCCTGCCGCGTCATGTCATCCACCGTCGGGCCCAGCCCGCCAGTCGTCAGGACGACGTCGGCGCGCGTTAGCGAAGAGCGGATCGCCCCGGCAATGCGTTCCAGGTTGTCTCCCACGGTGGTCAAATAGAAGATGTTCACGCCGATATCGCGCAGCTGCCGCGCAATATAGGCAGAATTGGTATCAACAATCTCGCCCAACAAAAGCTCAGTTCCGATACTTAAAATCTCGACGTTCATGAGGTCTCTCTTTCGTTTTCAGGCGACACCCGGCTGATCAAACAACTACCGCCCGGCTTCCCGGGCGGCAGCAAAAGCACAGAATCGCCAACTGGCGATCTGTCAGGGTGCTATGGCTGATTCTCGGGATGTGTCGTCCAGTGTAATCCGTGACGCCTCACTTTTCAACCGGCTATCACCTGCGACAGGCGCGCGCTCGCCGATCAGGCGCTCCCGAAACGCCGGAAGCAGCAGCCACAGCAGTAAGCCAATCGCCAGCAGGCTGCCGTACAGATAATCGTTCGTGTTTGTGCGGATGATCTGCGTCGGCGCATCGATCAGCAGGATCGCCAGCGCCGCGACCACAGCCACATACCACCCTGCTCTGCGGCGCATGATCAGGAGCGGGATTGACACAATGAGACCCGCCGCCGCGATCCAGTTGATATCGCCGATCATCGTCAGAATCCACCACTCCACACCGTTGTACAGCGGTTGGTTCGGGCGGGTCATCAACTGGCGGGCGGCGCCGACGCCGAGCACAAACGCGTGCGTTGCCAGCATCCCAATGAATGTAAACACAAGCCAGTCCACCAGCTTGTGAAAGCGATCGGTGTTGCGCAGGAGCAGCGTCGCCCAGAACCCGATCAGCCCGGCAAACGTGACGATCAGCGGCAGCGGAAACGAGCCTTCGACCCAACTGACATACGGCAAGAACATGAACATGCCGCCAATGGACGGCATCGCGTAGGCTGTCAGCATGACCGGCAGCGTCCACTCCTGCCCCTTGAGGAGCGCGGGCACGCTCACCAACAGCGCAACGCCCGCAATAAAAGCCAAAGCGCGCCATAAGGGATAGAAGAAGGTGAACAGCGAAATACCGCTCAAAAATTGCGGGCGCTCCTTGACCACCTCTAACAGGCTTTCCAACACAGGATCGAGCGAGTTCTGAATGATAATTGGCGCTGCGAGCAGAAGAAAAAGCCCGAGCACCACCGCCAGCACAGCCAGCGCCGTGCGATTGCTTTGTGAAAAGGTCTGCATCACATCCCCCTTTGAAGCAACCATATATTGTGCAAATTGTCACACAGGTACCGGCGCGTGTCGTTGCGCTAGCGCAAAACTTCGCGAAGACGCGCGTATGCTCAATCGGCGAATGTGCTATAGTATCCAGGCAAAGCAGCCAGGTACTCAGCGGAGAGAGTGAGGCATGACCGCGGAGTTGGAGACCCTGCTTGCGCAGAATCCGGTATTCGGGCGGCTGAGCCCTGATCAGCGCCTCGCAGCCGCGCAAAGCGCGCAGCGCCGCCGCTATGCCAGGGGCGTCTACCTCGCCTTCGCGGGCGACGTCTGGCCTTACCTTTTCATCGTAAAAAACGGCCAGATTGATGGTGTGAAAGAGTCAGGCGAGGGCCGCCAGTTAGTTGTTCAATCGCTCAAGCCCGGCAGCGTGTTCTGGGGGCTGGCGTTCTTCCGTGACGGCGCGCCCATGCCCGTCTCGCTGGCAGCGCAGGCGGAAAGCGAGGTCTTCCTTTGGCCGCGCGAGCATTTGCTCCCGGTCCTGCGCGCTCAGCCTGACGCGCTGTGGGCCTTGTGCCAGGCGATGATTAGCTACATGCAGCAAGCCAGCCGAGTTGTCGAAGGGCTGGCGTTCCAGCCTGTGGCGGGACGCCTTGCTACATTCTTGCTCGCGCAGTTTGCCGATTACGGCGAGCCAGCAATGACGCGCAACCTGACGCTCGATCAGATTGCGGCGCAAGTCGGCACGACCCGCGAGCAAGCCTGCCGAGCGCTGTACCAGTTTTCCGATCAGAATTTAATCTCGATCACGCGTACTGAGCTTGAACTGCTGGACGAGGCAGGGCTGGCAGAAATCGCGAGGCAAACCTGACTCCATGCCAGATGAGCGAACCCGCGACGACCAGCGCGAGCGCGGCGCGCCCGATCCCCGTCAGCGCTTCGGGCAGCGCGCAGAGGAGTTCGTCACGCGCTATCTGCGCCGGTCCGGGTATGCCATTCGCGACCGGAACTGGCGGAACACCAGCGGAGAGCTGGACATCGTCGCGGAGCGTGACGGCGAGATCGTCTTTGTCGAGGTGCGCGCTCGGCATGGCCCGCTCGCTAAGGCGCGGGCGCTGGCGCTGGAGAGCGTCAACGACCGAAAGCAGGCTCGCTTGCTGGACCTCGCGCAAGCATATCTCGACTTGCACGAACTTGATCAGGTGATGTGGCGCATTGATGTGGCGGCGGTCGCGGTGAACGGGACGGAGTTCAGCGTGGAGATCATCCCTGATGCGATGGCGTGGTAGCGCGAGCGCAGGCGTGCGTTGGTCTGCAGCGGAGGGCGCCGCCGAGCCGTCCCCCGAGGCCGCGCCAGAGCCGGACCCCGTCGCCCCGCCGGAGAACGCACACCGCCCGCTGATCGTCGTGCTAGGGCCGACCGCCAGCGGAAAAACCGCGCTCGGCATTGCGCTGGCGCAGCGCTTCGGTGGGGAGATCGTCAGCGCGGACAGCCGCCAGATTTACCAGCACATGGATATTGGCACGGCCAAACCGTCGCCAGTCGATCGCGCGGCTGTCCCACATCACCTGCTCGATCTCGTGACGCCCGATCAGACGATCACCCTCGCTGAATACCAGCGCGCCGCCTACGCCGCGATCGACGACATTCACGGGCGCGGCGGGTTGCCGCTGCTGGTCGGCGGCACAGGACAGTACATCAGCGCCGTCATTGAGGGCTGGGGTATTCCGGAAGTGCCGCCAAACTCGAACCTGCGCGCCGAGCTGGAAGCGTTCGCTGAGGAACATGGCGCCCAGGCGCTCCACGCCCGCCTGCATCAGCACGATCCGGAAGCGGCCAGCCGCATCGACTATCGCAATGTGCGCCGCGTGGTCCGCGCGCTGGAAGTCTTCTTGGAAACAGGCGTGCCGATCTCGGTCTTGCAGCGCAAGCAGCCCCCACCTTACCGGCTGTGCCAGCTTGGCCTGACGATGCCGCGCGACACCCTGCACGGGCGCATCAACACCCGCGTGAAGCGGATGATCGACGCCGGGCTGCTGGATGAGGTGCGCGCTTTGCTGGACGCAGGCTATACTTGGGATCTGCCGTCGATGAGCGGTCTGGGCTACGCGCAGTGGCAGCCTTACTTCGCCGGAGAGAAGTCGCTCGACGAGACGATTGCTGCCATCCAGCAAGCGACGCGCGCCTTCGCCCGTCGCCAGATGACGTGGTTTAAGGGGCACGACACTGGGATCGTCTGGCTGGACGCGGCGCAGGGCGCGCCCGAGACCGACGCCACACGGTTGGTTGAAGACTGGATTCTGCACGAAGGGTAGCGAGCAGTTATGGCGCGTCGAAGTGGAAGGAGTGCGAGCGGCCGGTTTCCCGGGTTCAACCGCGCGCGGCTGCTGTTATTCCTTGTGCTGGCGGTGCTCATCGCCGTTTCGACACTGCCCCGCTTCGCTCCGGCGCTACGCCAGGGGCCACAGTGTACCGATCTCGCCGCGCCGATTGGCGGCAACAACCGCTCGCTGCTGGCGCAGGCAGGGGACGATCCGCAAGAGCTCAACCTGGAGCTGCGGCTGGCGAGCCGCGTCGTCGCCACTGATCAGACGCTCGAAGTGCAGCTAACCTTCGCGAACAGCGACACCGGCCCGGTCATCCTCTACCTGACCGACGCCACGCCCCCACTCACACGCCTCGATAACGACGCCGGAGTGTCATTTGAGATTCGGCGCGTCGGAACTGACCAGCTCGTCACGGACAATGCCGGACCGCGTGGCGCGCCGCAGTCATACCCGCACGAACAGTTGCACCTGCTTGGCTCGCACGCCCGCTGCACGCAAACCTATCGCTATCCGATGCAGCAGTTGAGCGGGCTTGGGTTGCAGGCGGGCGAGTACCGCATCCGCGCCTTCTACAGCAATCCGAGCAGCGGCGTCTTGCCCCCGCCGCCATCTGGGCAGGCCCCGACCGCGACTCCGGCTTATTCCGATCAAGGCGTGTGGGTGGGATCAACCTCATCCGAGGAAGTGCTGTTCTCTGTCGTCGCGCCCGGCGCCGCGCCGCCCGCCGAAGGTTAGCGACTAGTCGCGCGCCCCTGACTCCGCCAGCCAG
>CAZVCM010000224.1:0-7348 GCA_964626105.1 uncultured Thermoflexus sp.
CCTGCCGCCATGTGGAAGTACAGCAGGACCGGCTGTTGCCCCGTGTAGTCTGCCAGCGACACCGTGCCGCCATCGGCGGTGGGCAGCGTGAAGTCTGGCGCGGGATCGCCCACGTTCAGCGGCGCGTCACCCGCCTCAGTGTCATCCGGCGCGTCGAGCGCGGCGACCGTGTTGGTGGGTGGCGGGGGTTCTGGCTCGTCCTGCCCGCAGGCCACGAGCAGCAGCGCCGCCAGCGCGAGCGGAACAGCCATGAGCCAGCCGAGGCGCGGATTTCGTGTGTGATGCATCGGTGCGTGCCTCCTTTCAAGCTATTGGCGGTTAGCAAAACCCGGAACGCGAATTCATTTGACAGACGCTCTACACGGTTCCCGAGCGAAAAACCGTTCACAAGCCCACCGCATCCGGTTCGCGACCGCCTTTGACTTTGCTAACGACTAATCGCTGACTGCTGCCTTTCGCTACCCTGTATTCTTCATCCCCGCCGCGATGCCGTTGACCGTGATCAGCACCGCATCGAGCACATCGCTGTAGGCCGGATCGTCGGGCGAGAGCGCTCGCAGCCGCCGCAATAACGCGACCTGGATAAAATTCAGCGGATCGACGTATGGATTGCGGCGCTCGATTGAGAGCTTGATCACCGGCGTGTCGCTGAGCAGCGTCTCCTGGTCGGTGATACGCGCGATCCAGTCGCAGGCGAGCGCGTGCTCCTGCCGGATGCGCTCGAAGACGCGCTCGCGCAGGCTGGCATCGTCCACCAACGAGTCGTACAGCGCGGCGATGCCGATATCCGCCTTCACAAGGTCGAGTTCTACATTTTTCACCAGCGCGCGGAAGAATGGCCAGCGCCGGTACATATCGCGCAGCAGCGCCAGCCCGCCACCTTCAGGCGGCTCTGGCAGGCAGTCCTCGCAGAAGACATCCAGCGCGCTGCCCACGCCGTACCAGCTTGGGATGATGGCGCGGCTCTGCATCCACGAGAACACCCAGGGGATCGCGCGCACCTGGCTGAACCCGCCCGTGCCGCGTTTGGCCGGGCGCGAGCCGATCGGCATCATCGCCAGTTCATTGATTGGCGTCGCCTGCTGCCAATAGTCGAAGAAGCCCGTCAGTTTGTACACAAACGCGCGATACGCATCCTCGCCCGCCTCGGCGAGCTGCTCCACCGCGGCGCGCCACTTCGGCTGGGACTCGGTGTAGCTGGAGCGGCCAAGCTCGCTGAGCACCGCGTGGAAGATCTGCTGCAAGTGCCGCCGGGCGATAGCCGCGTTGCTGTAGCGATATGCGATCACCTCGCCCTGCTCCGTGATGCTGATGCGCCCCTGCATGGCCAGCGGCGACTGCGCGCGGATGGCGCGGTTGGTCGGGCCACCGCCGCGCCCGATGCTACCGCCGCGCCCGTGAAAGAGTTCCAGCACCACGCCATGCGCGAGGCTGACGCGGGCAAGCTGCCGCTGCGCGACGTATAGCCCCCAGTTCGACGCGAGGTAGCCGCCATCCTTGCTGCTGTCTGAGTAGCCAAGCATGATGCGCTGGACTTGATCGCGCGCCGCGAGATGTTCCTGATAGACAGGGTTCGCGTAGAGCGCGTCCATCACGTACGGGGCGTTGCGCAGGTCCTCGATCGTCTCGAACAGCGGGACGAGATCGAGCGCGTCGCTGACGCCGACCTCGCGCGCGAACAACAGCAGCGCCAGCACATCGCTCGGCGCGGTGCTGAAGCTGGCGATCACCGTGCCGATCACGCGCGGGCCATAGCGACGGTGCGCCTCAGCGATCATGCGCCATGTCGCGATAATCATGTTCGTCGCGTCGGAATACGCCGGTTCGGGCGGGAACAGCGGGCGCGGGTTGGCGATCTCGCGCGCCAGCAGCGCCTGACGCTCCTCTTCTGGCGCGTCGAGGTAGCTCTCGCACAGCCCGTAAGCGCGGAAGATTTCGTCCAGCGCAGCGCGGTGCAGGCGAGCATCCTCGCGGATATCCAGCGGCACGAGGTGCAGCCCGAACAGCCGCACCTTTTCGATCAGGCGGCGCAGCGCCCCGTCCGCCGCCCGCTGCCCGCGATTGGCACGCAAGCTCTCCGCAATCGGGTGCAGGTCAGCCAGCAGGTCCTCGCCGGTGCGATAGCCGTCCGCTGCCAGGCGCGCGGCGATGGCATGCATCCGCGCCCGGTAGACCTCGTTGGTCTCGCGAGAGCCGTTGTCCGGTTCGGTCGCCAGCGCAGGATCGACCGGCACCTCGTCCACTGACTGCGTGAGGTGTTCGGCGAGCGTGTTGATCTCGCGCAGGTAGACCTCGCGCGCCGCCTTGCGCAGCGTGCCGAGCGTCGCCAGCGTGACCTTGGGGGTGACGTTCGGGTTGCCGTCGCGGTCGCCGCCAATCCACGACGCGTACTGCAAGATCAGCGGTAGATCGCGCCAATCCTCGCGGGGATAGGCGTCAGAAAGCGCAGCGCGCAGGTCTTCATACAACTCAACCGCCGCGTCCATGATCACTGCTGTAACAAAATAGATCCCCGCCTGTACCTCGTCCTGTAGCGTCGCGCGGACGGCGCGGTTAGGCCGCGTCTGCCACAGTTCCTCGATCGTCTCGGCCAGCGCGTCCGTGACCCGTTTCTCCTCGCGCGGGAGAAGTTGCGTCTGGTCGCGCACGGCGAGCAGGTCCGCGATATGGCGCAGCTTGACCAGCACCTCCTGGCGCTTGGCCTCGGACGGGTGCGCGGTCATCACCAGGCGGACGTGAATTCGCTTCAGGATGGAACGCATCTGCTCGGCGGTCACGCCGGCGCTCGCCAGCTCGCGCACCGCTGCGTTGATCGACTCGTCGAGCGCCCCGGCCTGCTCGCGCTCGCGCAGCACGCGGATACGATGCCGGTCCTCAGCAATGTTGATAAGCTGGAAGTAATTCGCGAACGCCTTGATCAAGACGCGATGCGTCGGCAGGTCCTGCGCGTCGATCAGGTGCGCGAGCGTGTCCGCTGCGCCCGGCTCGCCGGAGCGGCGCGCTTTCGCCGCAGCGCGAACGCGCTCAACCGCTTCCAACGCGTCGTCGCCATGCTGCTCGCGGATAATCACGCCGAGCAAGCCACCTAACAGCTTGATGTCGCGGCTCAGCTCGGCAGGAGTGGTTTGGGGCGTCTCTTCGGGCGGCATACGATCCTCGCCGGAATGCGATTCCGGCAGCGTGCGAGTGAGTGACACTTAGCGGCGGCGTTTCGCGCTCGCTTTCGAGCGGCGGCGCCTGCCGAAAAAAATCTTCCCGAACACCTCAAAGATCGCGTCAATCAGCGGGATCTCGGCGACAAAGCCGATCACCGCCAGGACGGTCCCCGCGATGCTCGCCTGTGGGACGGTAATCGAGCCAAAGACATAGTTCACGTCCACCTGCAACGCCTGGCCCCAGAGCGAGATCGTCGTCTCCGGGCGGTTGTCGGTTTTGTTCACCCACGTCAGCGTGATGCCGATCGCGATCACGGATTGGCCGCTGCTTTCGGCGGAGAGCGTCCAGCGCCACTCGGCCTCGCCGCCTTTTTGCAGCGTTTGCGTCTCCGGGCTGAGCGCTTCGACCGCGAAATCCGGCGCGGAAAGAGTGGTGGTGAGCTGCGCGTCGTGCGTCGTGTAATTGTCCGGGATGATGATCGGCGTCGCCGTGATCTCGTTGTCTGCGATCTCCGCAACGGGCTGCACCAAGCCATCGTCCAGCATCCGCAGCTTGACGCGCACGGTGCCGCTGCCGCCCACGCGGAACTGCGACGGCCATTCCAGCTCGACCACGCGCTGCTCAAAGGCGGCAGGGACCACCGGCCCGCCCCGGCTCTCTTCGGCGGCGGCGCGCTCGGCGGCGTCATCCAGCGGCTCGATCCCGATCGGAATTTCTTCTTCGAGCATCAGGTCGCTAGTCAGCGGGACGCTGCGCAGGGCGGCGCTCGTCTCCGCCTGAAATTCGAGCTCAGCAGCTTCTGCGTCAAAGCCGCCGCTCCCTTCTTCCAGCGCCTGCGGCTCGACGTCCGGTGCTCCAGCGGCAAAACCGGCGTCTCCCTCATCAATCGGGCTGAACGGCGCGTCCGCCGCGAGCGCCATCGGCATCGCTTCGAGCGCGCTGCCGGTCGTCACTTCGTGCTTGGGAACCGGGCCGCGTGCCGTCCACAGGAGCACCGCGCCCGCCAGCAGCACCGGCAATCCGAGCAGAACCAAGAGGAATTTGCGCATCAGAGAGTGCTCCTTGTGTTCCGGCTGGCTCGGCGGGGCGCGCCAGCTAGGACGGGGGGGAATTCTCGATTAGCGACTGCCAGTAGGCGCTGTAGACGCCGGAGTGATGGTGCGCGCGCTCGGATGGCACGGCGCCGTCCAGCACGTCGAGCGCGTCGTCCAACCAGACGACCAGCTCCGGCACCTCAGACTCAACAGCGGCGGCCTTGATCTGGAGCAGTTCTTCATAGATCGCCTGCCGCTGTTCGGCGGCGTGGGTCTGCACCGCGGTCACCGCCTGCACGATCGAGTTGAGCAGCCGGTCGAGCGTAATCGATTCTTCGCGTGCCTGCGGCAGAGAGCGCGTCTGCAGGCCAGTGATGATCGCCTGCCACGCCTGGTCGTACTGCGTGCCAGTCGGCAGCGTGTCGGCGGGCCGGTCGAGCAGCACCCGCACCGCTGCCAGGAAGATCGCTTCGTCATCCAACGCGGCGGCGCGCATTTGCCCTATCAAATCGTTCAGATTCGACTGCCAGTCCCCCAGCAGGTCGGGGCGCGCCAGAATCACCAGCACGGTGTTCTGCACGACTTGCTGGACCTGCTCCGTCGTGAGCGCATAAGCCATGACGTATGCCTTGCTCCCCTGGTTGCCCGCACCAGCAGAGAGTGTACCGCGTTTGGGCGCAGGCTGTCGATGGTGGCGGGCAGTCAGTCGCGCGACAGCCCGGCGAAGAGATCGCGCTCCAGGCGCTCGCGGCCATTTCGTGGCGGGTGAACCCGCGTGAATTCTTGCCGACTATAGACAAAACGCGCAATCCGGTCGAACAGCCCCTGCATTTGGCGCGGGTTCTGCTGCGACGCGTGGCAGGCCGCCGCCGCGTCCCACTGGTTTTGATAGGCGCTGATGTTCAGGCGCGTGGTCGCGGGAAGGTGGTTGTCGAGCGCCGCCTGCATATCCAGGTCCTGATTCTTACCCATCCGGCGCGGGTCCTGGCCGCGCAGGCGCATCGACCAAACCATCAACCGCAACGGCAAGCGCGGGAACGTATTGTAATAGAGCTTCGTCGGTTGGTAGGGCGCCAGCCCTTCGGCGATGTGCTCCGGATACTGCGCCGGGTCGCCTGCCGCGTGAAAGGCGCGCGTCGTCACCCGGTGCATATAAATATGGTCAGGGTGGCCATAGCCGCCATACGGATCGAACGTCACCACAACGTGCGGGCGGATGGTGCGGATATCACGCACGACGCGCCCGGTTACCACATCTTCATCCGCCTGGATCAAACAGTCCGGGTGATCGTTATCGGGCGTGCCCACCATGCCGCTGTCACGGTAGCCATAGGTGATCACGCTCTTAATGCCTAATGCCTCGGCGGCGCAGCGCAGCTCTGACAGGCGCAACTCGGCGATCGTGTCGTAGTGTTCAAGCCACTCCGGATCGACACTGCCGACATCGCCGTTCGTCGAGCAGATCAGCGCGATCTCGACGCCGCGCTCGGCATAGTGGGCGATCGCGCCGCCCATACCGAACGACTCGTCGTCCGGGTGCGCAAACGAGAGCAGCATACGGAAACCAGAAAGGTCAGCGTTGTGTTTCATCATCAATCCACTGCAAGTACTCGGGCGATCCGACTGCAATCGGCAGGCCGATCACTTCGGGCGTGTCATAGCTGTGCGCGCGCTTGACCGCGTCCATCAGCGCGTCGAAGCTCGTGGCGCGCGTCTTTATGATCATTAACGTCTCGCTCGCTTCTTCAATCACACCGTCCCACCAGTACATCGACCCGATCGGGACGAAATTGACGCACGCGGCGAGCCGCTGCTCCAGCAAACCGCGCGCAAGCTGTCGTGCTTCGGCGTCATCCGACGCGGTGACCAGAACGAGTAGATAGTCGTTCATCTGCCTTCTTCCGTCAACTCCTTGCGCGAATCATCCTGCCCGGGTTGTCCCCCCATTGACACAGCCCGGACCGATGGAAGGCGCATTATAGCACGGCGCCCGCGCGAACAGCACTAAGAATTGGGGGGCGACAGCGCGCGCCCTCCGTGGCACGATTCCATTAGGAACCTGCATACAGACGCGCGCAACTCAAAAACGGCTCCGGCGTAAAGTATAATGAAGATGGGTGGAAGTGTGACCACACAACTTACAGGCTGGCTGCTCGTATAGTGCATTGCGGAAAGACGTGTAGCAGAGCCGGACCGGATCACAAGGGGAGCCAGATGCGTCCAGAGACACTCATTGGCATCGATCAGTCAGTCGTCAGCGCGCGGCTGAGCACGCGGGAATGGGACGTCACCACACATCAGCGCGCCGCCCGACCCCAGTTCTTTCTCGGACAGGTGCTCGCGATTTTGCTGATTGGCCTGGTGCTACGCATGTGGAACCTGGGCGGCGCTAGCCTGTGGACCGACGAAGTCCTCACCGCGCTCCGCGCGCAGACAACGCTCGACCATTCGCTGAACTCTCTGTTTCGCGCGGGGAACCAAACGCCGCTGTACTTTATGTCACTGCGTCTGGTGCCCGCCGACAGCGATATGCTGCTGCGCCTGCCTTCGGCCCTGATGGGCCTGGTCGGGATTGCGCTGTTTATGGTGGCCGCGGTGCGGCTCTACAGCAATTATGATCTGGCGCTCGGCGCCGGGCTGCTGCTCTCCGTCAGCCCCTATCACGTGCTGCTCTCGCGGACAGCGCGACCCTACGCGCTGATCTTCGCGCTCTCGCTTGTGATGTCCGCCACCTTCCTGATGATTCTGCGTGGGAACCGCTCGCGCGGGGTGTGGATCGCGTTCGCCGCGTCAAGCATGGTGGGCTACATCACGCATTACACGCTGTTCGCGCTCCCCGCAACGCAGGTAATCCTGCTGGCGATTGTGGCGCGCAATGATCGCCCGCTGCTGCGGCGCTGGGCGGTGATGCAGACTATCGCGGTGCTGCCGGTGCTGATCTGGCTCGCGCTGCTTTCACAGCAAACGATCGCAGTCGGACCGGAATGGGTGCCCGTGCCCGCCCCTCGCGACCTGCTGCTGACATTGTGGAACATGACGCTCGGTTACAGTGGTGTGTGGAAGTGGTACCTGGTGCCGGGTGTGATGCTGGTGTCGCTGGGCCTGCTCACCGGCGTGGCGACGATCGTCTTGCAGTGGTGGGCCGAACGCGAAAACCT
>CAZVCM010000225.1:0-7298 GCA_964626105.1 uncultured Thermoflexus sp.
TGGCGCTGGTGCTGGCGATCGTAATCGGCAACCTGGGGACGCTGCTCGTATTTGTGCGCGAGGTCGCCGCGCTGGACGGCTGGCAGCCCGCGCCGCTGCTGATTCACACGCGCCAGGCGGAGCTGGAGCAAGAGCGCAGCGTAATCTACGAGCGCTTTTATGGCGAGGCGCTCGACGAGTGGCGCGACGACCGGGATCGCGAGCCGACCGAGGCGGATTTGGCGGTGATCGCGGTCGACGCGCAGACTCGCACCGATGCTTACATTCAGGACGAAGCGCAGCATCCGTCGCTGTTCCGCATCTGGGAATACGGCCTGACGAACCTCAGCGCGCAGCTTAAGGCGTTCTTCGGGGGGCTGGAGCGAATGATGGACGGGCAGGCGCTGTCGGTTTACTCGAACCGCTGGCACTGGGGTCCGACGCGCATTATTAGCGAGCTACCCAACGGCGCGGGGCACAATGCGATCGCTGAGATGCCGTATTTCACGTACCTCTACGGCGACCTGCACGCGCATATGATCTCCATGCCGATCTATCTGCTGGCGCTGCTGTGGCTGGTGGCGGAGATCAGCGGGGCGGGGTGGGCGCTGCGGCGCTGGTGGGAAGCGGCGATCGCGCTGTTCATCGGCGGGCTGGCGGTCGGCATCCTGCGCCCGACCAACACATGGGACTGGATCACCTTCCTGATCCTGGGCGTGGCCGGGCTGACTTACACCGCGTGGCTGGCGGCGATGCGCACGACCGGGCATCTGCCGTTTCCGCGCGCGGCGGCGCGGCTGTGGGCCCTGCTGCGGCCCGGACGCGTGACATCGCTGTGGCCCGCGCTGCTGCTGATCCCGCTTGGCGCGCTGGCACGGGTCGTGTTCTACCTCGTGCAGCGGATGCAGGCCGATCAGCAGTTGGAGCGCGGCCTGCGCGCCGGCGAGACGCTGATCGATCCCAGCGTGACGCCTAGCAGCGTCGTGATGTGGAGCTTCGGCGCGCTTGCGGTGGGCGTGGTAGCCTACCTCGCGCTGCTGATCGCGCTGCGCGCCCGGCTGGATCGCCCGCGCCTGCTCGATTGGCTGGGGCGGGTGGCGGCATTCGTGGTGATCGTGTTCGTGGTGGCGGCGCCGTTCGCCAGCACGTTCGCTACGCCGTATAGTTCGATTAAGCCGTGGGAAGCCGAGACCACGCCGCTGTGGGCGTACCTGTACATTCACGGCCTGTTCATCTTCGTCGTGATCTCGTTCCTGGTGTGGCAGACGGCGCGCTGGCTGCGGCGCGTGCGCGTGCGGGATCTGCGCGGGCTGGCCGTGCCCGTGATCGGCGCCGGGCTGGCGATGCTGGCGATCGTGCTGTTTTCGATTGTGTACGGCGTGCGTGAGGTGCCGGTCGCGCAACTGGTCGTGCCGCTGGTCGCCTGGGCGACGGTGCTGTTCTTCCTGCCGGGGCAGGCGCCGCTGCTGCGGGCGGTCTACGCGCTGATCGTGCTGGCGCTGGCGATCTCGCTGGGCGTGGAGCTGGTCGTGCTGGACGGCGACATCGGGCGGCAGAACACGGTGTTCAAGTTCTATTTGCAGGTGTGGTTCCTGCTAAGCATCACCGGCGGGGTCGCGCTGGCGTGGATGCTGCGCGTGACGCACCGCTGGGCGCTGCCGCTGCGCGCGCTTTGGCAGGGCGTGCTTGGGTTGTTGCTGGCGATCAGTCTGCTGTACCCGATCATGGCGACGCGGGCGCGCTTCGAGGACCGCTTCAACAAGGCCGATACGCCGCTGACGCTCGACGGGATCGAGTACATGAAGCACGCGCGTCATTACGAGGGCACGGCAGCGTTCGACCTGTCGGGCGATTATGCGATGATCCGCTGGCTGCAAGAGAACGTCAACGGCACGCCGGTGATCGTCGAGGGGCGGCGCTTCCCGTCGGAGTATTCGTGGACCGGGCGGATCAGCATCAACACCGGCTTGCCGACGATCCTCGGCTGGCGCTGGCACCAGACGCAGCAGCGCGGGCTAGACAGCCTGCCGATGCTGGTGCAGACGCGGGAGAACAACGTCGCGGCGATCTACACGCTGCCTGAAGCAGACGCAGGCGAAATCGACCCGCAAACCGGGCTGCCGAGCGCGATCAGCGAGCCGCCGCAGGAAGGCGCGATGGCCGCTGCGATCCGCGCGGCGTGGGACTTATTGCAACACTACAAGGTCGAGTATGTCATCGTGGGCGCGTATGAGCACGCGATCTATGGTGATTTCGCGGCGGACCCGGTGAGCGGCATGATGACCGCCGGGCATGCGCCGGGGCTGCAAAAGTTCGGCCATATGGCCGAGATGGGACTGCTCGAAGTGGTGTATGAGGTGCCGGGTTGCATCGACTACGTCACGCCAGAGGGTGAGGAGTGCCCGGCGGAGTCAGTGTATTATGACCGCATCTATCGCGTTGTGCCGGGCGCGTCGCTGCCCGATTCGCTGGCGGTGGGCTAGAGGCATTATGGACTTTCGGACGCGACATGAGGCGAAGCGAGCCTTACCCCCTCCCTAAATCCCTCCCCCACAAGGAGGGCGGGACTTATGTGGCACCGCGATTTTCCCCTTCTTTCCGCGTGTATGGGGTTGGGGCAGGGGTCAGAGGATGGGAAGCGAAGTGCGAAACGCGCGCTAAGGGGAGACACGCGCACCTGATATGGACCTCTCACTGATTGGCGACTGGCTGAGCCGTGAAGGCGGCGCTTTGCTGGCGTGGTGGCTGCTGACGACGCTGGCGGGCGCGCTGGTGTGGCCGCTGCTGTACCGCATTCTCGGCGGCCTGCCGGATCGCGGCTATACGCTGGCGCGGGCCGCGGGGCTGATGCTGACCGGCTTCGTCTTCTGGTTCCTCGGCAGCCTCGGCCTGCTGCGCAACACGCCGGGCGGCGCGTCGTTCGCGTGGCTGGCGGTCGCCGCGCTGAGCGTCGCCGCGTACCTGCGCTGGCCGGAGCGCGCGTCCTTCCGCGCGTGGCTGCGCGAGCACGCTGCGCTGATCGTCGTGAGCGAGCTGCTGTTCGCGGTGTTGTTTTTCGGGTGGGCGCTGTTCCGGGCGCATTACCCGGAGATGTACAGCACCGAGAAGCCGATGGAGATCATGTTCCTCAACAGCATCCGCGCCAGCGACACCTTCCCGCCGCACGACGCGTGGCTGGCCGGGTACGCGATCAGCTACTACTACTTCGGCTATCTGATCGCCGCGATGCTGGCGGACCTGAGCGCGGTCAACAGCGGGGTCGCGTTCAACCTGATGCTGGCGACGCTGATCGCGCAGGCGGGTGTTGGCGCGCTGGGCGTGGTGTACAACCTGGTGCGTGCGGCGGGGCGCTTTGGGCGGCTGCGACCGTCCGGCGCGGGCGGCGCAATCGCGGCGGGGCTGCTGGCGGCGTGCTTCCTGGTGCTGATGGGCAACCTTGGCACGGCGCTGGTCGAGTTACCCTATCGCGGCTATGCGTCCGGCCTGGTGGGTGCGGATTACTTCGACTTCTGGAACGTGCCGGAGCGCGAGGGCGCGAACGCCATCGCAGAACTCACATGGGACGGCGAGGCGCAGCCGCTCCAGCAATGGGATGCGCCGCGCAACTGGTGGTGGTTCCGCTATAGCCGCGTGGTCAACGACATCGACCTCGCCGGGCAGCCGGAAGGCGCAGCGCCGATCGCGGAGTTTCCCGCCTTCAGCTTCGTGCTGGGGGATATGCATCCGCACGTGCTGGCGCTGCCGTTCGCGGTGCTGGCGGTCGGGCTGGCGCTGAACCTCGTGTTGCGCGGCACGCCGCTGCGCTCGCTGGAATACCCACTCTACGCCATCTGGGTCGGCGGGATGGTGTTCGTTAACTCCTGGGATGCGGTGTATCTGGTGCTGCTGGTCGGCGCGGAAGCATTGCGCCGCTTGATTCGGCGCGGCGGGCGCCTGACCACGCGCGACCTGTGGGAGACGCTTGGCTTCGCGGCGGCGATCGGCCTGCTAACGCTGCTATTCTACCTGCCGTGGATTCTCAGCTTTACTTCGCAGGCGGGCGGGGTGCTGCCGAACGTGATCTACCCGACCGCGTGGCAGCAATTTTTCTTGCAGTTCGGCGTCTTCCTGGTGGTGCTGGTCGTGTTCCTCCTCGTCGAGGGGCGGCGCGCGGGGCGGCGCTTTGATGGGCGGGCCGCGCTGCTGGCAGCGTTCCTGGCCGGGTTCTCGCTGATCCTGCTGATGACCGTGCTCGGCGTGGCGTTTTACGAAAACGCCTCAATCCGGGGCGCGATCTTTCGCGGGGCGGACTTCTCACTGCCGCTGGGCGATCACCTGCTGGACATTCTGCGGGCGCGCCTGCCGGGCCTGCCGAGCGAGCTGCTTTTGCTGGCGATGATCGGCGCGGCGGTCGGGCTGCTGTTCGCGCGAGGCAACAGGCGCGCTCCGGCTGAGGAAGTGGCGGGCGACGGTGCGCCCGCGCCGCCTGCGCTACCATTTAGCCCGGCGCCCGGCTTCGCGCTGCTGCTGATCGGCGCGGGCGCGGTGCTGACGCTGGCGCCGGATTTCCTGTATCTGCGCGACAATTTCGGCGTGCGGATCAACACTGTGTTTAAGCTGTATTATCAGGGCTGGCTGCTATTCAGCCTGGCGAGCGCGTTTGCGGTGTGGTCGCTGCTGGCCGGGCGCGTGACGATTGGCGAGAGATCGCCGGGCGCGCTGGCGGGGCGGGTTGTCTTCGGCGCTATCGTGCTCGCGCTGTTCGCGGCGGGGATGCTTTATCCCGCGCTGGCCTTCCAGACGCGCGCGCTCGACGACGATGTGGACCGGCGCGCGGTCAAGGCGCAGCGCGATCTGTGCGCCGAGGAGCCGGGCGTGCCCTGTCCAGACCTTCCGCCGCTGACGCTCGATGGCCGCCCGACGTTCGCCGGGTTCCTTGGCAGCGACGAGTACAGCGTGGTGGAGTGCTTCGCGGCGCTAAATCGCTCCGGTGATACGATCATTGCGGAAGCGCCGTTTCCTGGCGGGTATAATCCGTCCTTTAGCCGTTTTAGCGCGCTCACCGGCACGCCGACCCTGATGGGCTGGCAGGGGCATGAGGGCCAGTGGCGCGGCCCCACCTATCCCGAAGTCACCGACGCGCGCCGCGAGAACGGCCAGTATCGCGACCGGATCGTGGATGTGCAGGAGATGTACACGACGCAGGACTGGGAGCGCGCCTGGCAGATCATCGACCGCTATGGAATTGACTACATCGCGGTCGGCGGGGCAGAGCGGCAGATGATCGCGCGGCTGGCAGGCGAGGATACCAGTCTGCGCCGTGAGTATGAGCTAGGGCTGGCGAAGTTCGAGCAAGTGCTGGAGCCGGTCTGCGCCGCCGAGGGCGCGGTGGTGTATCGCGTGGCGCCGAATTAGAGTGTGTTATGGGCTCGTATCGGTTGCGTGGGACGGTGGGGCTTATCTTTCTCGTAGGGGCGTAGCTTGCTGCGCCCGCTGCCGGACTACCTCAGAGGTCCACGGGCGGAGCTTGCTCCGCCCCTACACGGAGCGCGGGGTGTGACACGCTACGCTCGTAACTGCGGTCGGTGACGCGAGAGTGGAGAGCAGATGGCGATGATGGTTGACGAGGCGGTGATGGCCGAGCGCGACTTCGGCGCGGATGGCGGCGCTGCATCCACGCTCGGCGTGCGCGTGACGCCCGAAGCGCTGCTCTACACGCTGCTGGCGCTGGTGGCCATCGCGCTGCGGTTCGCCGCGCTCGGCGACGCGCCGCTGAACGACGACGAGGCGCGGCGGGCGCTCGGCGCGCTGCGTATGGTGGATGGCAGCATTCCGGGCGAGGTGATCGTGCCGGACAGTCCGCTGACGCTGGCGCTACACGCCATGACCTTCACCTTCGGCGGCATGTCGGACGTGGCGGCGCGCTTCCCGAGCGCGCTCGGCGGCGTGCTGCTGGTGCTGGCGCCCGCGCTCTGGCGCCGTTACCTTAACCCGCTGCCGCCGCTGATCATGAGCTTTCTGCTGGCGATCTCGCCGGTCGCGTGGCTTGCGTCGCGCACGCTCAGCCCGGCGGTGTGGAGCGCGCTGCTGGCGATCGTCGGGCCGTGGCTGGCGCTGCGCTTTGTCGAGACGCGGCGCGCGGGGTACGCGGTCGCGGCGACGGTCGCGCTTGTGGCGCTGGCGCTGCTGGTCGAGCCTGCCGGGCTGATCACGCTACTGGCGCTCGCGCTCGGCGTGGCGTTCGCGTGGCTGACGGACGACGATCCGGACACAGATATCGGTGCGAGCGTGCGCGCGGTGCTGCGCGCCTGGCCGTGGTCTGCTGGCGCGCTGGCGGCGGGCGCGGTTGCACTGGCCCTCGCTACGCTGCTGTTCTTCCTGCCGTCCGGCCTGACCGCGGTCGGCAACGTTGTACAGGGCTTTGTCAGCGGCCTGACGCAGCGGCCTGACGGCGCGACGGTCGCGTTTCCGCTGGTGATTGCGTTGCGCTACGAGCCGGGGATTGTACTTTTCGGGCTGCTGAGCGCGGTTCGCGCGGTGCGCGTGGGCGGGTTCTTCGAGCGGGCGCTGGCGGGTTGGTTGTTGGCGGGGATCGTCGCCGGGCTGGTTTACGCGGGCGGAACTGCCGCGCACGCGTTGTGGGTGACGCTGCCGCTGACGGCGCTGGTCGCGCTGGCGATCACGCGCTGGCTGACCGACAGCCCAGGCGTGGTGTGGAACGTCCCGCGCGGCGGTGTCACGCTCCACGCGGCGATCACGTTCGCGCTGTGGAGCGCGGTCGGGCTGAGCCTGGTCCTGATGGGCAAGCAGATTCTGGTCGATCTGCCCGCCGGGGTGACGCGGCTCGACGCGTTGGTAGAGCAGATCCTCGACGGGCTGTACAGCCGCCGCAGCGGTAGCGCAGAAGTTATTGATGTCCAAGGCGTCCAGGTGTTCAGCACAGTGCTCGGGTTCATTCAGCTTCGCGCGCTGCTGACGGTGCTGCTAAGTCTGCTGGTCGGAATCCTGTACTTTCTGATCGGCAGTCTCTGGGGCGCGCGGACGGCGTGGCATGGGCTGGCACTCGGCACGCTGAGCGCGCTGCTGCTGTTCGGCGTAGGCGCGGGTGGGCACGCGGCGACCGTCGGCAGTGGCGATCCGCGCACGCTGTGGCATGCCGATCCGGTAACGGGCGAGGTGCGCGAGCTTGAGGAGACGCTCGTCACCATGAGCCTGCGCGCGACTGGCACGCCGCACCTGATCGACATCACCGCGCGGGCCCCAGACGATGGCGCGCTGGCCTGGGCGCTGCGCCGCTATCCGAACACAACATTTGTCAACGGGGTTGGCCCTGAGGTCAG
>CAZVCM010000226.1:0-6426 GCA_964626105.1 uncultured Thermoflexus sp.
GCGCGCGGCCCACCCCGCCCGCGCAGTGAATGTAGACCTTGCGCCCGGCGTCAATCTGCTCGCGCACAAATTCGACCCCACGCGCCAAGTGTTCCGCTGAGGGCGCGTCATCATCGACCGTGGGCAGATAGCAATAGTGCGCCAGCGCCAGCCCGTGCGCCGCGTCGTCAAATTCGGTGCGCAGGTTCACCCCGGCGGTGATCCCGGCGCGCTCTAAAGCCTGCTTGCCACGCGCGCCGTACTGCGGGCCGACATAAAGCTGTGGCGTGACCTCGCTATGCTCCAACAGCGGGACGCCGGTCAGCTTCGGCACGCCACGCGCGTACAGCCACAGCAGCGTTGTGCGCAGGCCCTGCGTGCGCAGCCTGCGCGTTAAGATGCGCCAGCCTTTAAGCAGCTTGCTCCAGATCGGAATATTCATCCATCAGTTCTCCGGCGCGCAACAGAGTCAGGACCATCCACCGGCGGGCCCGCGATCACCGAGGCTTTGGCCGGGACGCGGCGCAGCGTGCGAGACAGGAACACCACCCCGCCGACGAACGCGTGACCCCACGTCAGCGCCCTCATGATAATCGCGATCACTCCCGCCGCGCCACTGCTCACGCCGACCAGCCCCAGGAAGAACACGTAGGCCGACTCTTTCACGCCGAGCGACGCGATGGAGATTGGGATCAGCTCGGCGGTCGTCGCCAGCGCGATCATTGGGACAAATGCTGTAGCGGGGATCGGATCGGTAACGGCGACCAGCACCAGGTAGGTCGCGCCCATCGTCAGGATGTTGGCGACGACCGACAGCAGCACCACCTGCATCACCACGCCGGGGCTGCGAAGCTGCTCGGTCATCGCGTCCTGCAAATTTCGCCCCTTCGCGACCAGCCGCCCCAACCGCACGCGCTCCGCCAGCGCCGCGACCGGCCCGAACAGCCAACCCTGGCGCAACATCACAACACCCGCGACCCCGCCCAGGAACAGCGCGTGCACGAGCAGCACGAACGGCAGCGGCACTCGGTCCGGCTCCATGAACAGCGCGAACACGCTGCCCGCGCCGGCGACGGTCAGCAAGCCGATCCCGCGCTCTAGCAGCACGGACGAGGTTGAATCGGCGGTGCGCCCGGTAGCCGAAGCCGTATCGACCGCGCGCACTGCGTCCCCACCCACCGAAGTCGGCAGCACTGTGCTGAAGAACGCGCCGACGAAATACGTCCCCAGCAGGCGCTGAAAAGGAAGCTCCAGCCCGCTCTGCCGCGCGAACACGCCCCAGCGGTGCGCTTTCACTGCGGTGCTCAGCAGCGTCAGCAACCACGCAAGCGGGATCAGCGACCAGTCGACATCGCGCAGGTGATCGGCGTCTTTCAGCACGAGCGACAGCACAAACGCCATCAGCCCCACCGCGATCACCAGCCGCAGCCAGAGCAGCAGGCGATCGCGTTTCGTGCGCGACGGCGCAGCATGAGAGGAAGCTCGGTTCGTTCCGGGTGTGTAGTTGCTCATGGATGTGAACTCTCGCGGTTCCTGAAACAGCGCTCATACTCTACTACGAGCGATGCCATCCAGGGTAGCGCGGAGCCCGCATTATAGCAGAGCGCCAAGGGCACGCCAACAGTCATCATACAGAGTTTATGCCAGAGTTACTGCCTGCGACCATTAACGCATTCAACACTTGACTTTCCCTTAGAATGGCAGGATGATTAACGTACAATTCGATACGGCGCGCCACCGAGGCGCGCACCAGAACCCCGTGCGGCGAGGGTTTTTTTGTTGTATGGAGCCTCCTAACCCTGGCAGTCAGGCCACGACTGAACAAGCACGTACGAACTATCATCATCTCGTACAGGATGTCATGTGGTTTGGCCTGGCGTTTCCGTCCACGGCCCGCTTCCTGTCCGTCTATGCGATCCGGCTCGGCGCCAGCGCGGCGCTGCTCGGCTGGATCTCGGCGCTGCCCGCAATCATCCTGCTGATCATGTCGGCGTTTGCCCCCTGGTGGCGCAAGCGCTATCCCTCGACCGTCCAGGCGCTGTTCTGGCCGGGGTTGGGATACCGGCTGGTCTTCCTGCTCCCCGCGCTGACACCGCTCTTTCCGCACAGCTTCCAGCCTTACTGGCTGCTGCTGGCCGTCACGCTGCCCGCCTTCGCGCAGGGCATCTCGACGGTGTTGTTCCTCGTGGTGCTGCGCGAGAGCGTGCCAGGGCGCGAGCTGCCAGGGCTGATGAGCCACCGCTCGGTCGCGTTCAACCTCGCGGTCGGGCTGCTGACGGTCGGCTTCGGCGTGTGGCTGAGCAAGGCGCCCTTCCCGTTCAACTATCAGGCGATGTTCGTGCTGGCATTCTTGTTCTCGCTGGTCAGTCTGTGGCACGTCCGCGAGCTGCGCGAGGTCGAGCCAGCGACCCTGCCCGAGCGGGTGAAGGGCGCGGCGCGGGCGCTGCTGCGGACGCCTGTCTTCCAGCGCGTCGCCTCGACCACCGCGCTGCTGCATCTGTCGTTCTATGCGATCCTGCCGATCATCCCGCTGTGGCTGGTCCGGCGCTTCGACGCCGACGAGGAGTTCCTCTCGATCTTCGGCCTGGTCGAGATCGCGGCAGCGGCGTTGATCGCCAGCCAGACCAGCCGCATCGTCCGCTGGATCGGGGCGCGCCCGGCCATTGCGATCAGCCTCGCGCTGACGGGTGTCGCCGCCATCGTAATCGCAGTCGCGCCGAACCTTTCGGCCACACTGGTTGCGGCGGCGATCTCGGGCGCGGCATGGACCGCTGGCTCCATCAGCGTGTTCATGTTCTTCAACGAAAACACGCCACCCGAAAACGTCACACACTTCTCGACGGCGTACAACCAGGTCGTGTCGCTCTCGATCTTCGTCGGGCCGCTGGTCGGCAGCCAGCTCGCGGACCTGATGCCCGATCTCAGCGTCGTGCTGTTGATGGGCGCTGCGCTGCGCCTCGTTGCGGCGGCGCTGATCTCGCTTGATCTCTTCGGGCGGCCCCGTGTGACGCCGCAGCCCGAAGCGGACGCGTTGTCAGTTTCGGGTTGATTGCGTACACTCTCCCGCATGAACACACGACAGATCATCCCTATGTTGCTAATCGCCGCGCTGGCGGCGCTGGCGCTGGTCGGGCTGAGCGGCGCGCTCGGCGTGACCAGCGATCGCTTGCCGGGCACCGGCCAGATCGCGCTGGCGCAGTCAGGCGTGACCCCCACGCCGGGCGCCGGATTTGGCCCGATCATTGGCCCGGAGTACACCCCACAGCCGCTGCGCACCCCGCTGCCCGCAGTCGTGCAGGAGCGCCCCTGTCCTGCGCGCGTGCTGGCGGACGCGGGCGCGTCGCTCTACAGCACGGCGGACGCTGCCTCGCCAGTGGTCGGAACGGCACGCGCGCGGGAGATGCTCACTGTCGTCGCGCTGGCGGATGACGCCGCCGGTAATGCATGGGCGCAGACCGATCGCGGCTGGCTGCCGCTGACGCTCGACGGCGTGGAATACGCGCAGCTTGACAGCATGCGCGCCTGCGAGATTCTCAAGGGCACAATGCCCAATACCTCGCTCGTCGGCCTGCACCTGCTGAACGGCTCCAGCCGCGAGGAAGTGCTGGCGCTGGTGCAGCGCATGGTCGACGCCGGGACGCCGATGGGCACTGTGAAGGGCCTCAACGGTGCGGAAGGTCTGCTTGAGGAGATCAAAGCGATCTCGCCGCAGACGGTGACAGTCTTCCGCTCGCTGCTGACCAACCAGGGTATGCGAGACTGCCCCGCCGAGCCAGGCGAATATGGTGACGATCCCGAAGGCACGGCGCGAAGCTGGATGCAGAGCGTCAGCGGGCACTGGGATATGGTCGACGCCGACTTCTACGAGGTGATCAACGAGTGCCCGGTGGGCCTCGACTGGCTCACACGCTTCTCGATTGAAGCGATGAAGATCGCCGGAGAGCAAGGGCGCTGCCTGCTGCTGTTCTCGTTCCCCGGAGGCAACCCGACCGTCAGCGATTTTATTAAGGTGCTGCCCGCCTACCAGTACGCGGTCGAAAACCCATGCGCGCCGGGCCGCACGCATGGCATCGCGCTCCACGCCTACAGCACGCAAGATGGCATCCTCGTCAGCGAGTCCGACAAGTGGGTCGCGCTGCGCCACCGCATCTTTGAAGAAGAGTTGCGCCAGCGCTACCCGGCGGGCGTCGAGCTGCCCGTCTACATTACCGAACTCGGCCAGGGCGGCGGCATGGCGATCGCGTCCTGCGACGGGCTGATCCGTGACGCGCTGCAATACGCCTACCAGCTTGAGGAAGACCCGTACGTCAAGGGCTTCCACCTGTGGAGCGTCGGCAGCGGCACCGGCTGGGTCGACATCACGCAGTGCCTGCCCGCGCTCGGCGACGCGCTGGTGGCGTACTATCAGTAGCAGCGCGGTGACTCGACGTTAGCATTTTGTCACAAGCGGGGGCGGAGACGCCTCCGCTTCTCTTTCCGTCCCTCGCTCTGGCGTTGGGGGACGGCTTTCGCTGACGGCTAACCACGAACTGCTCCCTCCGCTTGACCTCGCGCCCCGGCCCGCATAGACTGTCCTCAAACGATCCGTGAGGTGAGCCATGACCGAGATGCGCGCGCTCAACGTCCTGATCGTGCACGGGATCGGCACCCGCGCCCGGCAACGCACCTACGCGCGCCCGCTGGAAAACGGCATCCGCCGCGCATTCGACCGCATCATCCATCGCCTGCCGCTGCCAGATGTGCCGCCCGGCGCCACCCGCTCCGCGACGGCCTTGCGCTTCGAGCCGGTCTGTTGGGATCCGATCACGCAGCGCCCGCAGGACGCGCTGCTGCAGGTGCTGTTCGGGATGCCCTGGTGGCTCCAGCGGCTGAGCCTGTCCGGGATACTCCGCCGCCAGATTCTGGCGCTGGTCGGCGACATCATCGCCTACGAGGCCGGGCCGGACAACCCGGTCTACGCCGCGATTCACGCCGAAGTCGCGCGCGGGCTCGACGCGCTGAGCGCGGATCGCACCGGCGAGGGCGCCCCGCTGACGATCATCGGGCACAGCCTCGGCAGCGTGATCGCCTCGGATTACGTCTGGGACCAGACGCACGGCAAGACGCATCACCTGGACAAACACGGCCTCGCGCTGGTGAATATGGTCCTGCTCGGCTCGCCGATGGCGCTCTACGCGCTGCGCGGCAACGCGGGCGGCGGGCCGGAGAGCATCCGGGAGAGCCTCAGCGCCCCGGTGCAGATCGACCCGGCTGGCGGCTGGTGGCTGAACCTGTACGACCGGCAGGATGCGATCGCCTTCCCGCTGGAGCCGGTCGAAGCGTATCAGCGAGCGGGCGTGATCGACTGCGCCGTGAACGCCGGGAACTGGCTCACCGGCTGGAACCTCGCCAGCCACACCGGCTACTGGCGCTGCCGCCGCGTTGCGACGATCATCGGGTACAAGCTGGCGATCGATTGGGCGCGCGCCAACAGCCCGCACTTCGCCAAGCGCACGCATGCCGCTGCGCTGGCGGCGCTGCGCAAGCAGATTACGCGGCGCTGAGCGCCGAGAGGAGAGCGAACGCGCATGTTCTTGTGGGAGTCCGTGCTGGCAATCCTGGGCGTGTACATGCTCGTGATCGGGCGGTTCAGCATCATGGGCCGCCAGGTGCGCGGGGCGCGCGCGCGGCGCATCGGCCTGCTGCTGATCGCCCCGCTGGCGCTCGCGGCGCTGGCTGCGCTGGCGCTGAGCGCGGTGCTCCCCACAGGCCGCGAGACGCCGTCCCGCCAGGCTGCCGGAATCCTCACGCTGTTCGAGATGGTGCTGGTGATCGTGGCGCTGGCGCGCGCCGGTTACCTGTTCTTCACCGGCGGATCGGCGGAGCCGGTCTACTGGCGAGGGGACGCGCCGCCGCCACCTCAGGAGCCGTCCCACTCCGCGCCGCCGGGTCGCATGACCGTCTCTGAGGCGGCGGAGGCGTTGCACATCTCCGAACTGGAAGTGATCACCCTGATACAAGCCGGGGCGCTGACCGGCGCGCGCAGCGGCCCGACCTTTCACGTAAACCGGCAGGACGTCGACCGCCTGCGCTTGATGCGAAAGGAACCATAGCCTCTCATGCGTCCAGATAACCCGTTTGGCACCGATCCGGCGCGGCACGCCGAACACCGCCGCGATGCCGCGCAATGGGCCGCCGATCGGTTCCGGCGCGAAGCGGTGATCTTCGACAGCGAGACGACCGGTCTCGGCTCGGACGACGAGTTTGTGCAGCTTGGCGTGATCGACCTGCAGGGCAACACGGTGCTCGACGCGCTGGTGCGTCCGTCGCGCCCAATCCCGCCCGACGCGACCGCGATCCACCGGCTGACCGATGCCGATGTCGCGGGCGCGGCCGCCGTGGCCCCCGGGGTCGAGCGGCGGCGGGGGGCGCGGCGGGGGGGGCCGGGGATCGGGTGAAACCCCGCCG
>CAZVCM010000226.1:6436-7270 GCA_964626105.1 uncultured Thermoflexus sp.
CCGCCTTTCCCGCGCTGTACGACGCGCTGCGTGACGCGCTCGGCGGGCGCACTGTGATCGTCTACAACGCCGACTATGATCGCCGCATCCTCTGGCAGACCTGCCGCCTCTACGACCTGCCGATGATCGAACCTGCGCGCTGGTACTGCGCCATGAAGGTCTACGCGCGCTATCATGGTGCCTGGAACAACCGCTCCGGGGATTATCGCTGGCACAAGCTCGCCTCCGCGTGTCAGGTCGAGGGCGTGCCAATCCACGCCGCTCACAGCGCGATCGGGGATTGCCACCTGACGCTCGCGCTGCTGCGCAAGATGGCCGCCGCGAGTGCATAACGCCAAGTGGACACGCGCCGCCCGCCGCGCTATCCTAGCTTCGCTAAGCTGTTAGCCGTTAGCAGTTAGCCACGTGCGATGCCGGGGCTGGCGCTGCTCTGGTTTCTGCTAATCGCTAGCCGTTAATTGCTAATCGCTTCTTTCTCCGCAGGAGTGACCTATCGTGGTGTGGTGGCAAAAATGGAGCCGCGTCTGGTTCATCGCCGTGATCGTCGCGCTGGCGTGGGGGGCGCTGGTTCCGCGCGCCGGCGCCCAGCAAGACGCCATCGATCGCGCGCGCTATAACGCGCAGCAATGGCTCCTCAGCCGCCTCGGCAAGCCCGAACTGCTGCTGGTTGAATACACCTACTCCCTCACCACCTGGCCGAACACCGCGCGCGGCTGCCCCGTGCCCGGCGAAAGCTACGAGGCGCAGGAAGTCACCGGCTACCGCTGGACCTTCCTGTTCGACAACATGATCCGCTACGAGGTCCACAGCGACGTGGACGGCAACGACCCGGTC
>CAZVCM010000227.1:0-7261 GCA_964626105.1 uncultured Thermoflexus sp.
ATCGCCGGCGCGAGCAGCGCGCCGGGCACCAGGTCGGCCCGTTGTGGGTCGCCCGATTGTGTCCAGTCCCGCAGCTGCTCGGTCCGGCGCGGTCCGGCGAGGCGCGGGTCGGTCGCCCAGCGGTGGCGTGTGCCGGCGGCATCGAGCCGGTGGGCAAGGACGAGCCAGTCGCCGAGTGGGGTTGGGTCGAGTGTGCATGGGTGTACCTCCAGGGGGTCGGGCGTGTGGCCTGACGCTTCGCACGGAGGTCCACCAGTCGGTCGCCTCGATCTCGAACGACGACGAGGGCAAATAGCGCGCGCTGCCATCCGGCTCGATCAATAGCCCACCAAACGCAGGTTCGACGCCACCATCCTGCAGGCGAATCTGCCCCAGCATCAGATCGCGCCCGTCGTCCAGGTGCAGACCGAACCAGTCCCAGCCCTGCGCGTTGGCGCCGAGCGCGCTGGTGCTGAACTCGTGATCCATCCAACTCAACCCCTCGACCGGGTACGCCGTCTCGCCTACGCTGATCGTGCCGGATGTCTCCAGGCGCGAAAGCGAATAATAGTAGCTCGCGTTGCCCGGCTCGTTGCTCTTTGGGCTGAGGCCACCATCACCTTGCAGGGCAGGGGGCTTGACCTGCTCAAGCGCCAGATCGATCGCGACCTCTGGCGACCCTGCGCGAAGCGTCGTGGAAACCGCTGCGTCGTCGCGCGCTTCGACCGCCCAATCATCCAACCACACACGATAACGCGGCTCGCCCTCGGCTCCGGCCAGGTTCGCCGCACCCCGGCTGAAACGCTGCGCCTGGTAGAACACCTCGCCAGAGACGTCCGTCACGGTGAAATGGGCCATGAACGCCTGATTCGAACGCCACTCGGAGTCGGATGCCATCTCGTCAGGCGCCAGCGCGCGGCGGAAGATCGTGAACTGGTAGCCGAAGCGCCGCCCGTCTCGCGTAGCGAGGTTGCCCGTGTAGTACCACCACTCGGTCTGATACTCGGGGTGCGCGCCGTGATCGGCAGGGAACGACCACTCGCGCGGCTCGACCGCT
Source organism: uncultured Thermoflexus sp. (assembly GCA_964626105.1). Classification (GTDB taxonomy): domain Bacteria; phylum Chloroflexota; class Anaerolineae; order Aggregatilineales; family Aggregatilineaceae; genus DYGX01. Next base: position 1,037 of record CAZVCM010000227.1, read on the forward strand.
CGCGCAAACGCGTCGACATGGGGCGCGGCAACCGCTGGAAGCGCCGCGCTCTGCTCGGCAGGCGTACCCGTGCCGCTGCGCGCCCCCAACACGGACGACACGATCAGCGCAACAGACGCCAAAAATGCGGCGACCACGCCCAGGCGCATGACAGTTCGAGCCAACGCAGTCCGCTCCCTACCAGCCCAGCCGCGTGATGATCTCGTTTGCGATACCGCCCCGCGTGAGCATCCCGCACGCTTCCAGGCGGCGGATCAAGTCCACCCACTCGGCGCGGCGCGGATGTCCCTCAAACGCGGCGCGCAGCAGCGCCACCGCCTGAGCGACGTCGCCCAGCTCATCGGCAGCGTTCATCGCCTGCCAGAACGGGATCTCTTCCATTTCGGGTGCGAGTTCCCTCGCCTGCTGCCACAGCGCAAACGCTTCATCGCGCTTTCCGGCGCTCAGCGCCTCGAATCCGCGCTCATCAATGACCGCCGCGCGCCGCAGGCGAACCAGCCGCGACAATTCATCCAGCGGGGTTTCGCTCTCGTCCACCCGCAGATCGTAGATTGTGTCCCAAACAGGCGTGGCGCGATCGCCAGAGACGATCTTGAGCGCCGCCGACTGCATCCCGCGAATGTCGCCATCTTCAACCTGCGCCGCTTCCAGCGCGGCCATCATCCGCGCCGCCAGATCGCCGGTCGCGCTCTCGTACGCGTCGACCATCGCCGGGATCACCGTCGGGCGCGTCATCATATTCGCCTGGACGCTGTATCCCTCGCCGACGTGATGCGACGCTTCCGCGATACACTTCTCGCCGGTGAAGGCGGCGGCGCGCCCCTGCGCATCAACCACCGCGACCTGCCGCCGCGCCGCGCCAGGGTCGGACGCGACCAGCGCCGCAATCACGTGTTCAGGGCTCACACCTTCTTCGAGCAGATCGAGACCGAGCGGCCCAAAGCTAATGTTGCACGACGCCTGCGTGGCGACCGCACCCAGCCCTGGACGCAGCCACGGCACAACCCATCCGACGCACATCTGATGCGTCTGCACCGTGACGCCTAGCTCGCCGGTCTCCGCATCGCGCGCCACAATGCTGTAAGTGCTAAAGAGCTTCGAGAAGTGTTCTTGCATGAGATTATTCGCTCCTCAATGCCTGAGCGGTCACCAGACGGCTGAGCCGCCACGCCGGATAGACTCCGGCCAGCAGCGCCGCGCCGAGCGCGACCGCCAACGCCTGCGCAAACTCCTGGCCGCCGAGCGCCAGATCCATCGACCAGCCGAACGAGCGCACATTGATCACTTCGATCAGGATCACCGCGAGCGCGATGCCCAGGGGCAGGGCGAGCAGCCCGGCAACTGCGCCCATCAGCCCGGTTTGGAGCAGCGTGAACACGCGAAGCTGGCGCGGCGTCATGCCATTAGCGCGCATCACGCCATACTGCCGTGTGTGTTCCAGTTGCAGCGCCAGCAACGCGCTCAGGATGCCGATGAACGCGACGACCGTCGCCAGCAAGCGCAGCGCGACGGTGATCGCAAACGTCCGGTCGAACACCTCCAGCGCGCCCGCCCGCAACGAGCGGTTGCTCTGCGCGCGCAAGCCGGTGCCCGATAGCGTCTCGGTCTGCAAGGTATCCAGCACGCGCTCTGCGCTCGCACCCGGCGCGACATCGATCGCCAGCGCGGACAGATACGGATCGTCCCAATACTGGTTGTACACGTCGCGCAGCATCATCACGCTGCCCTGGTCGGTGGTGTAATCGTAGTATACTCCGGCGATCTCGAAGGTGTGCGGGCCGCGATCGGTCAGCAACGTGATCTGCGCGTTGTCCGGCGTGATGCCACGCCGGAAGGCAAACGGCTCGCTGACGACGACCTGCCCGGCGCGCAACGCGTCCCAATAGTCACCGGGCTGGCGCTGCCAAGCAAAACGACGCGGCTGCCGCGTGATATCGGCAGAAGGCACGGTCAGGTTCGCGGGAGGCTGGTCGGGGTAATCCGGCGCGATTGCGGTGACGTTGCGCACCGTTGCCACCCGCGCCACACCGTCAACCTGTTCCAGGCGCGGTACAATCGCCGGATCAACATCCACCGGGATATCGCCGGATTCGCCTGCGAACGGCGAAATGAAAATATCCGCGCCGAGCGTGGTCGCCAACCACTCGCTGACCGTACCCCGGAAGCTGGCGATCATACTGCTCACGCCGACGATTGCGCTCACCGCCAGCGTCAGCGCGGCGACTGCGACGGACGTACGGCTCAGCGAGCGGATAATCGCGCGCGGCGCCATCCGCCCCAGCACGCCGAACAGACGCGCCGTCAAGGGCCCAACGAGCCGCATCACCAGCACCAGCGCAGCGGGCGTCAGCAGCGCACCGCCAACCAGCACCAGGAACAGACCTGTAAAACTGATCACCAGGTCGCGCGTATCGATCTGCAAGACGCCCACACCCGCCGCGATCAGCAGCGCCGCGCCGAGCGTCAAGTGCGGCAGACGCCGTTGTGCTCGTTGTTCCGCGTCAGAGCGACGCATCACGCCCGCAGGTGGTGTCCGTGTGGCTTCCAAGGAGGGAATGATCGCCGCAACCACGCTCGCCCCCATACCAATCAGGAAGCCGCGCAGCAGCGTCCCCGGCGGCACGATCACCCGTTCGACGTTGACGCGAAAATATAGGTCGTTGACCGTCTGCGCGACGAGGCTGACCGTGCTGCGACCCAGCAGAATCCCCAGCCCCAGCCCGATGACCGTCCCGATGAAGCCAAGCAGCACCGCCTCAGCCAGAATTAGCACAAAGACCTGCCGCCGCGTGGTGCCCACCGCGCGCAGAATGCCGATCATCTGGCGGCGCTGCACCACGCTAAACGTGACGGTATTGTAGATCAGGAAGACGCCGATCAGCAGCGCCAGCAAGCTCAACGCCTGCAAATTGAGTTCAAACGCGTCGGTCATCTGCGCGAGGGCTGTTCGGCTAGAAGCGGTCTGGATGAGTGCTGCACCCGGGGGTAGGTACAACTCTATCGCGTCCAGATCGGCGTTATCCGGCAGGATCAAGTCGATGCGCGTGATCGTCTCCGGCTCGCCGGAGATCTCCTGCGCGGTCGCGATATCCGCCAGCAGCAGATCATTCAGCGCGCCATCCGCGCCACCTTCATCCGAGGCCAGGAACCCGACGACCGTCACCGGGGCGTTGCTGCGCGTGCGCGTCCGCAAGGTGAGCGTATCACCCAGCGCCAGCCCTTCCTGCGCCGCCAGTTCGCGGCTGATCAGCACGGCGCCCGGCTCGGTTAGAAAGGCGAACAGCCCCGCGCCCGCCATTTCGTCGGCGTCCGCCAACGCCGCGCTGGTCAGGTAGTTGCGGAAAGGCGCCTCGGCAAACGGGTCGATCCCTAACAGGCGAAAGGTTCGCCCGTTGAGAGTCTCGGCGCGGACAGTCGCCTCGATCACCGGCGCGACGTCGCGCAGCCCTTCCTCGGCGCGCAGCGCACGGTACAGCGACGTGGGCACGTTGCCAGAAGTGCCAACGATCTGGTGCGTCGTGCGTCCGGTAACGCTGTCCACGCTGAGCGAAAAAGCGCGGCTCGCCGCCCCGTTGGCGAGGTCAATCGCCACGCCGACCGCCACACCGAGCGCGATGCCCGCAACAAACAGCAGGCTTTGGAGCAGACGGCGATCTACATAGCGCCGCGTCAAGCGCAGAAGAATGAGGTTCATCAGCCAGGCCGGATCACTGCAGCGCAGACGGCGCGGGCTGCGGCTCGTGCAGCACCGCCGACAGCCGTCCGCTCTCGATGCGAAACACACGATCGGCATGGCGCATGATGGCCGGATCATGCGTCGCCATGAGTAACGTGCGCCCGGTCTGCCGCGTCAGCTCCAGCAGCAGCGCCAGCACCGATTTGCCTGTCGCAGCGTCCAGGTTGCCGGTTGGCTCGTCGGCCAGCACCAACTGCGGCTCGTGGACCAGCGCCCGCGCAATCGCGACGCGCTGCTGCTCGCCGCCGCTGAGCTGATCAGGGAAATCGTCCGCGCGGTCTGGCAGCCCCACACGCGCCAGCAGCGCTTTTCCGTGCTGCTCGCTCTGGCGGCGGTCCTCACCGCGCAATTCCAGCGGCAGGGTGATGTTTTCGAGGACGGTTAGCGTGGGGATCAGGTTAAAGAACTGGAACACGATCCCGATTTGATCGCGGCGGTGCAGGGTGCGCGCCTGCTCGTCTAGCTGCGTGACATCCTGCCCGCCGATCAGGATTGTCCCGCTAGTTGGCTCGTCGATCCCGCTAATCAGGTTGAGCAGCGTACTCTTTCCGCTGCCGCTAACGCCCAACAGCGCCACAAACTCACCCTCGTGGATCGTGAGATCCAGCGCGTGCAGCACATCACAATCCGGGCAGTCCAGGCGATAGGTTTTGCTCAGCCCGCGAATTTCTACCAGCGGGCGGCCGTTCGATCCGATCTGAGTCATGCGCCATCCAGTGTACGTGGTGATCAAGCGTATTCGGCACAGATGTCGATGTGAAGTAGAGTAGATTATACCAATTGAACTTTCACATGTGCGCCGCTCGCTGGCACCCCGCGCAAAGCAGGGCAGGGCGATCTGGCAGCGGGCGTAGGAGAATGGTATGACCACCTCGAATATCGAGACGATGCTTCACAACACGAAACTATTTCAAAAACTGGATGCCGATGCGCTGGCCTTTGTCGCCGGGCTCATTACGGTTGTGACGTACCGGCCCGGCCAGTACCTTTTTCATGAGCGTGCCGAGCGGGAGTCCGTACTGCTGATCGAAGAAGGGAATGTCGTGATTACGCACGGCATCGGCCAGCAGCCGACCGAACTGGCAACGCTTGGACCGGGCGCCATGCTCGGCGAGCGGTTGTTGCTCGGCAGCCCGACGCACGTCGCGTCCGCCAAAGCGCTGACGCCCGTACGCGCGCTGTGCCTAAGCGCCGACGCGCTGAGTCACATCCAGCAAGAACGCTCCGCGATTTATCAGCAGCTCGTCGTTGTCGCCTCCGAGACGCTGGCCGAGCGGCTCGAATATTCCGCCGGGCAGCTCGCCGGAACGGGCGCACCGCTGATCACCGGGCGCTTCCGCATCGAGCGCGACTCACTGGGCGAGCGCCGCATCCCCGAAGAAATGTATTACGGCATCCAGACGCAGCGCGCGGTCGAGAACTTCCCGATCTCCGGCGTCCCGATCAGCGTGTACCCGTTTCTGATCACAGCGCTCGGCTGTGTCAAGCAGGCGGCGGCGCTGGCAAACCGCGATCTTGGACTGCTCGACGCGCGCCTCGCAGACGCAATCGCAGCCGCGTCAGCGGAAATCCGCCAGGGCAAGCTGGCCGATCAATTCGTGGTGGACGCGATCCAGGGTGGGGCAGGGACCTCGACCAACATGAACGCGAACGAGGTCATCGCCAATCGCGCGCTTGAACTGCTCGGACACCAGCGCGGGGAGTATGGCGTGCTACACCCGCTCAATCACGTCAACCTGTCGCAAAGCACGAACGATGTCTATCCCACCGCGCTCAAGCTCGCGCTGCACTTTGCCATCGACCAACTGCTCGACGCCATGCAGGAGTTGCGCGACGCCTTCGCAGCGAAGGCTGATGAGTTCGCCGATGTGATCAAGATGGGACGCACGCAATTGCAGGATGCCGTCCCGATGACGCTCGGGCAGGAATTCAGCGCCTACGTGGTGATGCTCGATGAGGATATGGCGCGCCTGCGTGAAGCCGCCCAGTTGATCATTGAGATCAACATGGGTGCGACCGCGATCGGCACCGGCCTGAACGCGCACCCGGATTACGCGCCGCTCGTCCTGAAGCACCTGCGCGCGCTGACCAGCATCGACCTGATCAACGCACCGAATCTGATCGAGGCCACGCAGGACACCGGCGTCTTTGTGCAGCTTTCCGGCGTGCTCAAACGTATCGCTGTCAAGCTCTCAAAGAGCGCGAACGATCTCCGCCTGCTGTCGTCGGGTCCGCGCGCGGGCTTGCACGAGATCAACCTGCCCGCTGTGCAGCCGGGTTCGTCGATCATGCCGGGAAAGGTGAACCCCGTGATTCCTGAGGTCGTCAACCAGGTCGCGTTCGAGGTCATCGGCAACGACATCACGGTGACGATGGCGGCGCAAGCCGGACAGCTTCAGCTCAACGTGATGGAGCCGATCATCGCGTATGCGTTGTTCAACAGCCTGACGCACCTGCGCAACGCCTGCACCACCTATGCGTCGCGCTGC
>CAZVCM010000228.1:0-7243 GCA_964626105.1 uncultured Thermoflexus sp.
CCCGATCAATACCCTGCTGCTGCGCCTGCCCGGTTGGCTGTCGCTAGTGGCGGGCGAAGCGCGGATCGGTACGGCGCGGCGCATCACCTTCTGGCTGGCGATTGTCGTGCAGCTTCTGCTGCTGTATCTCGCGCTGGAAGTGTGGAGCGGCGCGAACGACTATCGCGAGCTGGTGCTGATGTATATCGGCGTGAACATCATGCTGACCGTGAGTCTCAATCTCGTCAACGGCTATATGGGCGAGTTTTCGGTCGGTCACGCGGGCTTTATGGCGGTCGGCGCGTATGTGTCGGCGGTGCTGACGATGTGGCTGTTCGTGGACGAGCCGGTGTTTGGCGACGCGGTGCTCTCGCCGGACCTGGCGCTACCGTTCGGATTCCTGATCGCGCTGCTGGCGGGTGGCGTCTGCGCTGCCATCGCCGGGCTGATGGTCGCGTTTCCCTCGTTTCGCACACGGGGCGACTATCTCGCGATTGTCACGCTGGCGGTGAACTTCATCGTGACCGGTCTGCTCAACAACATCTCTGCGGTTGGCGGGCCGCGCGGCCTGAACGGCGTACCGCTGTGGACCGATCTCCGCTGGGTGTTTATCACTACCGCCCTGTCGGTGCTGGCGATCTACAGTCTGGTGACGTCGACGTTTGGCAAAGGCATTATCGCGATTCGCGAGGACGAGATCGCGTCTGAGCTGATGGGCGTGAACACGCGCCGCGTCAAGCTGGTGGCGTTCCTCGTCTCGTCGTTCATCGCGGGCGTGGCTGGGGGGATTTTTGCGCATGTGCTCGCCTACGTGAACCCCGCTACGTTCGACATCCGCAAATCGACCGAAGTGCTGGTGATGGTGTACCTCGGCGGGATGGGCAGCATCAGCGGCTCGGTGATCGCCGCGGTGCTGTTCACGATCCTAATCGAAGCGCTGCGCCCGCTCGCCGTGCTGAAATGGGTCGCCATTCCGCTGGTGCTGATCCTGCTGATGCTGTTCCGTCCGCAGGGGCTGTTTGGTTTCCGCGAGTTGAAGCTCAACCTCGGCGGCACCCGCCCGGAAGAACCGGACGAGCCGTCTGCTATCGCTGTGAAGGAGGCGCCCGATGACTCTGCTGCAGATTAACAAAGTGTCGCACTACTTCGGCGCCTTGAAAGCGGTAGACACCTTCAGCATGACGCTCAACGAGGGCGAGCTGGTCGGGCTGATTGGGCCGAACGGCGCGGGCAAGACGACGATCTTCAACCTCGTCACCGGCGCCTATCGCGCCAGCGAAGGCGAGATCATCTTCCAGGGCGAGCCTCTTGTTGGCAAGCCGCCGCACGCGATCAATGCCGCCGGGATCAGCCGCACCTTCCAAACGATCCGGCTGTGGAACATGATGAGCACGCTGGACAACATCCGCGTCGCGCACCACGCGCGCCTCAACTACTCGCTGCTGGATGCGTTTCTGGGCCTGCCGCGTTACTGGCGGCGCGAGCGCGAGATCACTGAGGAATCGCTGGCGCTGCTGGAGTTGTTCGGCCTGGAGCGTTACGCTGAGGAGCCGGTCAAGAACCTGCCGTACGGCGCGCAGCGGCGCGTCGAGATCGTGCGGGCGCTGGCGTCCAAGCCCAAGCTGTTGCTGCTCGACGAACCGGCGGCGGGCATGAACCCGCAAGAGGTCAGCGAGCTAATGGAGTTCATCCGCTGGATACGCGACCGGTTCTCGCTGACCATCTGGCTGATCGAGCACCAGATGCGGCTGGTGATGAACGTCTGCGAGCGGATCAAGGTGCTGGATTTCGGCGCGACGATCGCCGAGGGGACGCCCGAGGAAGTGCGCAACGATCCGCGCGTGATCGAGGCGTACCTGGGCGAGCAAGGAGCGGTGATCTGATGCTGTTCAGTGTGCGCGATCTACACGTGTCCTATGGCAGTATCCGCGCTGTGCACGGCGTCTCGTTCGACGTGGATGAAGGCGAGATCGTCACGCTGATCGGCGCCAATGGCGCAGGCAAGTCTACGATCCTGAACACGATCGCCGGGCTGCACCAGCCGGACAGCGGCGAAATCCTGTATCGCGAGACCGACCTCGCCGCGCTCGGCGCGCATCAGATCGTCAAGCTGGGGCTTTCGCTGGTGCCGGAAGGCCGCCGCATCTTCGGCAACCTCACCGTGGCGGAAAACCTGCGGCTGGCCGGGTTTCAACTGCCGCGCGACGAGCTGAACCGGCGTGTCGCGCGCGTCTTTTCGTACTTCCCACGTCTGGAAGAACGGCAGGGCCAGCTTGGTGACACGCTCTCCGGCGGCGAGCAGCAGATGCTGGCGGTGGGGCGCGCGCTCGTCACCGGCGGGGACCTGATGCTGCTCGACGAGCCTTCAATGGGGCTGGCGCCGATTCTCGTCCAGCATATCTTTCAGATTCTGGGTGAGATCAACGCGGCAGGCACGACGATCCTGCTGGTGGAGCAAAACGCGCATATGGCGCTCAAGCTGGCGCACCGGGGCTATGTGCTGGAAACCGGGAGCGTGGTGCTCTCTGGCCCCAGCGACGAGCTTGCCAGCAGCCCCGAGGTGCAAAAGGCGTATCTCGGCGGCTAGACCGGCGTCAGGCGGGCTTTTGCGACTCCGCGCTTGTGCGAACAAAGGCGCGGGGCGCGGGTTCAAGCTGCTCGATGAAGTGGCGCAGCGTAGCGACCGCGGCGGCGTATTCGCTGAGCAGCAGGTGCTCGCCCGGCGTGTGGTCGAGGTGGCTGTCGCCCGGACCGTAGGCGATGATCGGGCAGGCCCACCGCGCGCCGACGACGTTCATATCGCTCGTCCCGGCTTTGAGCACAAAGCCCGGCATGCTGCCCTGCGCCCGGATGGCGGTGACCATGCCCCGCACCAGCATGTTGTTCTTTTCTGCGCGGTACGCGGCCACACCGCGATCGACTTCGAGCAGTCCGTCCGGCTCGGTGAGCGGCGCGATCGCTGCGTGCGCGTCATCCGGCGACAGGTGCGGCGGCAACCTGACGCTGATTGTCATGCGCAGCGTGTCCTCGAACCCGTCGCTTTCTGTGTTGATGCTGCCCAGATGTGGCATCACCAGGTCGAAGACGCGCGCGCGGCCTTCGTTTGCGGTTTCGGCCCAGCGGGTGATCGCCTGCCAGAACGCCGCGCCTAGCGCGCCCACGCTCGGCTCCGGGCGGGACGTGTGAACAATTGGGCGCCGCAGCGTGTAGCGAAACCAGACGTGCCCCTTGTAGCCAAGCGTGATGCGATCGGCCCCGCTTGGCTCTCCAATGATGCATGCGTCCGGCTGGTAGCGGTCGCGCGCGGCGTACGCGCCCCGGCTGTCGGTTTCCTCGCACACCGCGCCGATGATGATCACGCGCCAGCCCTCGGGGAGCGTTGCCTGCGCGGTGGCCTCGGCGAAGGCGCACAGCGACCCTTTCGCGTCGACCGTCCCCCGCCCATAGAGCGCGCCGTTCTCGACACGCACCGGGATTTCGCCCGGCACGGTGTCAATATGGCCGAGCAACAACAGCGTGTGCGGTGCGTCTTCCGGCCCGCGCGCGCCGACCGCATTCCCGACTTCGTCCTCGCGCGCGTCGACCCCGTGCGCGCCCAGCCAGTCCACCAGGTAGCGCACCGCCGCCGCTTCGCGCTCGGATGGGCTGTAGCGACGGACTAACTCGATCAACAGAGGGCTCGCATCATCAGGCATCGGAGTCGCTCTCCAACCGGGCGCAGATCGCCTCGACGGTGTACTGCGTGTCGCCGGTGTGTGGCGTCTGGTAGGTAATCTGGTGCAGGCGCGCGGCTTCTGCCGCATAGCCGAGGTGGTCCAGCATCATCGCGGCGCTGAGGATCGCGGCGCGGGGGTCGGCGATGCCCTGGCCGGTGATGTCTGGCGCGCTGCCGTGCACCGGCTCGAACAGGGCGGGCGGTTGCCCGCCGATGTTTGCGGACGCCGCCAGCCCCAGGCCGCCGGTCAGCCCTGCGGCGACGTCGCTCAGGATGTCGCCGAAGACGTTTGTCGTCACGATCACGTCGAAGCGCGCCGGGTCCTCGACCAGCTTGAGCGCGGCGACGTCCACCAGCAACTCGTCAACTGTGAGCGCCGGGAAGTCTCTGGCAACCTCAAACGCCACGCGGCGGAACAGACCGTCCGTTTCCTTCAGGACGTTCGCTTTGTGTACGATTGTCACGTAGCGGCGGCGCCGCATCGCTTGCTCGCACGCCACGCGCATGATGCGCTCGCTGGCCCGCGCCGTGATCACCCGCTCCGCGATCGCAGTCTGTCCGTCGTCCTCTGTGCGCTCACGCCCGCTGTAAAGCCCTTCGGTGTTTTCACGCACGGTTAGCACATCGATCGCATCCGCGCGCACCGGGCGCAGGTTGGCGAATAGATCAAAATGCTGGCGCAGCGCGAGGATCGGGCTGTAGTAGCCGGTCACTTTGGTCATGGGCGAGCTCGTCGCGCCGAACAAGATCGCGTCGCTGGTCGCGCACTGTTCCAGCGTCTCGTCGGGCAGCGCGGTGCCGTAGGTCTGAAACACGCCAAACCCGGCTTTTGCCTCGCGGAATTGTAACGGCAGATTCAGCGTTTCCAGCACAGCGCGCGCGGCGGGGATGACTTCCTGCCCGATTCCGTCGCCGGGAATAAGCGTGATGATGTGCGTCATGGCATCACCTGGCTGAAGCGCTGCTGTAACATCGGCAGCAGGCCGCCCGCGTCAAGGATGGCCTGCACGGAGACGGGCAAGCGCGGGATAGCGTATGATTCGCCCGCGGCGCGAATGGTCCACGCGTCCCGGTCCCAGATCAGCGTGTCGCCGGTCGTCAGACGCGTGTTTAGCCCCGGTAGCGTGACCGGCAGCAAGCCCTGGTTGATGCAGTTGCGAAAGTAGATGCGCCCGAACGAGGCCGCGACGATCAGCGCTATGCCCGCGTGTTTGAGCGCGGTGACGGCTTGCTCGCGGCTGCTACCGCATCCCCAGTTGGCCCCGGCGACAATCACATCGCCGGGCTGTACCGCACGCGCAAAGGCCGGGTCGAGGTCTTCGAGCGCGTGCGCGGCGATCTCGTCCGGCTCGCGCAGCGTGTACGTGTAGCGCCCCGGAAAGATGACGTCGGTGTTCACGTCATCCCCATAGACCCAGCAGCGGTGTTCGCTTCTCATTGGATGGTCTCCCTCGGGTCGGCGATTCGCCCCTCGATCGCGCTGGCAGCCACCACATAGGGGCTCGCCAGGTAGACGGGCGCGTTCGCCGTACCCATTCTGCCGCGAAAGTTCCGGCTGCCGGAGCTGATGGTTACTTCGTCTGGCGCCGGGACCCCCATATGATTGCCCATACATGGCCCGCAGCCGGGCGTGCCAATCGCCGCGCCCGCGCCCACCAGCGTGTCAATAATACCTTCCCGGGCAGCAGCGCGCAGAACCTCGGCGCTGGCAGGGATCACGATCAGACGGCAGCGCACGCGCTGGTTTTGCAGGACTTCTGCTGCGGCGCGCAGGTCTTCGAGCCGCCCGTTGGTGCACGTGCCGATAAACGCCTGATGAACCGGCTGGCCGAGCGCTTCGCTCAACGGGACGACACGATCTGGGCGCGAGGGCAGGGCAATCTGCGGCGGGATGGCAGTCAGGTCGACGTGATGCTCGGCAGCGTAGGAGGCATCTGCGTCCGGGTACAGCGGCGTGTAGTCCCGTGTGCGGCGCGCAGTGAGGTAGTCGAACACGGCGTCATCAGGCGGCAGGTAGGCGTTTTTGGCGCCCGCTTCGGCCATCATGTTCGGCAGCACGGCGCGCGCGTCGAGCGACAGCCCGGCGATACCGTCGCCCGCGAACTCCACCGAACGATACAGCGCGCCGTTTGCGCCCAGGATGCCGAGCAAGTACAGCGCGAGGTCTTTGGCGGTCACGCCGCGCGCCAGCCGCCCGCTGAGCATGATGCGGATCGCTTCTGGCACGCGCATCCAAAGCTGCCCGGTCGCCCACAGCGCGGCCATCTCCGTCCGGCCCACGCCTGCGCCAAACGCGCCGAGCCAGCCCGCGTGCGTGGTGTGGCTGTCCGCGCCGAGGACGGTCTCGCCGGGCAGAACCAACCCTTCTTCGCTGATCACCTGGTGGCAGATGCCGCGCCCGACCTCAAACAGATGCGTGATGCCGTGTTCCTGCGCCCACACGCGCACCTCGGCGTGGTTCTCGGCATGGCGTGTGGTTGGCGCAGGCGCGGCGTGATCGAGCGTGATGGCGATGCGTTCCGGGTGCAGGATGCGCGGCGCGCCCGTCTGCTGGAAGATGCGGCTGATGGCGGCGGAGTTGTCATGGCTGAGCATCAGGTCCGGCGTGACGTCCACGATGTCACCCGCGCGCGCGTCGTCCATCCCGGCGGCGCGCGCCAGCGCTTTCTCGGCGAAGGTGCGCCCGGCCATCACGCTCGCTCCTGCGCCGCGCTGAGCAGCAACGCGTCGACCTCTGGCATGGAGAGCGCCCGCTCGTCCGCGTGGTCTTTGATCTGGCGAGCGATCGCGCGCAGCGTTGGTTCGTCGAGACGCAGACCGAGCGCCAGCGAGCGCTCGCGGACCCCGTTCCACCCGGTCAGGCGGTGGCCGATGGCGACCTCGCGCTGCAAGCCGAAGTCTTGCGGCTGGATGATCTCGTAGGTGGACGGATCGGCCAGGACGGCTTTGGCGTGGATGCCCGCCTTGTGGATGAACGCGCTCGACCCGGTGATGTAGTTGTTGAACGGCACGCTGATGCCGATCATCCCGGCCACGGTCGCGTCGATCTCCGGCAGCAGCGGCAAGCGATACTTCTCGACGTAGCGCCGGTCGAGCGTATAGAGCCGCGCGATCAGCCCGCCTAGTGGCGTGATGCCGTTGCGCTCGCCGATGCCCAGCACGCAGGTATCGATGTGTGTCGCCCCGGCTTCGAGCGCGGCGCAGGCGTTGGCGATGGCGCAGCCGCTGTCGTTGTGCCCGTGAAACTCCACGTCCAGCCCGGTCAGGCGCACCAGTTGGTGCACCAGCGCATACACTTGCGAGGGCAGCGCCACGCCGACTGTATCCGCCACGCCGAGGCGGTTCACCACGCCCAGCTCCGCCACCGCGAGATAGACGCGCAACAGGTCGGCTTCGCGGCTGCGGAATGAGTCTTCCGTGCTGAAGCGCAGGATCACGTCCGGCGCTTGCTCCCGCGCGAACGTCAGTACCTCGCGCGCGGCGTCGATCACCTGCTCGATAGACTTGCCGTGCCCGTGCTGCATGAGCGGCGCCGAGGTCCCGATCACC
>CAZVCM010000229.1:0-6673 GCA_964626105.1 uncultured Thermoflexus sp.
AACCGGGGCGGATCGCGCGGATCCGCCCCGGCAGGCACGGCACGCTTCCCGGCGTGAAGAGGTGGTGTCTTGCCAGGGGCGTGCCGGATGCCCTCGCGTGTTATTCGCTCGCGTCGCCGTCCTCCGCGAGCACGTCGACAAACCGCGCGTTGAGCACCTTCACCAGGTCGTCCACGCCAACTTTCAAGTTCACCCCGCGCTCGCCGCCATTGACCAGGATCGCGTCAAACTGCTGGGCGCTCTCGTCGAGATACACGCCCCAACGCTTATGCGTCAGCGCCAGCGCGCCGATGCCGCCTTTCTTCAAGCCGGTCGCCGCTTCGGCGCCGCGCTGCGTGGTCATGGTCGCTTTCTTCTCGCCGACAGCGCGGGCGAACTTCTTCAGGTCAAGCGTGCGCCCCGCCGGGACCATCACCAGCGCGTGGTCGCCCTTGCCAAGCTGCACGACCAGCGTCTTGAAGACCTGCTCGACTGGCTGGCCCATCGCCTCGGCGGCGTGAACGCCATCCTGAATCGCCGGCTCGTACGTGAACGTCTCGTAGGCGATGCCCTGGTTTTCGAGCAAGCGCATCGCGTTTAGCTTCTTCTGCTCTTGAGCCATGCCGACTCCCCTCGCTGGTTGCGCCGCATCCTCGCGTCAATCAAGCTCAATATCATCGCGCACGCCATCGCCCAGATAGCCGATGACGTTGCCCTGCAAATCGGTGAGCGCGTGGCCATCTACCAGCCAGCGTCGCGTTTCCTGCAAATCGTAGATCACCCCGTCGCGCAGCAAGCCGGTATGCATGCCCTCGACATCGTACAGGTGATCCCCTTCCAGGTAGCCAAGCCGTTCGCCGTTGCGGTCAAAAACTCCCAGTCGTGTCATTTCCTCTGCTCCCATCTACCCAACCAAACTGGCGTATCCGGTACGCTTCAGCAAACCACGATCGGACCGTCACGGAATGTGCGGCGCGCTTGTCGGCGAGCGCTCAACTGTATTATAGGAAATTCCGCCAGCCTTCGGCTAGTGCCGATTGGTCCCGGCGGGTCCGATTTTGAACCTGTTATGGATTCTGCGGGCAGGTTTTCGGTCCCGCTATCCTTTCGACCTGCGGTCAGCCTTCCATCTTCCAGCACGAAGAAAAGAGTTGAGCAGACACGCTCCCCTTCCCTCATTTTGGGGAAGGGCCGGGGGATGGGGGGCCTAAGCGTGAGAGCAATAGACGCTTTACGTCTCCGCGCGCTGCGGCTCGGTTGCCAGTGGCAGCGTGAAATGGAACGTCGTGCCCTCGTTCAGCGAGCTCTCTACCCACACGCGCCCGCCATGCTGCTCGATCAGCCCGCGCGTGATCGCCAGCCCGAGGCCGGTCCCCGGCTGGTCCTGCGTGCGCGGGTCATCGCTGCGGAAGTACGGCACGAACAACTGCGCGACGTCTTCCTCGCTCATGCCGATCCCCGTATCGCTGATCGCGCAGTGCACCACCTGCCCCGCGCTCTGCGGGTCCCGCGAGACCTCGGCGCGAATGGTGATCGTGCCGCCTTCTGCAGTGTACTTGTTCGCGTTGGAGACGAAGTTGGTCATGATCTGGATCAGGCGGTTGAAGTCCCCCGCGACCGGCGGCAAATCGTCGGGAATGTCCACTACCAGCGTCTGATCCTTGTCCGCGATCAGCCGCTCCTGCGCGCGGAGCGTTTCGTCCAGCGCCTCGCGCAAGCGGACCGGTGCGATCTCCAGGCGCAGGTTGTTCGTCTGCTGCTTGGTGAGATCGTTGAGGTCGCTCACCAGCGTCTCCATGCGCATAACGTTGCTGAAGATCGTGTTGAGGAAGTCCGCCTGCTGCTCGTTGACCGGGCCGACCACGCCCTTCAGCAGCAGATCGGTATAGCCGCGCATGCTCGTCATCGGGTTCTTGAGCTCGTGCGCGACAATGCTGACGAATTCGCTGCGCGCTTCGTTGGCGCGGGTCAGTTCCTGGAACAACTGCGCGTTGACGATCGCCGGGCTGGCGTGCTCCGCCAGGCGCGCGACGAAGTCGAGATCGAGCAAGTCGAGCGCGCCTTCTTGCGCGCTTTCCAGGATGATCATCCCGATCACCTGGTTCGCGCTGAACAGCGGCACGACCAACTGCGCCACGCAGCCAGAGAGCGTCTCCTCATACGACGGGTCGAGCGTAACGTCCGAGATCAGCGAGGGCTGGCCGGAGCGGATGCCGCGCGCGATCACGCCCCGATCGGTGGGGTATGTCGCGCCAGTGGGCTGACCGAACGGGCTGTCGGGCTCGTAGCCGTAAGACGCCACCAACTGCAACTCGTTGCGCTCGCGGTCGAGGATCAGCAGCGCCCCAGCGTCCGCGCCGCTCTTGCGCAGTGCCCAGTCCATCGTGATGTCGACCACATTCTTCAGGTTGAGCGTGCGGTTCAACTCCTGGTCGATGCGCTGCATCGTGTCCAACTCTTGCACGCGGAGCGCAAGCTGTTGGTCCGTCATGTCGAACAGGCGCGCGTTCTCAATTGCGATCGCGGCCTGCCCGGCGAAGGTTGCCAGCAGGTCGGCGTCTTCCGGCACGAAGATGCTGCCATCGACCTTGTTGATCGTCTGCAACACGCCGATCGCGCGTCCCTGCGCCATCAGCGGAACCGAGAGGATCGCGCGGGACTCAAACCCGTCGCTACCTGTCTCGACTTCGCTGGCGAGCAGATCGCCGTACCAGCGCGAGTCCCGGCTGGGGTCATTGACGATGATCGGCGTGCCGCGCTGGACGGTCGCGCCCGCCAGCCCGCTCCCTGCCGGGATGCGCCGCCCGGTCAGGTCCGCGCCGCCGCCCACCACCACGCGGAACTCCAGATCGCCGGTTTCCTCATCGACCAGCAGCAAACTCCCGGCTTCCGCGCCGAGAATCTGCACCGCATTCTCGGTGATCAGCCGCAGCAGGCGGTCGACGTTCCCCAGCTCGGACGCCAGCCGCGTCGCGATCTCGTTGATCGCGCTCAACTGGCGGGCGCGCTGCTCCGTCTTGTTGAACAACTGGAGCTTGTCGATCGCGCTCGCGGCGAGGTTGGCGATATCCCAGAACAGGCTTTGCTGCTCGTCGGTGAAGCGCACGCCCGGCTCAGTCGTCGCAGCGACCATTACGCCCAGCACGCCGCCGCCGGTGTCCGCCAACAGTGGCACGCCCATCCACGCCTTGAGGTTCGGGTTTTCGACCGCGCCGCGCGGGTCCCGCAACAAGGACTCGCGCACATAATCATCGGTGCGCAGCGTCTGCTGCGTCCGCGCGATCTCGCTGACGAGATCCAGCCCCATCGGCCAGCGCGCGCCCTCACGCGCCGGGTTGCGCTCGTCCCCCTCGTTGTAGAAGACGTAGGTCAATTCATCGGTGTGCGTGTCACGCAGCGCGATCGTGAAGTACGGCGCCGGGATCACACGCCGCGTCTGCGCGTAGAGCAGTTCCAGCAGCGTGTCAAAGTCGATCGCGAAGTTCAGCGCGCGGCTGACCTGGCTCAGCACGTCCTGCACGCGAACGCGGCGCTCCAGATCGTCCACTGCCAGCGCGCGCTCAGCCGCCAGCGCCAGCGGGTCGCTCAGGTTCTCGAAGAAGCGCAGGTCTTCGTGCAGATACGGTGCGCCGCTCTGGCGCGGGCCAATCGCCAAAAAACCGTCCAGGCCGCGCTGCCCGCGCAAGCCGATCAGCACCGGCGCGCCGAGCACCGCCAGCCGCGCCCGGTCGCTGACCACTTCAAGCGGAAGCGGGCGCGGTTCTTCCAGCGCGAGGACGCTCGCCTGCTCCGTCAGATAGCGCACAAGACCGCTGTCGTCGGCAAAAGTGAGATCGGTCGGGGGCTGGCCGTTCGACGGGTCGGGCTGCGCGCGATACTGCTGCAAATCGGCATCACGCACGAACAGGATCGCGTGCGTCGGCGCGACGGTTTCGCTCAGCGTGCGCCGCACCAACGCCTGCACCTCGCTCAGACTGACGGCGTGTGGCACCTCGCGCGAGAACCGTTCCAGTGACGCCTGATAGCTGCGCCGCGTGCGAAAGTACGCGGCGTCAATCACCCGCTGAAGCGCGTTACGCAGCGGCAAAAACGCGACCGCCATGATGAAGATCGCCGCCACGATCGCCACGGGGCTGAGCGCCGTCTCCCGCGTCGAGCGCCCGATCCACGCCGCGATCCCGGCCACGACCAGCGAATACGCGACGGTCAGCATCACCACCATCAGCCCGTAGAGCACCGACTGGGTGATCACCCGGTCGGTATCGACCAGCCGCAGTTGCAACACCGCGTACGCCGCCGACAGCGGGAACAGCACCATCAGCACAAACACGAAGGGAAGCAGCGTGTTCGATAGGTGGCCGGTCGCCAGCCACCACCCGGCCAGCGCCACGCCGGGCGCCAGCGCAGGCACCGCGCCGATCAGCAGCATCGTCGTCTGGTTGCGGACAGTCGGCGACCCGGCGCGCGCCCGCCGCCAGACCATCACCGCGAGCATCGCCAGCGCGCCTGCCAGCAGCGCCGCGCTCGCCAGCGGCATCGCCAAGTCGCGCGTAGCCTTCTCCGCGCTGGACGACAGCACCACCGCCGCCCCGGCCAGCGCCGCCGCGCCGATCAATGGCGCCCAGCGCAGCGCGGATAAACGCGCCAGCGCGGGCAGGTCGTACGGAAAGGTCAGCGCCAGCATCAGCGCCACACCGCCCGCCAGCGCCTGCGCCGCCAGCCACGCGGGGATGAAATGTTGCGTGCTCAGGGTATCAAAGCGCCCGGCGACCACCACCGCCAGTAGCGCCGTCAGCGCGGCCACCACGCGCAGCACGCGCCGCTCCGGCCAGCGCACGATTAGCCCGACCGCGATCAACCACAGCACCAGACCGGCGATCCAGCCGACGCCGAAAACCCCGGCGAAATCCAGCAGGGACATGCTGCCCAGCACGATTGTGACCGCGCAGCTTGCGCCGTCGCCCGCCTCGCGACACGCCGCCCCAGCCGGGCCGGTTTCGCTGTGCGGCGCAAAACGCACCAGCACCCGCTCGCCCGGTGCCCGCGCTGCCACCTCGCGGTTAAACGCATCCACGCGATCGCCCACCGGCAGCGCATCCAGCGCCACGCCCCCAACGCCCAGAATCTGGTCGCCCGGTGCAAGCCCTGCGTCGAGGAGCGGCCAGCCGCCTTCGCCAAACGGCTCGTCATGGCTGACCGCCAGGTCCTGCGTGGGCAAGAACCCGGCGAATGCCTGCCCGCGCCAGTCCCACGCCGTGTAGGCGTATGCGCCCAGCAGCGCGCCAGACACGACAATGGTCGCCGCAACGAGGAGCAGCCCTGCGCGCGCGCCCAGGCTCCATCGCGAAAAAAGTGACGAAGACTGCATAAGTCGTGCTCCGGCCACAACACTATTTTATGGTTTTCGGAATAATGCCTGCATTGTATCACACAACGCTCAGGTGCACCCAGGCAGGCGCGAGCGGCTAGTGATGAGCGACACTCAGGCGCAGCGCCGGTAGTGCGCACGCCAATATCGCCCGAACACTAGTTCTAAAGTCCTGTTGGGCATCGCGCATCAATCTGTATAATGATCTCCTTTGCGTATGGGGATCGGCGCTGCGCACTTGGCGGCGCGATCCGGTGTATTGGAACCGTAACAGTATGGATTGGGAGAAAAATCGTATGCGTAAGTGGTTGTATCCGTTGGTGGTGATCGCCCTCGCGTTCACCCTCTTGCCGGCCACCCCGGCCGTCGAAGCGCAAGGTCAGCCGACCGTGCTGGCCTATTTCTATGGTTGGTTCAACGCCGATCAGTGGAACGACCCGCAGCTCATCGACCGCCCCGCTGAGCCGTATAACTCGGCAGATGGCGGCGTGATGGCGCGACAGATCAGCCAGGCGCAATCCGCCGGGATCGATGGCTTCGTGATGAGCTGGTTCGGCCCGGACGAGCCATACACGACCGGCGTTTTTCACGGGCTGCTCGACCAGGCAGCCGCGCACGGCTTCAGCGCGGCGGTCGATGTGGACATGGGCCAGGGCTTCATCAGCACGCCTGAGTCCGCCTTGAACACGCTCAACTATGCCGTGCACACCCTCGGCAGTCACCCGGCCTACCTGCGCTATGACGGCAAGCCGGTGATCTTCTTCTGGAAGCAGCAGCGGTTCACCCCTGCCCAGTGGCAAGATATCCGCAATCAGGTCGATCCCGATCACAACACGATCTGGATCGCGGAAGGCGACGCGCTGGCGTATCTCGGCGTGTTCGACGGGCTCAACCTGTACAACGTCGCGTGGAGCGGCAACCCGGCCAGCACCAACGCGGTCTGGGCGCAGCGCACCATGAGCCGTGGCGGCTACTTCGTGGGGACAGCTATGCCCGGCTTTGACGAGTCGCGGTTGGGCCGGGGCAACCCGGTCGTGCGCGGGCGCGGTGATGGCAGCTACTTCCGCCAGAGCTTCTCGGGCGCGGCGGCCACGAACCCGCACATGATCATCATCACAAGCTGGAACGAGTTCTTCGAGAACAGCCACATCGAGCCGAGCCAGGAATACGGGTCGTACTACCTGGACCTGGCGCGCGAGATGATTCGCGCCGGGGTTGCATCGGGCAACGCGCGGAGTTCCAGTACGCGCGGCGGTATCACCGGTGAGGACGTCGAGCGCATCCGTGCGGGTGGGCCGACCGACGAGGCGATGCAGTGGGTTGCGT
>CAZVCM010000229.1:6683-7217 GCA_964626105.1 uncultured Thermoflexus sp.
GCGCGCGAGATGATCGGCGCGTACAAGAGCGGCGCGGTGTTTCCGGCCCCGCCTGCGGGCGGCGCGACTGGCCCGGCTCCGGCGGAATCGCCAACCGGCGTGTTCGCCGCGCCGACGGCCAGCGTGCTGAATGTGCGCCAGGGGCCGACGACCGACACCGAGGTCGTGGCGAAGGTCGGCTATCCGAACAGCTACCCGCTGCTGGCGAAGAACGCCGACGCAAGCTGGTATCTGATCGACTTCGGCGGCGGCCAGGGCTGGGTTTCAGCAGCCTATGCGCGCTATGAGGGCGACATCAACGCCGTGCCGGTGCAGTAAGCCTGCCTGGACTGAGAAAAGCGTGCGGGGTCGGGAAATGCTCCCGACCCCGTTTGTTTTCTAGGTGTGGGCGCTCCCGTTCTCTTGTACGGGCGATGCAAGCGCAGCAAGCTCCGCCCCTACCCTATCATCGCATTTCCCAATAAACGCACCCCGCGGCAGGCACACCCGCGCAAACTGGATACAATCAGATTGTCCGGCGCGCGATCTCCTCCA
>CAZVCM010000230.1:0-7139 GCA_964626105.1 uncultured Thermoflexus sp.
TATTTCACGCTGCCAGCGGTGATGCCCCGCGTCAGCGTGCGCTGGAACAGCAGGAAGAACACGATACACGGTAGAATGCCGAGTAGCGCCGACGCGCTCGACGTCGTCGCGTCCATATTGTGCTGCCCTTGCAACACCGCGATCGCCAGCGGAACCGTCTGGTTCGATGTGGACACCAGCAAGATCATCGGCAGGAAGAACTCGTTCCAGGTCCAGATGAAGAAGAACACGAACAGCACCGAGAGCGTCGGGCGGCTGATCGGCGCGACGATCCGCGTCAGCAGTTGAAACTTGCTCGCCCCGTCGATCCGCGCCGCTTCCAGAATCTCGCGCGGGAAGGTGCTGAAGACGGATGTCAACAGGTACGTGCCGAACGCGCTCTGAATCACCGAGAAGACGATGATCACCGACAGGCGCGTGTTGTACAGGCCGAGATATTTCGCGAAATAGTAGAGCGGGTACGCCAGCGCTTCTTGCGGCAGCGTGTTCGCCATCAGGAAAAAGATCAGGAACCACACCCGCCCGCGCACCCGGCCAATCCCCAACGCGAACGCGTTGAGCAGCGCGAGCCCGATCCCGGCGACCGCGACGGTGACGCTGATCACGGTGCTGTTGACCAGCTTGTTGGTGAAGTCAACCCGCTCCCAAAAGTCGCGCAGGCCCTGCGTGTAGATGCCGCCGGGCAGGCTCAGCGGGCCATCGCTGGCGTATTCTTGCGGCGTCTTGATGGCATTGATCGTCACGATGCCGAAGGGAAAGAGCATCACGACCAGCAGCGCGGTCAAGAACAGCAGCGCGAGCGCTTTCTTGAGGTTGTCAGAGGCGAAGGGTTGCGCCATTTTACAACGCCTCCCTTAGCTCTTGCCGCGACTGAACACGGATGAACAGGATCGTCAGCACGACGATGATCACCGTCATCACGGTCGAGATCGTCGCGCCATAGCCGATGTTCGCCCGCTCGAAGAAATTCTGGTACGCGAAATAGGACGGCACGATAGTTGCACGCCCCGGCCCGCCACGTGTCAGCACGAAAATCTGCGCGAAGATCTTCAGCGAGTGGATGAGCGTCATCAGCACCACGACGAAAATCTCCGGGCGGATCTGGTGGATGGTAATGGAGACGAACTTTTGCAGCCAATTTGCCCCGTCCACCGATGCCGCTTCGTATAACTCCGGATCCACGCGCTGCAGCGCGGCCATGAAGATTACCAGCGGATAGCCGATCTGGAACCAGACCATGATGGCCATCACCGAGTACATCGCAATATCCGCGTCGCCGAGCCAGTTCTGCGGTTCAAGCCCGACCAGCCCCAGCAGCCAGTTGAGCACGCCCCAGCGCGGCTGCAAGATCCAGCGCCAGACCACGCCCGCAATTGCTACCGGCAGGATCTGCGGCAGGTAATACCCGGCGCGGAAGACGCTGGCGGCGGACTTGCCGATCTTGTTGGCGACGTAATCGTACAGAAACGCCGCCAGGAACAACCCGACCAGCGTCGGGATCACAGTCATGGCGACGATGATATACAGGTTATTTTCAAACGATAGCCAGAAGGTCTTGTCGTGCGCGGCGCGCTCGTAGTTCGCAATTCCGACCCAGGTCGGCGACGTGATGCCGTTCCACTCGGTAAAGCTGATCGCCACATTAACGACGAACGGGATTATGATCACCAGCAGCAGGGCGATCGCGCCCGGCAGCAGGAAGACCCAGTAGCCCCCGTCCAGCGACGAGCGTTTTGCAAGCATGAATGCGTGTCCCCGGAAGGTGGCGCTCGCTACAGCACGCGCCACCTTCTCGATTGCTAGCGCGGCAGGCGGCGGTTATTCTGCCACCGACTCGCGGTACTCGAAGTACGGGTCGGCCACGAAGTCGAGCGCCTCGTCGGGTGACATCGTCCCCGCGATCAGCTCCTGCACGCCAGACACCAGGATGTCATAGTAGCCGGGCGCCGGCCAGTCCGGATAGAACGCGAAGCCGTCCGCCTCGATGATCGCATTGAAGTTCGCGATCAGTTCCTGGATTTTCACGTCTTCGATCTGCTCCAGGTCTGCATTGACCGGGATGCCGCCTTCATTGCCCATCAGCGTCTGGACTTCCGGCGACATGGTGATGTCGATAAAGTCGTAGGCCAGATCTTTGTTGCGCGCGTTGGCCGGAACAACCCACAGGTTGCCGCCAGAACCGGCGTGCAGCTCATTGCCAGGCCACAAGAACGTGCCCCACTCAAAGCCCGTGATCTCGTTCATGAAGCGGCCATACCACCAGCTTCCCGACGCCATGATCGGGAACTCGCCGTTGGTAAACGCCACGCCCATGTCTTCAGCGGGGATGCCGGTTGCGTCCTCGTCGATGAAGCCGCGCTCGACCCACTCGACGATCTTCTCGGCAGCGAAAGTGAACGCCTCGTCGTGGAAGTCTACATCACCCTGATAAAGTTGGAAGGCGTCCACCCATTCGCGGTCCGCCTGGTTCAGCACGAGCTGATAGAAGATGTGCTGCCCGGGGTATTCGGTCGCGCCGACGCTCAGCGGGGTGATCCCAGCGTCGACAAACGTCTGCATGGCGTTCTCGAACTCCTCAAGCGTGGCCGGCACTTCCACGCCATATTCCTCGAACATATCGACGTTGTAGTACACCATGACGTACTCGCCATAGTTCGTCACGCCATACCATGCGCCCGAGCCCATGATACCGTCTTCATAACGGCTGGTGGTTTGCAGCCCCGGGCTGAGAATCTGGTCCCAGCCGCGCTCGATCGCAACATCGGTAATGTCGGTCAGCAAGCCGTTGGCCGAGAGGAATCCGGCGGTCGCGTTGCCCTTGTTGTACTCCATCACGTCCGGCACTTCGTCGGAGTTCAGGATCATGGGCGCGGTCTGGCGAATTTCCTCGAAGCCGCGGCTCTCGAACTCGATTGTGACGTCGGGATGCATTTCCTGGAACTTATCCATCGCCGCCTGCCACGCGATACCCATCGCGCCGTTTGGCGACTCGTAGTGCCAGATCTTGAACACCTCGCCTTCCTGTGCGGCAGCGCGCGGCGACAGGTTCGGCGCAACCGCGATCAGGACGGCCAGCAATACCAGGGTAGTGCTCAACAACTTCTTGCGCATCGCAAACTCTCCTTCTTAGGCTCGCTTAAACGAATAAACTGAGGGCGAAGGGTTGGGAGTAGGGTCGCACAACACCTCCTGTTAACGTCTTGGCGCGGCGCCAGAGCTGCGCCGTACCACGCGCCGGCAGGGCAGCAGGATCTGTGACTGCTCTTGCGGGCTGCCATCCAACTGCTGGATCAACAACTCCACGCTCAGGCGGCCCATTTCCACCGTCATCACTTCAAACGTGGTCAGTGGCGGGATCATCATCTCAGCAACGCTGCCCGACGAGACGATTACCACCAGCGAGAAATCATCCGGCAGCTTCCAGTCACGGTCGTAGATCGCCTGCAGCACGCCCGGCACGGCTCGCTCGTTCATGGTGATCAGCCCGGTGAGGTCTGGGTGCTGGTCCAGCAGCGCATTAAGTGCGTCACATCCCGCGCGCGGCGCGGCGCGGCAGAAGCGCGCGATCGCATCCAGCCCGTGCGCCTGCATCGCCTGTTCGTACCCCGCCTGCGTGCGGACGACCGGCCCGTACCCGGCGGTGTGCGCTGACTCCGACTGGTTGAGGAACGCGATCTGGCGGTGGCCCTCGCCGACGAGATAATCGACTGCGTCGCGGATGGTCTGCGCGAAGTCAGTATCCACGAAGTTCAGCCCGTTCGAATCCGCGCAGCGCCCGATCATGCTGAACGGAAAACCGAGCTCGCGCAGCAAATCGATGCGCTCGTCGTGCTCGTGCACTTCCATCACGATGACGCCGTCCACCAGCCGCTGCTGAACAAGCTGGCGCAGGCCCGCCAGGTCGTGCACGTCGTATACCCACAGGACGAGACTGTACTGGTTCTCTTTGGCGGTGCTGGCGGCGCTGGTGACAAACTCAAGCTCGGTATAACCCAGCCCGCGCTCAGAGTTCGGAAAGAGCAGGGCGATCAACCGGCTGCGCTTGCTTGCCAGCCCGCGCGCCAGCGCATGTGGCTTGTAGCCAAGTTCCTCGATCGCGTCGAAGATTCGCTGGCGCGTCGCCTCGGAAATGGGGCGCGTTCCGTTCAGCGCGTAGGACACGGTGCTCACAGCGACGCCCGCGCGGCGGGCAACATCGGTCATGGTGGGCATGGGCAGGCTCTCAGCGCAGCAAGTATCTAAAACCCGGCGTGCAAAGTCATCGAAACGTATAGTCGAAGCGCTTCGATTATCGTGCCACAGATCGCGGCTGCATGTCAAGCGGTTACCCGACGTTTCAGGCGCGATGGGGCCGCGTAGTGCGCGCAATGCTTGCCCTTTGCTGCGCTCCGAACTACACTGGCGCGCGGGAGGGCGCGATGTCCCTGGAGTCTCTTGCACCCGCCGCGCTGCCGCCGGACGCCGCCTTGTGGTTCGGCTCGACAGGCTGCGGCAAAACACAGGCCGTCATCGACGAGATTGTCACGCTGCGCGGGTTCAGCAGCTTCCGCCCGATCTGGGTGCTGCTGGCGAGCAGCGCGCAAGTCGTGTCATTCCGCCAGCGCCTGCTCGACGCCAGCCGCGAGGGTGTGCTGTTCGGCGTGGAGTTCTTCACGTTTGCGGACCTGTACGTGCGCTTGCTGGACCGCGCGGGTGACCCTCAGCACCTGATCAGCGCGACTGCTCGTACGCACGTTTTGCGCCGCGTGATCGAACGGCTCGACGCCGAGGGCGCGCTGGAGCTATTCAGTCCGATCGCCAGAACGCCGGGTTTCGTCGCGTGGGTCGGGCGCCTGGTCAGCGAGCTCAAGCAGGAGCTGGTGCAGCCGGAGCATTACCACGAGGTTGCGTCCCAGCGCGGCCCGAAGGATCGCGACCTGGCGCGCATTTACGGCGCGTATCAGGACTTACTGCGCGAGCGGCATCTGGTGGACAGCCACGGCGCGGGCTGGGTCGCGCTCGAACACGTCCAGGCGGGCGACGCGCCGATGGATGATGTGCGCTTGCTGGCGGTGGATGGCTTCGACCAGTTCAATCGCCTGCACGTTGAGCTCGTGACCGCGCTCGCCCGGCAGACCGAACGCACGATCCTGACGTTGACACAGGTGGACGAGGCGCGGGAAGCGCGCTTTCAGCGATTTGTTGAGACGCGCGATCGCCTGCTGGGCGCAGGGAGCGACGTGTGGCGGATCGAGCCGCTCCCAGGCGGACACTGCGACCGCGCCGCGCCGCTCCAACACCTGATCGACATGGTTTTCGGTCCGGCAGAGGCGACAGCGCCCGCGCAGGACGCGCTGCGTGTGATCGAAGCGCCGGACGTGGGGCGCGAGGTCAGCGCTGTGCTGCGGCGCGTCAAGCGGCAGTTGCTCGACGGCACGCCGCCGGACACGATCGCAATCCTGGCGCGCGATCTGCGGCGCTACAGCGGCGCGCTGCGCGAAACGGCGCACGCGTATGGCGTGCCGCTCGTCGTCCGCCAGGGCCAGCCCCTGCGCGAGAATCCGGCACTGGCCGCGCTGCTGGCGCTGATCGATCTGACCGCAAACGACTTCCTGCGCCGCGATGTGTTGGATGTGTTGCGCAGTCCCTATTTTGCGCCGCCCGGCATGGATGCGACGGATGTGGCGGACCTCGCGCAGATCAGCCAGGAGCAGCAGGTCGTGCGCGGGCGCGCAGAATGGCTGGCCGCGGTGCGCTCGACGGTGCGCGCCCCGGCGGACGAAGACGACGACGTGCCCGACGACCTGATCACAGACCGCGCCGGGCTGGCGGATGTGCTGGCCGCGTGGTTCGACCGCGTGACACCACCCGCTGAGGCCCCGCTCGACGAATTGCTGCGCTGGATCGAAGACCTTGCCGGGCCCGATCCCGAAGCGGAGCGCGAGGCACGCGCCGAGGGGGAGGACCTTCCGCTACCCGCCGCCCCGCGCGATCACATGAATCTGCTGGGGCAGGTGCGCGCGGCGAGCGATGGCGAGCAGGTTGCGCGGGATGTGCTGGCGCTGCGGGAGTTCTGGGGCGTGCTGGCCGGGATGCGCGCCGCCCACGCGCTGATCGATGGCGCGGCGGGCGCGCCGATCGTGTGGGAAGACTTCCGCCAGGAGCTAGAGCTCGCGCTGATGCACGCAGAGGTCATCCCCCCTGGCGGGACGAGCCGCGTGGGCCGCGTGCTGGTCACGGACGTGCTAGAGGCGCGCGGCCTGCCGCACGATCACGTTTACCTGCTCGGGTTGGCGGAAGGCGTCTTTCCCGCGCCCCAGTCGCACGCCGAGCTACACCATGAAGGCGAGCGGATCGCGCTGGCCGAAGCGGGCGTACATCTGCGCTCGGCGGCGGAGCGCGCCGACGATTTCAGTCTGTTTTTCCAGGCGATTGGCCTCGCGCGGCAGACGCTGACGCTCAGCCGCTACACCGTCGATGATGCGGGCGCGCTGGTACCGGCGTCTCCCTTCTGGAAAAGCGTGCTGCGCGTGGTGGACGTGCCGCCTGAAGCCCGCGAGCGTATCCCGGTTGGCGCGGCGCCGCCGCTGGAGCACGCGGCCACGCCGGACGAAGCCGCCATAGCGACTGCGGCGCTGCTGTCGTCTGATGCTCGCGAAGTGGTACGCGCGCTGGCCGCGCACAACGCGTTGCTGAGCGATCCCGCCTGGGCGAACGTGCTGCGCGGGCGCTTGCTCGAAGCCCGGCGCGAGGACGCGCGCGCCCCATTCGATCCGTATGCAGGGCTGCTCCTTCAGCCTGCGCTGGTGGAGCGCGCGGCGGAGACCTTTGGCGCGCGGCGGGTGTGGAGCGCGTCGCAGTTCAACGAGTACGGGGCGTGCCCCTTCCGCTTCTTCGCGCGCCGCATGCTGAAGCTCGAAGCGCTTGAGGAGCCGGAAGAAGGCTATGACGTGCGCCAGCTTGGCTCGATCTACCATGCCATCCTTGAGCGCACGTACGGCGCGGTGCGCGACGAGGGGCTGGTGATCGTGCCGGAACATCTTCCGCGCGCGCTCGAATTGCTCGAAGACACTGCCGCCGAGGTCTTCGCCACCGCGCCGGACGAGCACGGTTTCCGCCCCTCTGCCACCTGGCAACACGAACAGGCGATGCTCTTGCGG
>CAZVCM010000231.1:0-7095 GCA_964626105.1 uncultured Thermoflexus sp.
GCCTCGTCATCGGGTAGCAGCGGCATGATCCCTGCGGCTTGCCACCGGCTCACCGCGCTCGCAATCGCACCGGGATCGACCGCTCGGATCGCGGCAGCGGTTTTCGGGCCGACACGGGGCACCGCGCGCAGCGCCGCCTCGTCCGCGCGCAGCGCATCATCCAGTGTGCCAAAATGCGCGAGCAGGCGTTCCAGCGTGCGACGGCCTAGCCGTGGCACCAGCGCCAGCGCGATCCATTGCGCGCGCTCCCAATCGCTTAACGGTGTAATCATGCGGCGGCAGGCTCGTCGTCGAGGTGTTCTTTGAGCGTTATGAACTTCCACGCGCTTAATACAGAGAGCACGGTCGTCAGCGCGAACCGCGCCTCGAACCCGATCACTCCGGCGTTCACGACGTTCAAGCCGCCGAAGATGCTCACCACGCCGATCCAGGTGTTCAGCCCGCCGATGTACACAGGCCGCTCGTCGTTCGGCGTGACGTTCAGCGCCAGCGCCATCAGGTTCGAGAAGATCAGCCCTTTCTGGATCGCGGTCAGGGCGTAGACCGGGATCATGTAGTATTCCGCGGCCCGGTCACGCACGCCGAGCGGTAGCGCCAGCAGAAGCAGCAGCCAGCCAAGCGCCTGCGCCAGCATCCCGAACGCGACCGGCAGCCGGTTCCCGATCCGCACGCTGACGCGGCCCGCCGCGATGCTGAACACCGGGCGCAGCACCGAACTCACCAGCAGGTACATCCCGGCAAGTTCCAGCCGGACGCCGAGCCGCTGGCTGGCGTAGACGATGATCAGCCCATTCGCCATGCTGGACAGTTCAAACAGCGTCCGCCCATAGACAAAGCTGCGAAAGTTCCGGTTATTTCGCCAGATGTCGCGAAACAGCCCGGTGCTCAAAGGCGGGTGATCGTCGCTGGGTTCGTCGGGCGGCTCTTTCACCAGCGAGAATGAAAAGAAGCCGAGCATCTGGGTCACGCCCGCCACCAGGAACAGCAGCGCGTAGTTCTGCGGAAAGTCAAAACGGATGTCCGGCCCGGTGAAGAACAGTACGATCGGCGATCCGACGATCGCCAGCGCGCCGCCGAGCGCCCCGCGCCAGCCGAAGACCAGCCCGCGCTGCCGCGCCGGAATGATCTTGGCGACCACCTCGGTGAAGGGCAGGCCGGTCACGCCCGCTGCCAGACCGCCCATCACCACGAACAACATCAGGGTGAACAGCAGCAGCGTGGCGTCGCGCGCGAAAAACACAACCACCGTCAACGCGATCCAACTGATCATGCGCAGCACGGCAGACCAGTGATACAGCGGTAGCGCGTAGCGGTTGCGCCGCAGCCAGCCGATCGTCCAGATCTGCGGCAGCGACCAGGTCGCATTTTGCAGCGGCGTGATCAGCCCCAGAATAAAGGGGTTTGAGGTCAGATGCGCGGCGAAGGCCGTCAGCACAAGATCCGGTGCGGCGACGGAGTTGGTCGTCCCGATCATCAGGGCGCCGTTTAGAATGGTCAGACGGGTGTTACGACGGGTTTCCTTAGGTGGCTGGGTCAGGGTCGGCACGAGTGTTACCTGGCTGCTTTCCGGGGTTTGTGTTTCGTGCGCCGTTTTGGCGGCCAATCAAGCGGTAAGCTTACTCCTCGAGCGCAGGAGTGGCAAGGGTGGTTGTGTTTTCGCCGGCGGCGCGCCACAATCTGATCAGTCTAGTCTCACTGATCATCAGCGCAATGCCCGGTGGCAAGCCGGGTCAGGGGACAATACCTATGCCAGACCGGATTCGCGTGAGCTGCGCCAGCCTGTGCCGGATCGAGCACGAGGGCTGGTTCCTGCTGCTGCTCAATGCAGACCGGCGGCAGCGCGGGCTGTATGTGCTCTCACCCATTGGCGGCGCGCTGTCGATTACTGCCTACGACCGACTCGCCCCGTTTGCCGCAATCCTCGAAACACCGCAAAACGATGACCTGCGCCTGACGCTGCCGCGCGCCAAGCTGCCGCACTTCCGCGAGTGGTTCTACTCCGGCCAGGGCCGCGAGCGCTCGCCCTTCCGCGAGCTGCGCGAGGAACTGGTCGACGAGGCGAGCCTGCTCCCCGCGCTGGAGCCGGAAGACGTCACCTGGGAGCATTTGTGGACTGCTGAGGAAGAGGCGTTCACCAAGCGCGGCGGGCAGATGGGTGTGTTCACGCATTACTTTTTAGAGGTCTTCGGCGTCGGCTTCACGAATGACGCTGTGATGAGCGCGCTGCTCGCCGCGCCGTCCGAAAGCGGGGCGCGCTGGGTCACGCGAGAGCAGATCGAAGACGCCGCGCATATCAACCTCACGGTCGACGGGGCCGAGCGCAGCGTGCGCGTGAATGGCCGGGCGATCCTGGCGCCACCGTAAAACGCAGCCGTTAGCGATTGACGGTTAGCCAGAGCGAGAATCAGACGCGGAATGCGGCTCTGTCGGGTTGTAGGGCGCGGAGCGTGCTTCGCCCGTTTCTTTCAACTACGTGGAAATTGTCCTCGGTGAGCGGTGTGCTATTGCCTCGATCTGAGCCTGTCCTTGCCTTGGTTAGCCGCTAACCGCTGCCTTATCCCCACATCGTCCACGGATTGTTCGGATCGTATGCGCCGTAGATGACCGTGATTCGCACCGTATCCGCCCACGTACGGAACGCTGCCTGATCCCCGTTTAGCCGCCAGCGCAGCCGCCGGGGGAGCCGCAGCCACGCAAAGCCGATGAAGCGTCGCTCCTGGCGCGTGGCGTTGCGTAGCAGCTCGAAATACCAGCGCGGCAGGGACTCGCGAAGGTCTGGGTGGCGCCGCACAAGAAAGTCTGCCGTGAGGGCCATCAGCAACAGCACGAAGAAACTCAGCGGGGCAAAGGTAGCGGCGGTGTAGCTGAGCGGGAGGAGGATGTCGCCGGAGAACAGACCGCCCACCAGCGCGGTCAGCGCGGTCCAATCGAGGAAGCGGCACAGCGGGTAGACGCGTCGCTCATCCCCATAGCCGCGAAAGCGCGCCATGAGCGGGTCTTTCCACAGGCCGCTAATCAGCGCGCCATAGTACACGGTGAGGCTCACCGGGATGACGACAAACAGAAAGACGAGCAGCGGTGGAACTGGCATATCCGGTTGATCTCGGTTGCCTTATCGGACGTGTATCTTGATTCTACTCGCGGATGTCCACATCCGTGAAGTCCAGCGGAACGATCTCGAACCAGGTGTTACCGGGTTTGAGGTAGAGCGGCGTGGTCTGCGCTTCGTCGGCCCAAAACGTCAGCATATCTTCTTCCTGCCAACGATGCCAGTAGCCGGGGGTTTGCACGCCGTCGCGGATGATCACTGCCGGGCCGAGCGTCCATATCTGGATCTCGATCGAGAAGCTCATGTTGCCCTGCCACTCGCTCTCGACGATGGCAAGGTCCGGCTGGTGATGCGCGTAAATCAGCACCACATTCGCGGCGGTGACCTGCTCGCCGGTGTTCGCATCGGTGTGCGGGACGCCATCTACTTTGCGCGCATATCGGCCCGTCGCCACGTCATAGGTCCACTCGACATCGTCCGCGCCATAGTCGATGGTGACCGCGCGCGCCGGCGCGCCGTCCGGGTGCGTAGGCGAAAAACGCATCCCGCCCAGGTCCGCGCGCGGCTGGTTGACGCCTGCCGCTTCAGCGCGCTCCCACACGGCGCGCGGCACGGCGAACAGGTTGTGCGGGACCTCAATCGTCGTGTCGCGGAAGTACAGCGGCGCGCCGACCGTGACGCCCTCAAACGCGCGATCGGCGAAGGGAAGCTCCGCGATTTTGCGGCGGATTGGCTCGCTGGCGCCGGAGTACACCAGCAGCGTGTCGTACATCGCCGGAATCTCAAGGTCCAGCAGGCGCGCGCTGCGGATCGAGCCGAGGCGCGGCGGCGTGTGCGTCCAGTAGATCGCGGTGAAACGCGTGAGCGGGCCTTCGGTCAGGTGCTCGAAGACGAGATCGGCCTGCGCGATCCCGGCTTGCGGGCGGACAATATCTGGCGCGTTGGAGATTTTCGCGGCCAGCGGGCGCCGCGCAAGCGTGCCCGGATCGTCGACCGGCAGCCCGGTAAGCGGGTTGATCGCCGGCAGCAGCGCGTCCGGGCCGATGGCATCCGGTAACGCCGTGGCAGGCGGAGGCGTCGCGGTGATAGTCACGCGCGTCGGGTTAGGAAGCGCGCATCCCGCGATCGCCAGCACACTCAGCGCGAGCGCTGCCGCGAACAAGCGCGCCAGCAGTGCGCGCCGGGTGATTTGCCTCGCTACCAATTTTGCCTCACAATACAGCGCAGTGATCGAGTTGGTTCCCTATCGACTCCACCCGCCAAGCATACCCAATTTCGAGCGGTTGGGGCAGAGAGGCATGAACCGCGCGCTTCGATTAAGCGAGCATTGAGAAGCGGGAGTGTACCTTGGGCGGCATCACGGTTGACTACCATCTTGGCGGGGTGTATGATCATCCGCGCCAGCACCGCTGTCCGCTGTCAGCATCGCTGCGATAGACCCGCCCACAGTGCATTAACCCCAGGGTAGGAATTTCTTACATGGCGCTCAAAGGGAATCTGGCGGACTTTAGCACGACCCAAATCCTGAACCTGATCCATCTCGCGCGGAAGACCGGCACGCTGCGTCTGTACGAGCCGGTGGTGACCAGCGAGATGATCACGGACGGAGCCGGCAACAAGCGGCCTCGCGTCGTCGCGGGCAAAGAAAGGGCGAGCGTCGCGTTCCGTGAGGGGAAGTTGATCCTGGCGGCGATGGGCGATCAGGACGGCCACTTGGCCAACGTGCTGCACAAAGCGGGCAAGCTCAACACCGAGCAGGCGCGCATCATCCGCGAGCGCGGCGCGAAATACTCTGACAAGGCGCTGGCGCTGATGTTGATCAACGCCAACTACGTGACCCAGGCCGACGTCGTGCGCAGCATCAAGCAGCACACGGTTGATATCGTCTACGACGTGATGACCTGGGAGAGCGAGCCGTTCACGTTCGAGGAAAACCTCACGCCGCCGGCGGACCGCATCACCGTCCCGATCGATCTCAAAAACGTGATCATCGAGGGGACGCGCCGCGCCGAGGAGATCAAGCCGCTCGAAGAGGAACTGCCAAACCTCGACATGGCGCTCAGATTCCCGGAGGCCCCGAGCGAGAAGTTCCGCGGGATTCATCTTGGCGTTGAGGAATGGCGCGTCGTTTCGTATATCAACCCGAAGAACTCGATCCGCCAGATCGCCAAAGCCTGTAACATGACCGACACTGAGATCCGGCGGATTGTCTATGGGCTGTTGCAGGCAGGGTTGGTTCAGTTGGTCCGGCCACCGGGGATGCAGGCGCCGCCCGCGCAGCAACCTGCCCCCATAACGCGCCGCGCAACGCCGATTGTGCCGCCGTCGACGGTCAAGCGTAGCGTGGTCGAGCGCCTGATCGCGCGGATCAAAGAAAGCTAATCGCTTTACCCGGCAGCGCTCGTCATCCGCTGCCGGTTCGCAGGACTTATCGCATTGCAGGTTAAGGGCTTTATAGCATCGAAGAGTGAGATCGCTCATGCCTATCCAAACCGTGAAGATGGTTGTGACCGGCCCGTTCAGCGCTGGCAAGACGGAGTTTATCCGGTCGATCAGCGAAATCGATGTTGTCTCGACCGACGAGACGATCTCGGCTGGCTCCGAGGAGTTCGGCGTCAAAGAACAAACCACCGTCGCGATGGACTTCGGTCGCATCACGGTCGACGATGATCTGGTGCTGTACCTGTTTGGCACGCCGGGCCAGCGGCGTTTCGACTTCATGTGGGAGATTCTGGCCGAAGGGATGCTTGGCTTCGTGGTGATGGTCGACAGCGCCCGGCCCGAGACCTTCCGCGAGGCGATGACCATCCTGGAGACGTTCCGCGCTTACGCCCCGACGCCATACGTTGTTGCGGCGAACAAGCAGGACCACGACGAGGCTTGGGCGCCGGACGACCTGCGGATCGCGCTGCGCATCGAGGACCATATCAAGCTGCTGCCCTGCGTGGCGACCGACCGGGAAAGCGTGAAAAACGTGCTTCTCGAGCTGCTATATTCCATCCTCGAGGAGATGGACGCCGCGCAATCGTAGCGGCGCAGCCTGCCGGGTCGGTGCGGCGGGCGGCTGAGGGGGGAGCACGCGAGTGCCATTACTGGTCACCGATCCGGGGATCATCCATTACGAGACGTATGGGCGCGGGCGCCCTGTTTTGCTGTTGCATGGCTGGCTGGGGTCATGGGCGCTGTGGCGCGATACGATCGAGGTTTTGGGCCGCGACTTCCGCACCTATGCGCTCGATTTCTTTGGCTTCGGAGAGTCCGGCCTGGTGCCCGGTCAGGAGCCAGAACATCGCTCGTACGCGTATACCGTGCCGATCTACGTCGAGATGGTGTACCAGTTCATGGAGCGGATGGGCATCACGCGCGCGCCGCTGATCGGGCACTCGATGGGCGGCACCGTCTCCCTCAGCACCGCGATCAAGTATCCTGAGAAGGTCGTCAAGGTCGGCGTAATCGGCTCGCCCATTAACGGCACGTCGCTCAATCTGCTGCTGAAGCTGTCAGGCAATCCGGCGATGGCGCGCTTCTTCTGGCTGTTCGGCGGCAAGGGCCTGTTGATGTTTCTGCGTGGCTACAGCTATTTCATGGCGAAAGATGGCCGCGCGATGGCGCGTATGATTACGAAAGACGTATCGATGATCAGTATGGAGTCGTTCTTTCAGAGCATCGGGACGCTGCGCCAGACCGATCTTCGCCCTGACCTGGGCAAAGTGCAGGTTCCGACGCTGGGGATGTACGGCAAGCGCGATATTATCGTCCGCCCCAGCGAGCACAGCGTGCTCAAAGCCGGGGTGCCGCACGCGCAGATCGAATGGTTCCCCGATGCGGGGCACTTCATCATGCTCGATTCGCCACAGCGTTTCATCACCACGTTGAACGACTTCCTGCACAACTCGGCCTGAGCGCGGGGCTGTTGAGCGAAAGCAGAGCGACCATGCGCAAGTTCATCATTGAAGACCATCACCTGATCGCGCCGTTCAACGAGCCCGCGCGCGATCTGAGCATCCTCAACAAGCCGCTGAAGATTCATCACGCCGATATTCTGG
>CAZVCM010000232.1:0-6999 GCA_964626105.1 uncultured Thermoflexus sp.
CCGCGCAGATCACACAGGTCGAGCGGTTGGCCGATGGCCGGATGAACATTCTGGCGGTGGGCCTGGAGCGCTTCCAGGTTACGTCACTGCGTTATGATCGCCCGTATCTGATGGGGACGGTCGAGCCGTTCCCGATCAGCGGCGAGGATTCGTTTTCCGCTGAGCGCGCCAGCGATAGCCTGCGCCCCTGGGTGGAGCGCTATCTCGAAATTCTGACGCTGGCAGCGGACGAAGATGTCGATTTCCAGACCGCGCAACTGCCTGATGACCCGCTCTCGCTGGGGTATCTGGCTGCGGCGCTGGTGCAGATCCCCGTCGAGCAGAAGCAGTCGCTGCTGGATGCGTCCGAAGCGACCGCGCTGCTGCGGCAGGTGCGCCGTATCTACACGCGCGAAGTGCCGCTGTTGCAGCGGATGCTTGACGCCGAAGAAGCGCCGATGGTGGGGTCGTTCTCGCTGAACTGA
Source organism: uncultured Thermoflexus sp. (assembly GCA_964626105.1). Taxonomy (GTDB): domain Bacteria; phylum Chloroflexota; class Anaerolineae; order Aggregatilineales; family Aggregatilineaceae; genus DYGX01. The sequence continues at coordinate 465 of CAZVCM010000232.1, forward strand.
GCGGTTAGCCGTTAGCGATTAGCGGTTAGCAAAAGACGAAAAGTGCGCCGGATCAACATGCGATCCGGCGTGCTTTTGATTCCACGCTCGACTGTCTTGCGCTAGCCCACGCGGAGCTGCGACGCCATCTGCTCGAAGACCGCGCGCAGAATGTCCATAATCGCGGCTTGCGCATCCTCGCGCGGCGCGACCTCGTCGTAGGGCAGCACCATCCCTGTCCAGGCGGCTTTGTGCCAGCGCGCTGGTTCGGGCAGCGGCGTGGCAGTGAGACCAGCCGGGATCGGGTGCGCGTACGCGTAGAAATAGGGACGGTCCAGCCCGGCGCTCCCCGGCGAAAATCCGAAGCTGAGATGCGCTGATTCCTCAGACTCGATCTGCCGGGGAAACCACAGAAACGACAGATCGAAACCGTGCGGCCAGACGACCAGCGGCGTCTTCACGCCGGGCAGCGCCGCGCGGAGCCGCTCATACAGCGTGAAGACAGCGGTGAGCGCGTCGCCATAGGCGGCGGCGGTCGTTGGGTTAGGCTTCAGCGGCGTGTCACCACCGAGGCGCGCGCGATCGAGCGTGACATTATGTCCAGTGTGCGCCAGCACCTTGACCACTGTCTCGGTCAGGGCGCGCTGCGTGGTGTTCTGCGTGGACAGCGCCATCGTCCGCCCGCTGAGCGGGAACCAGCGCAGCGTCTGCGTGCGCAGATCAAGCTGCCACTCACCAAGCGCGGCCAGCGGGCCAGTCGTCAGGCGGCCAGGCAGCACGCGCAAGCCGAGGTGCAGATAGTTGATCTGTGGCGGAGCGACCGCCGCGCGGATCGCGCCCAGGATCTGCGCGGGCTGGTGCAGCGCCTGTTTGGTGGCGGGCCATTCGTGAGATAGATCGGGCAGGGCCATATGGTCTTCCTCCAATGGGATCATAGCATTGTTTTAGCCCAGCCGGATACGCGGATTGAGCAACGCGTAGAGCAGGTCCGCCGCGAAATTGGCGAGCAGAATGATCAGCGCGGTGACGGTGACGATCGCCTGGATGAGCGGCAGATCGCGGTTATCAATCGCGGTATTGAGCAGCAGGCGCCCCAGCCCTGGATAGCTGAAGACCGACTCGACCACGACCAGCCCGCTAACTAGCCACCCGCTGCTCGTCGCGATGACGGTCACAGTTGGGATCAGCGCGTTACGCAGCACATGCTTGGCGATCACGGTGCGCGCAGGCAGCCCTTTGAGCGCCGCGGTCCGCACGTAGTCCTTTTTCAGTTCTTCGATCACGCTGGCACGCACCAGCCGCACCACATACGCCAGCAGGACGAACGTCGCTGCCAGCGCGGGGAGCCACAGCGCGGGCAGCGCATCGCGAAACGAGAGGTCCGGGCGGATGGCGCTGCTGGCCGGGAACCAGCCGAGCGCGTCGGCAATGGGGTTGTCGCGCCACTTGAGCGCGACGGTATTGACCAGAAACAAGCCGGTGACGAACTCTGGCAGGCTGACGACCGACAGCGATAGCACCGAGATCACGCCATCGACCAGCGTGCCTTCGGTTAGCCCGGCGACGACGCCCAACGCGATCGCTAGCGGGAGCGCGATCGCCAGCGTGAGCAGCGCCAGCCGTCCGGAGTTGACCAGTCGCTCGGTGACGAGCGGGCGGATCTCCTGGCGCGGGCTGGCGAAGGTTTCGCCCCAATCCCCGCGCACAAAATCCGCCGCCCAACCGACATATTGCACGATCAGCGGATCGTCCAGGCCAAGCTCCTCGCGCTTGGCGGCGATTGCTTCCGGGCTAGCGTCGCGGCCCAGCAGCACGCGCGCCACATCGCCGGGCAGCACGCGCGTCAGCAGGAAGACCAGCACGGTCGTCAGGAACAGCGTACCCACCAGAAACACCGCCCGCCGCGCAAGGAATCGCCCCATCTACTCGCGCTCCTCGGCTGGCGCGCCGCCTTGCAGCGCGGTGAGATCGTCCGGCGCAATGTGGCACTTGATCCACTGGCCGCCGCCTGCGTCCTGCCAGGGTGGCGCTTCGACCTCGCAGATGCGGCCTAGCTTGCGCGGGCAGCGTGGATGGAAGCGGCAACCGGACGGCATTTCACGCGGACTGGGGATGTCCCCATTGAGCCGCGTTTCTGCTGACGGACGCGCCGGGTCCGGCTGTGGGATGGCGGCGACCAGCGCCTCGGTGTAGGGATGGTGTGGTGGGCGGAACAGCGCTTCGGCGGGCATCGTCTCGACCAACTCGCCGAGGTACATTACCGCGATCACGTCCGCCAGATAGCCCACCACCGCGAGGTCGTGCGAGATGAAGAGGTATGCGGTGTCGCGCTCTGCTTGCAGGCGCGCCAGCAGGTTCAGCACCGCGGCCTGAATCGACACGTCCAGCGAGGACACCGGCTCGTCGGCCAGGATCAGCGCCGGATCGGATGCGAAGGCGCGCGCGATGGCGACGCGCTGCTTCTCACCGCCGCTCAGTTCAGACGGATAGCGGCGCATGACCTGCTCATCGAGGCTGACTGCCGCTAGCAGGCGCACCGCTTCGGCTTCCGCCTCGGCGCGGCTCATCCGGGCGAGTTTGATCAGCGGGCGCCGCAACGCCTGCCCGACCGTCAAATACGGGTTCAGCGAGTCCTGCGGATTCTGAAAGACCATCTGAAGCTGCGCCAGCGAAGACTGCGCTCGCTCGCGGACGGTGTCGGGAACGTCCGCGCCCAGTAAGGTGATGGTGCCGTCCGTGCGCGCTTCCAGCCCGATAATCATGCGCGCCAGGGTGGTTTTGCCGCTCCCGCTCTCGCCCACCAGCCCGACGGTTTGCCCCTGCGGCACGCTGAGCGTCACGCCATCGACCGCGCGCACGGTGTGCGCTGGCTCTCTGCGAAGGACTTGTGTCAGGCTGCGCCGTAGCGGGAAATGCTTGCTCAACCCATCGACGCGCAGTAAAGGCCGGTTGCGGCCAGATGTAGGGAGCGCAGGCAGGGGCGAAGCAGGCTCAGGGAGCGCGATCTCCCCGGCTGCAATCTCGCGCCAGCGGTGGCAGCGGACGGTACGTCCGCTCTCCGAAGGCTCCAGCGGCGGCTTGGTGCGACAGATCGGGATCGCGAGTGGGCAGCGTGGCTCGAAGACGCACCCGGCAGGGCGCTCTGGCAGGGCGGGCGGTTGCCCCTCAATCCCTGGCAGCGGCGCGTCACGCTTGGTGGCGCCCAGGCGCGGCACGCTGCGCATCAGCGCGAGGGTGTACGGGTGCAGCGGGCGCGCAAACAGCTCGCGCACTGGCGCGTCTTCCATTACCTCGCCCGCATAAAGGACTGTTACACGATCGCAGAGCTGGGCAACGACGCCCAGATTGTGCGTGACGTACAGCGCGGCGGCCTGCGCTGCGCTCACCTGCGCGCGTACCAGGTCGAGGATCGCGGCCTCAGTCGTCACGTCGAGGCTGGTGGTTGGTTCGTCGAGCACCAGCAAGTCCGGCGACGCGCTGAGCGCCATCGCGATGGCGACGCGCTGCTTTTGCCCGCCGCTTAGCTCGTGGGGATAGCGGCGCGCCAGCGTGACGGGGTCCGGCAGGTTGACGCGACCGAGCATCTCCACAGCGCGATCGCGAGCGTCACCCCGGCCCAGCCCGTCGTGCTGCCGCACGATCTCGGCGATCTGCTCGCCGACTTTCAGCGAGGGGTTGAGCGCCGCCGCCGGGTCCTGCGGGACCAATCCCATTCGCGCGCCCCAGATGCGCTGCATGGCGCGGCGCGAGCGCACGGTCAGATCGTTTCCCGCCAGCGCGATTTCGCTGCCCGGCTCGATCCGCCCGTTGGATGGAAGGTAGCGCAGCACACCGAGCGCGACCGTCGACTTGCCGGAGCCCGATTCGCCGACCAGCCCGGCGATCTCTCCGGCACGCACCGTGAGGTGAACGTCGGACGCGGCGCGCACCCACGCGCCACCAACCTGGTAGCTGATGGCGAGGTTGCGCACGCGCAGGACGGGCGGATCGGCGCTCACCGGCTACCCGCTTTTCTGGACGGCGCGGCGGATGCCGTCCGACATCAGGTTCACGCCGACGACGAGCAGCGCGATTGCAGCGGCGGGATATTCGAGCGCCCAGGGCGCCAGCGTGTAGAAGCCGCCCCGGTTCTCGTTGACCATCAAACCCCAGTCGGGCGAAGGCGGGCGCGCCGCGACGCCAAGAAAGCCGAGCGACGCCACCAGGAAGATGCCATACGAGAAGCGCAGCGCCGCCACGACGACCAACACAGGCACGACTGAGGGGAAGATCTCGCGGAACAGAATGTAACCTGCCGATTCCCCTCGAATCTGCGCCGCCTGGACGAACTCGCGCTGCTTGATTTCGAGCGTGCTGCTGCGCACGACGCGCGCTACGATCGGCACGTAGACCAGCGCGATCACCAGCAGCACAGCGTTATCGGCCAGCATCGCTTGTGGCGTGCCCGGCTGCGTCTCCACGCCGCGAATCACGCCCAGGATCACGAGCGCGATCAGCAGCGCGGGTAGCGCGAGCAGCGCGTCGAACACGCGCCCCATGATCTCGTCTGCCAGCCCGCCCCAATAGCCGGTCGCCAGCCCAAGCGCCGTCCCAACCGCGACCGCGATCAGCGTGCCGAATCCTGCCACGCGGAAGATGCTCGACGCGCCGAGAATCACGCGGCTGAACACGTCCCGCCCGAGCGTGTCGGTTCCGAACGGGTACGCACCGGGCAAGTAAGTGTCCGCGTCGAACAGGCGCGCCGGGTCTTCCCACACCTGCCGCAGTCGGTCGATTGGCGCGGCGGTCGGCGGCTGGCGCGGTGGATTTGACTGATCGTTGGCGGTGTAGGGCGCGATCTGCGCACCGAACAGCGCCAGCGTGAAGAAAAACAGCACAATTGCGGTGCCGAGCGCGGACTGCGGGCTGCGGATGATCTCCCGCGCGAAACGACCCGCCGCGCGGGCACGTGACGCGCGCCACGAGCGGCGGGCAACGTACAGGTGCGAGCGGATCGAGTGAGCCATAGCTGGCGCGATGATGGACGGTTGGGCGCTGGAAGCTAGTTCCGGCGCGCGGCCCGCCTAGCCGATGGCAGCGCTGTGGAACCGCGTCCGCCCGGCGAAGGGATGGACCTCCACACCGCTCACGTCGGCGGCCATCACGCCAAATTGCGCGAAGAAGTAAGGGATGATGATCGGGCCGCGCTCGATCAGGATACGCTGAATCTCGTGGTAGGCGTTGGTGCGCTCGTCCTCGTCGAGCGATGTGCCTGCGATCTCGATCAACCCGTCGAGTTCCTCGTCGCTAAAGTGCGCTTCGTTCCACACCGCGTCGGATTTCAGATACAGGTCGAGGAAGGTCTGCGCGGTGGGGCGGTGACCCCAGGGCGTGATCGCCAGATCGACTTCGAGCCAGCCGCTATCCGCATAGTAGACCGCTTCTTCTTGCGGCTCGATCGTGATGCGGATACCTGCTGCTTCCCACTGGGCGGCCAGCACCTGCGCCAGCGCGACACGGTCCGCGAGGTTCGGCACATAGAGCGTCATCTCCAACCCGCCGGGATAACCTGCCTCGGATAGCAGCGCGCGCGCCGCCTCAGGGTCAGGATCGGGCAGCGGCGTGTCTTCAGTGTAATAGCGCGCGAAGAACGGGGCGATGGGTGAGTCTCGCCCGATGGCGCCGAAGCCGAACTGCAGCCGTTCAAAGATCGCCTGCCGGTCGGTTGCCAGCCGGAACGCCTGACGCACGCGCTCGTCGTCACCGGGCGCGCGGTCGGCGCGAAGGCGAACGAGGTCGTGCCCGCTGGTGATGACTTCCTGCGCCTGAAAACCTTCGCCGCTGAGCGAGAGGAACGTCGCGTTGTCCATGCGCAGCACGGCGTCAACCTGCCCGCCGCGCAAGGCGTTCACGGCGCTCTCTACGCTATCGAAATAGAAGAATTCAAGCGTTTGCAGCGGCGGCGCGCCGTCAAAGTATGCGGAGTTGGCGGAGAACGTGGCGCGGTCCGGGCGGTAGTCTTCCAGGCGGAACGGCCCGGTCCCATTGAACTCCTCGCCGATTGCCTCGGCGTTCGCCTTGAGGATCACGGCGTGATTATCTGTCAGGTTGTAGAGAAAGTCCGAGTTGGGCTGGCTGAGCGTGAAGACGACGGTGTTGCCTTCGCCGGCGGTCACGCTTTCGACGTCGGCGAACAGGTCAGCGGTTGGCCCCCCGCCGCGAAGGCGCTCGAAGGTCCACACAATGTCGTCGAGCGTCAGCGCGCTGCCATCGTGGAAAGTCACGCCCTCGGCGATCGTCAGCGTGTAGCTCAGCCCATCCTCGCTCACCGACCAATCGGTGGCGAGACGCGGGACGAGTTCCGAGCGCGCGTCGGTGTCGATCAGGTAGTCATATACGGCGTTGAGGAACGCGATCTCGGTGTCCGCCGACGCGTTGATGGGATCGAGCGCGACCGGCGCGCCGCCCCACGCCACGCGGAGCGTCCCGCTCTGGCGGCGGGCCAATAGCGCGGCGGCCTGCTGTGGCGGCAGGTCAACCGCGAGCGATCCGAGCGCGGCGGCCAGGCCGGTAGCGC
>CAZVCM010000233.1:0-6992 GCA_964626105.1 uncultured Thermoflexus sp.
GACGCATCACCGACGACTCGGAGCAGGCGTTCTCGCTGGCGCAGGCGTTCATCAAGCATGGCGGCATCAGCCTGGACGCGGCGGTCGAGGCGATCATCGCCTGGTACGACCGTGTCGGCGGCGACACCTCACCCTACGTCGGACCGAGCACGCGGCGTGGCGTGCAAGCGCTCAAGCGCGGCGAGGACCCGCGCGAGACGGGCAACTGGGGCGACACCAACGGTGCGCCGATGCGTATCTCGCCGGTCGGCCTGCTCCACCCCGGCGACCCGGTGGGCGCGATAGAGGACGCCGCAATCGTCAGCATGCCGACGCACAACACCAACGTCGCGGTATCAGGAGCTTGCGCGGTTGCAGCGGCAATCGCAGTCGGCATGACGCCCAGTGCGACGCTCGACAGCGTGATCGCCGCTGGCGTGATGGGCGCGGAGATCGGCGCGACGAAGGGGCGGCAGTGGCTGGGTCCATCGGTAGCGCGGCGCATCCGCATGGCGGTCGACATCGCACGCGGGCCGGGCAGCGAGCTGGATCGCCTGCGCGAGCTATACGATGTGATCGGCACATCGCTCTCCGTGCCGGAGACGGTCGGCTCGGCATTTGGCGTGCTGGTGATGGCGGACGGCGATCCGAAGCAGACCGCGATTTACGGCGCCAACCTGTCCGGTGACGCGGACACTGTCGCGGCGATCGCCTGCGCGATGGCGGGCGCGTACAGCGGCATCGAAGCGTTTGAACAGTCGATCCTCGACGGGTTGGAAGCAGATGAAGTCACCGCCTCGTACAACATTCGCGGGCTGGCGGATGGCTTGCTCGCGCTGGTCGAAGGACGCTGATCATGGCCGGGCACGTCGTCTCGGTCGGCGATCTGGTGTTGGATGTAGTGCTGCCCGTGACGCTGCCGGTGGTCGGCGGCAAGCACCAGGAACCGGCGTTCCGACGCGTGGAGCCGGGCGGCGCGGCTAATTTTCTGTTCGCTGCGCGGCATATGGGCTTGCAAGTCACAGCGGCAGGGGCGGTCGGCGCGGATGCCTTCGGGCAGCTTATTCTCGACGCGTTGCGCGATGCAGATGTTGACACGACGCATATCGTCACGCCGTCCGGCTCGACCACCACACTGGTCATCGCCCTGGCGGACATAGACTCTGGCGAGCACACTTTCCTCGGACACTATGGCTCTGGTCCGGATGTATCGTATCCTGAAGGGCTGGATGCGACGCTCTCTGAAGCAGACGCGCTGTTCGTGATGGGCTACACCTTCGCAGAGAAGCGGATCGTGCCGCTGGCGCTGCGCGCGCTGGAACGAGCCAAAGAGATCGGGCTGCCGGTTTATCTCGACGTGGGTCCGTTTATGGCCGCTGTCTCGCCGGACCTGGTACCGCAGATCACCGCCCACGCCGACCTGATCCTGATGACCGAAGAGGAAGTCGGGCTGGTGTGCGACGGCTGCACCGGCGACGAGGCGTACGCGGCGCTGCTGGAACGCGGCCCGCACACGCTGATCGTCAAGCAGGGCGCGTCCGGCTGCGTGATCGTCTCGCGCGAGGGGCAGACGCACGTGCCCGGTTACCCGGCGCAGGTCGTCGATACCATCGGCGCAGGGGACTGCTTCGCGGCGGCGTTCGTCGCGGGGCGGCTGCGCGGGTTGGAGATGATCGACGCGGCGCGGCTGGCGAACGCGATGGGCGCGGCGACCGTTCAGAAAGCAGGCGCGGGCCGCAACGCGCCGTCCTGTGCCGAAGTGATGGACATTCTGGCGCGCGCCGGAGAGCAGATCGACTTTCCCTGCTCCTAAGCGGCGTGGCGCATTCATTGGACGCAGTAACGAGGTGATAACGATGGATAACATGCTCGTATTCTCGACTGAAGTCAGCGACGCGCTGCGCGAGGGCCGCCCGGTGGTCGCGCTCGAATCAACGCTGATCACGCATGGCTTCGCGTACCCGGCCAACGTTGAGACTGCGCTGGCGATGGAAGACGCGATCCGCGCAGAAGGCGCGGTCCCGGCGACGATCGCGGTGCTGGGTGGCAAGATCACGGTCGGGCTCAGCCGCCAGCAGATCGAAGACCTGGCCGCACTGGGGCAGGCAGGCGTCCGCAAATGCTCGCGCCGCGACCTGCCGATCGTGGTTGGGCTGCGGCAGCACGGCGCGACCACTGTCGCCGGGACGATGATCGCGGCGCACATGGCCGGGATCAAGGTCTTCGCCACAGGCGGGATCGGCGGCGTGCATCGCGGCCACCCGCAAGACATCTCGGCGGACCTGGTCGAGCTGGGTCGCACGCCGATCACGGTCGTCTGCGCGGGCGCGAAATCGATCCTCGATCTGCCGCTGACGATGGAAGTGCTTGAGACGCAGGGCGTGCCGGTCATCGGCTACGAGACAGACACGCTCCCCGCATTCTACAGCCGGTCGAGCGGGTTGCGCATCGATCAGCGCGTGGACTCACCGGGCGAGGTCGCGTCCATCGTCATGGCGCGGGATGCGCTCGGCCTGGAGCACGGCACGCTCGTCACCGTGCCGGTTCCCGAAGCCGACGCGCTGCCGATTGAAGTGGCGGAGCAGGCGATTGCGCAGGCGACGCGCGAAGCGGACGAGCAGGGAGTCCACGGCAAGGATGTGACGCCCTTCGTGCTGGCGCGCGTGCTGGAACTGACCGAGGGGCGCTCGCAGACCGCGAACATCGCGGCGCTGATCAATAACGCGCGCATCGGCGGGCGGATCGCGGTCGCCGTAGCGCAGGCCGAGAAGATGGAGCGGGCGTAATGGCGCAGAAAATCATTATCGACACCGATCCTGGCGTCGATGACACGATGGCGATCTTCTTCGCGCTGCGCTCGCCCGAGCTGGATGTGATCGGCCTGACGACCATCTTTGGCAACGTGCACACCGATCTCGCCACCACCAACGCGCTGCGCTTGCTTGAAATCGCGGGACGGACCGATATCCCGGTCGCCAAAGGCGCGGACGATCCGCTCGCCGGGCCGTTCAAGGGGCCGGTCCCCTACGTGCACGGCGACGACGGTCAGGGGAACATTCACCTGCCTCCGCCGAAGATGCGCCCCATCGACCAACCGGCGGCGGTGTTCCTCATCGAGCAGATCATGGCCGCGCCGGGCGAGATCACGCTGGTGCCGCTCGGCCCGCTGACCAACATCGCGCTCGCCCTGCGGCTGGAGCCACGCATCGCGCATAAGGTGAAAGAAGTCGTGCTGATGGGCGGCAACGCGCTCTGCCCTGGCAACGCGACCCCCGCCGCCGAGGCGAACATCCACAACGACCCGGAAGCGGCGGATGTGGTGTTTGGCGCGGGCTGGCCGGTGACGATGGTCGGCCTGGACGTGACGCATCAAGTCAACCTGACGCCGGAGCACATCGCGCGCTACTCGGCCTCGTCGGACCCGCTGGCGCAGCACATCGCGCGGATTCTGCCGCACTATCGCGCCTACTTCGAGAAGGTCCATCCGGCGATGCGCGGCATCTACGTACACGACTCGTCCGCGGTGGCGTATGTGATCGACCCGACGCTCTTTGAGACGGAAAAATGGCCGCTCCGCGTCGAGACGCAGGGCATCAGCCGGGGCAAGACGTTGCACTGGGGCCTGCCGGACGACTATCCGATGATCCCGCCCGCCTTCAAAGATCGCCCGCGTGTGAACGTGTGCATCAGCGTAGACGCGGCGCGCCTGATCGCGCTGGAAACGGGGCGGCTGACCTAGAAACGCAAACCGTCTAGCCGAAAAGGAGGGGGCAATATGTTCACTCGCGGCAAGGTTTATCGTCGGAGGCACCTCCATCAGTTGTACGGTGGACAAGAGCAAGGTGGTATCAGCACACCGTCTGACCACAACATGATTTTCTTGTTCACCAGTGATCGCGGCACGGAGCACGGTTACGAGGACGGTTGGAAAGAAGGCGTTTTCTTATACACGGGAGAAGGCCAAAAAGGCGATATGCAGTTTCTACGCGGGAATAGAGCCATCCGCGACCATATGCAAAACGGTAAGGAACTGCATCTGTTCAAACAAGCCGAACGCGCTCACGTTGAATATATCGGCCAAATGGTTTACGTCGGACATCACTTCAAACCTGGCCGCGACACAACAGGCGAGATTCGCCAGATGATCGTCTTTGAACTGCGTCCGCTGGAAGAATAGGGACAATGCCGCGTAGATACTCTCTCACGCTTGAATTGGAGCAAAGTTAGCATGACCCGCAAGATGATTATTGACACCGACACCGCCTCGGATGACGCCGTCGCGATCATGATGGCGCTGCAAACACCCGACATCGAGGTCGAGGCGATCACCATCGTCGCCGGGAACATGCCCGTCGCGCAGGGCAGCATCAACGCGCGCTACACCGTCGAGCTATGCGGCAAGGATGTGCCGGTCTACAACGGCGCCGATGCGCCCCTCACCCGCGAAATCTACCGCGCGTATTTCTTCCACGGGCCAGACGGCATGGGCGGCATGAACTACCAGACCACGCGTCCAGTCGCTGAGGGGCACGCGGTCGAGGTGCTGATCGACACGATCAAGGCGAACCCCGGCATTATCCTGGTTACGCTCGGCCCGATGACGAACGTCGCATTAGCGCTCGCGCAAGCGCCGGAGATCGTCGAGAACGTCAGCCGCTGCGTGGTGATGGGCGGCGCGGCCTGCACGGTTGGCAACATCACGCCCGCCGCTGAGTACAACATCTGGTGCGACCCTGAGGCGGCGCGGATGTGCTTCCGCTCTGGCCTGCCGATTGAAATGGTCGGCTGGGAGCTGTGCCGGGGTGAGGCGAACCTGACCGATGAAGACATGCGCTATTGCAAAGAGGCCATCGACACGCCGCTGTCGCACTTCACGGTGGACTGCAACATCTCCGCGCTGGAAACCAACCGCCAGTGGCTCGGCGATCCGGGGCTTGGGCTGCCAGACCCGGTCGCGATGGCGGTCGCGATCGACCCGACGATCTGCACGCGGAGCAGCAAGCACTATGTCGATGTGGAGTGCGACGGCACGTACACGCGCGGTATGACAGTTGTCGACCAGCTCGGCGTGACGGTCCACGACACGGCCAATGTCGAGATGTGGCGCCCCCATGTCGAGAAGGGCGAGCCGTGGGTCACTGTCTGCTGGGAGATCGACGCGGCACGCTGGAAAGACCTGCTTTACCAGACGATGCGGTAAGGCAACCACCGCGCATGAGCGAACGCTATGACTTCCTGGGCGTCGGCGGGCTGGCAGTCGACTGGTTGATGGCGGTCGACCGCCTGCCCATCGCCGACGACAAATACCCGGCGCGGCTGGTCGGCAAGCTGCCCGGCGGCTTCATCGCCAACGCGACCTGCGGCGCGGGACGGCTCGGCTTGCGCAGCGCGTACATCGGCTGGACTGGTGACGACGCCGACGCGGACCTGCTGGTCGATGACTTCGGTGCGCATGGCGTCGATCCGGCGGGGCTGGTGCGCGTCCCCGGTGAGCTAACACCCTTCACCGTCGTGATCACCGACCAGGCGGCGCGCCGCGCGATTCTGCTGCCGAACTCACCGCTCTACAACCAGCCGCTGGCGCCCGAACATCTGGCGCTGGCAGCGCGATCGCGCGTGGTCTACACGTATCCGCGCGATGCGGCTTGGGTCGACGCGCTGGCGGGCGCGGCAGAGACAGGTGGCGGTTGGCTCGCGCTGGACGTGGAGAGCGCCATTCCTCTGCGCGGGCCTGCGTTGCGCGCAGCGATCGATCGCGCTGCCATTGTGTTCATTCATCGTGACGCGCTGGCGGCGCTGCATGACGGGCCAGTGCGCGAGATCGTCCAGCCCGGCCAGTGGATCGTGATGACGGGCGGCGGCGAGGGCGCGTGGGGCATCGCGGCGGACATGGCGGAGCCGGTGCATCAACCGGCGCGGCGCGTCAAGGCGGTGGACACGACTGGCGCGGGGGATTGCTTCCACGCGGCGCTGATCGCGGCCCGGCTCGATGGCGCGACGCTGCGCGAGGCGCTCGCCTTTGCCAGCGCGGCGGCGGCGCTCAAGGTGCAACATCGTGGCGCGCGCGGCGGCCTGCCCACTCGCGCCGAGGTCGAGGCGTTGCTGGCGACCTGAACAGCGCGCGGGCGCTGTGCTATAACTAGAATGATTGCGCAGAGTATTCCGTCCGCTGACTACAGGGCGAGGAGCGCATGATCGAGCACATTGCATTCGGCATCATCATCGACGATATCGTCTTCCCCGAAGGCCAAACGCAGATGGGCGTGCTGGGCGGTGGAGGGCCGCAGACGGCGTGGGGTATGGCGGCGGCGCTCGGCTCGGGCGAGACCGTCGGGCTGGTCGCGGGCGTCGGCGAGGACCTGGAACCGCGCACGCTCGGCCCGATGCGCCACGCCGAGATCGACCTGCGCGGCGTGCGTGTCACCGAACTGCCCACGCCGCGTGCCTGGCAGACGCTCGAAGCAACCGGCAAGCGCACGCAGACCTGGCGCGTCCCCCCAGAAACGCTCGGGCCGCAATTGGCGCGCAGCTTCGACGTGCTGCCGCATGATTATCGCGAGGCGCGGACCTTCCACTGGGGCGTTCACCTCACCGAGCCGGACTGGATCGCGTTCGCGCGGGCGCTGCGCGAGCAAGGCCGCCTGATCAGCCTCGAACCGTTCCGCCCGCCCACCGAGCCGCTGAACGATGACGATCTCGCCGCGATTCTGGCGGCGTGCGATGTCTTCTCGCCGAACTGGCGCGAAGCGGTGCTGCTCTCTGGCATGGACGACTATGACGCGATGATCGAGCGCTTTCGCGCATTGGGCGGGCAGGTGCTTGCGATCCGGCGCGGCGAAGAGGGCGCGGACGTGTGGAACCTCCCCGAAGGGCGCGGCGTGCATGTGCCCGCGATCGAGACGACGGTGATCGATGTCGTCGGCGCGGGGAACGCGTTCTGCGGCGCGCTGGTTGCCCGGCTGCGCGATGGGATCGACGAGGCGGCCTGCCATGCCAGCGTTGCCGCCTCGTAT
>CAZVCM010000234.1:0-6958 GCA_964626105.1 uncultured Thermoflexus sp.
GATCGTCCCCACATTCACATGGGGCTTCGTCCGCTCGAACTTTCCCTTGGCCATCCTCTGTCGATTCCTCCTGAAAGGTCCTAGCAGGGAATGTCTGGTTCACCCTTTAAGGAAATGGTGAGCCTACGATGGGATTTGAACCCATGACCTCGCCCTTACCAAGGGCGTGCTCTGCCGACTGAGCTACGTAGGCACAATCCCAGCTAAAGCCGGGATTAGTGGGCCAGGTAGGACTCGAACCTACGAAGGCGTCTGCCAGCGGATTTACAGTCCGCCCCCTTTGCCGCTCGGGACACTGACCCATATCGGATTGTTAAGTCTTTTGCTACGAAAGTGGGGCGCCGAACCCCCCAGAGCCGACGATGGGACTTGAACCCATAACCTAGCGCTTACAAGGCGCTTGCTCTGCCGAATTGAGCTACGTCGGCATGGCGAGTGGCATTGTACCATGTCCCTGACGACGGCTCAAGGGTGAGACTTACTTAGCGCAAGACGCGTCGGATTCTAGCCGAGGGCTCTCCCTTTGTCAATGGTTTTTCGGCTGCGCGCGCCGGTTCAAGCTTACCGCTTCTGCGCGAGGGGATGGTACAATCTGGCGCACGTGATTCGAGCGCCGGTTGGCCGGGCGAGCCGCCGGATAGGGACAGGATCGAGAGACGGAAGATGACACGTTTGCATGGCTTTGAGTTGGTTAGCGACCGCACCATCCCCGAGTTGAACACCCGCGCCCGGATGTGGCGGCATGAGCGCACTGGCGCGCAGTTCCTGTCGCTGGAAAACGACGACGAGAACAAGGTGTTTGGGATCACCTTTGGCACGCCGCCGACGGATTCGACTGGTATCGCGCATATCATGGAGCACTCGGTGCTGTGCGGGTCGCGCAAGTACCCGGTCAAAGAGCCGTTTGTTGAGCTGCTGAAGGGCTCGCTGAAGACCTTCCTGAACGCGATGACGTACCCTGACAAGACGGCGTACCCGGTCGCCAGCCAGAACGCGCAGGACCTCTACAACCTGGCGGATGTCTACCTTGACGCTGTGTTTTACCCGAATATCACGCCCTACACGCTCAAGCAGGAAGGCTGGCATTACGAGCTGGAAGACCTCGATGGGGCGCTGACATACAAGGGTGTTGTCTACAACGAAATGAAGGGCGCGTATTCCGACCCGGAAGGGCTGCTCTACCGGCGGATCGAGCAGGCGCTTTACCCTGACACGATCTATGGGGTGGACTCGGGCGGCGATCCGGCGGAGATTCCGAACCTGACGTACGAGCAGTTCAAGGCGTTTCACGAGCGTTACTACCACCCGTCGAACGCGATGATCTACTTCTATGGCGACGATGATCCCGAGGAGCGCTTGCGTTTTCTGGACAGCTACCTCAAGGAGTTCGATCGCCAGGAGATCGCGCTGCCGATTGAAGAGCAGCCCGCCTTCCCCGCGCCGCGTCGCACAGTCTATCACTACGCGTCCGGGGATGGCGATGACGCCGACCGCGCGATGGTAGCGGCGACCTGGGTCGTGGGTGACGTGCTCGACACCGAGCAGGTGATGGCGCTGTCGGTGCTCAGCCACATCCTGATTGGCACGCCTGCCTCGCCGTTGCGCAAGGCGTTGATCGACTCTGGCCTGGGCACAGACCTGGTGGGCGGCGGGCTGGAGCCGGACGTGCGCCAGATGTTCTTCTCGACCGGGCTGAAAGGCGTCGCGCCGCAGAATATTGACCAGGTTGAAGCGTTGATTCTCGACACGCTCCGCTCGCTGGCCTCAGAGGGCATTGACCCTGAGATGATCGAAGCATCGATGAACACGATGGAGTTCGCGCTGCGTGAGAACAATACCGGCGCGTATCCGCGCGGGCTGATCCTGATGATGCGCGCGCTGCGCACCTGGCTGCATGGCGGCGATCCGCTTGACATGCTGTCGTTTGAGGGGCGGCTGTCGGCGCTCAAAGAGCGGCTCGCGGCAGACCCGCGCCTGTTCGAAGGCATGATCGAGCGCCACCTGCTGAACAACACGCACCGCGCGACCGTGATCATGGAGCCGGATCCGGAGCTTGGCGCGCAGCTTGAGGCGCGCGAGCGGGCGCGGCTGGACGAGGTTTATGGCCGCATGAGCGAGGACGAGCGGCGCCAGGTGCAAGAAGAGATGCAGACGCTCAAGCGGATGCAGGAAACGCCGGACTCGCCTGAAGCGCTCGCCACCATCCCCAGCCTGACGCTTGAAGACCTGGAGCCAAAGATTAAGACGATCCCCTGTGAGGCGTTGACGCTGGCCGAGATGCCCGCGCTCTACCACGACTTATTCACGAACGGGATCGTGTATCTTGACCTGGGCTTCAACCTCTACGCGCTGCCGCAGGACTATCTGCCCTACGTCAACCTGTTCTCGCGGGCGCTGCTGGAAACCGGCACCGCGACGCAGGACTACGTCAAGCTGGCGCAGCGCATCGGGCGCAAGACGGGCGGCATCCGCCCGGCGGCGTTCACATCCGCGCTGCCGAACGACGCTGCCGGGATCGCGTGGCTGTTCCTGCGCGGCAAGGCGACCGTCGAGAACACGGGCGAGCTGCTCGCGATTCTGCGCGACGTGCTGACTACCGCGCGGCTGGATAACCGCGAGCGCTTCCGCCAGATTGTGCTCGAAGAGAAAGCCGATCAGGAATCGAGTCTGGTCCCCGCCGGGCACGCGATGGTATCGAGCCGCCTCAAGTCCCGCTTCACGACCGCGGACTGGGCAGCGGAGCAGATGGGCGGGCTGGAGTATTTGTTCTTCCTGCGCAAGCTGGTCGACCAGATCGAGCAGGATTGGCCGTCCGTCCAGTCGGCGCTCGAAGCCATGCGCGAGATGCTGCTCAACCGCAGCGCGATGATCGTAAACGTCACGCTCGACCGCGCCGGGTGGGACGAGGTGCGTCCTGCGCTGGAAGGCTTCCTCAGTGAGCTGCCCGCCAACGCACGTACGTTGCATCCCTGGCAGCCGCCCGAAATGACCGGCGACGAGGGGCTGGTAATCCCCGCGCAGGTGAACTACGTCGGCAAGGCGGGCAACCTCTACGACCTGGGCTACGCCTATAACGGCTCTGCCGTGGTGATCACCAACTTCCTGCGCGCGACGTGGTTGTGGGAGCGCGTGCGCGTGCATGGCGGCGCGTATGGCGGCTTCTGCCACTTTGACCGCCGCTCCGGCGTGTTCGGCTACGTCTCATACCGCGACCCGAACCTGCTCGATACGCTCCACGTCTACGACCAGGCGGGGCGCTTCCTGCGCGAGCTGGACCTGCCGCAAGACGAGCTGGTGAAGGGCATCGTCGGCGCAATTGGCCAGCTCGACGTCTATCAACTGCCGGATGCGAAGGGTTTCACCTCGCTGGCGCGCTACTTGCTCGGCGAGACAGACGAAGAGCGCCAGCGGATCCGCGACGAGGTGCTCGGCACGACGCTCGATGACTTCAAACGCTTCGGCGAGGTACTCGAAGAACTGGCGAGCGTCGGGCAGATCGTCGTACTCGGCGGCGCGGACGCGATCGCACGGGCGAACCAGCAGCGCGACGGCTTCCTGCGTGTCACGAAGGTACTCTAGAGCGCGTTAGGCCGCGTGCGCCGCGGAAAGCCCTCCATCCCCCGGCCCCTGCCCTCATTTTGGAGGCAGGGGAGAAAAGCATAACGGCCCGGTGTTTTCTTCCTTCCCTCGTTCTGGGGGAGGGAAAGCCGGCCCTCGGCTGGAAGGATGGGGGAGTCTTGCGCGGAAAACCTGTGCGCAAGGCGCGTAACACGTTCAAGCAGTTGTCGCGACTATCCGGGCATGCGCCCGTCTGGCGCTTGCCCGGCCATCCTGCGGCGTGTATTCCACCATGCTATAATCTAACCGCGATTTAATTACTCGATCGCGGCTTAGGTCACGGGCCGCGCGCGATTTATTGAGCGCGTTGACGCGTGCTTGCGCATACACTTTTGTAAGGACACAACCCTCATGGACTTCACCCTATCCGAAGAACACTTGATGGCTCAACAGATGGTGCGTGACTTTGCCGAGAAGGAGATCGCGCCCACCATCGCCGACTGGGATCGCCGTCACGAGGTGAATCCCGACATCCTGCCACGCATGGCAGAGTTAGGCATCCTCGGCATCAACATCCCGGTGCGCTATGGCGGCCAGGGCTTCGACTACATCACGCTGGCGCTGGTCTGCGAAGAGCTGGAGCGCGTCGATACCAGCTTGCGCGTGATCATGTCGGTGCACATGGGCCTGAACAGCATGGCGCTGCTGCAATGGGGCACCGAGGAGCAGAAGCAGCGGTTCCTTGTCCCACAGGCTCAGGGCGAGCAAATCGCCGCCTATGCGCTCACCGAGCCGGACGCGGGCAGCGATCCAGTCAGCCTGCGCGCCACGGCGCGCCGCGAGGGCGACACGTACATCCTCAACGGCGAGAAGATGTGGATCAGCCTGGCGACCAAAGCGGATAATATCCTCGTCTTCGCCAAGACCGATCCGCACGCCGAACCGGCGCACCGGGGCATCACCGCCTTTATGATCACGCGCGATATGAAGGGCGTGACGACCGGCGACATTCACGGCAAGCTGGGCGTGCGCGCCGGGTCGACCGGCTGGGTCGCCATGCAGGATGTTGAGGTTCCCACTGAGTATCGCATCGGCGAGGAAGGCGAGGGCTTCTACATCGCGATGAGCTGCCTCGACAACGGGCGCTACACGGTCGGCGCGGGCGCGGTCGGGCTGATCCGCGCGTGCCTCGAGGAGAGCGTGAAATACGCCAACGAGCGTCACACCTTCGGCCAGCCGATCGGCCACCACCAACTGATCAAGCAGAAGATCGCCTACATGCAACAGTGGTACGACGCGGCGCGGCTGCTGATCCTGCGCGCAGGCTGGCTGAAAAACCAGGGCCAGCGTAACACGCGCGAAACCGCCGTCGCCAAGTGGTTCGCGACGGATATGAGCGTCAAGGCAGGGCTGGAAGCGGTGCAGTTGCATGGCGCATATGGCTTCAGCGACGAGTATCCTGTCGAGCGCTATCTGCGCAACGCGAAGGGCGCCGTGATCTACGAGGGCTCCAGCGAGATTCAGCAACTGATCCAGGCGGACTACGCGCTGGGCTATCGCACGGATCGCCCGCTGCGCTGCGAGCTACCCGCCTACGACGCGGATTTCTGGCAGAGCGAGTGATCGACAGGGGTGGAGCTTGGCTCCGCCCGCTAGACTTAGCTGCTTTTTGCTTCATAACGTAACGTCAAGGAGGGCTGAACTTTGCACGTCGTCGTCATAACCAAAAGCACGCCCGATACCGCCGCCGCGGTGACGGTGCAGGGCGATGGCACGATCGACTGGGGCGACAGCCTGGTGGTCAACCCCTGGGACGAGTACGCGATCACCGAAGCGGTGCTGCTCAAGGGCAACCACAACGGCACCGCGACGATCCTGACCGTAGGTGGGGAGGAGCAGCAGGAAGCGCTCAAGCATGGGCTGGCGATCGGCTGCGACCAGGCGATCCGCGTCTGGGATGACGCGCTGGCTGGGGCGGACAGCTTCGCCTACGCCGAAGCGGTCGCTGCCGCGATCCGCAAGCTAGGCGATGTCGACCTGGTGATCTTCGGGCGCGAGTTCGCAGATACCGCGACTGACCAGCACATCTATCAAGTCGCGCGCAAGCTCGGCTGGACGATGCTCGGCTCGGTCGCCAACATCGAGGCGCTGGATGCCAGCGCGAAGACGATCCGCGTGGCGCGCATGACCGAGCACGGGACGCAGACGATCAGCAGCAAGCTGCCCGCTGTGATCAGCGTGCTCAAGGACATCAACGAGCCGAAGTACCCGACCTTCATCGGCATCCGCAAAGCAGCCAAGGCTGAGATACCGGTCTGGAGCGCGGGCGATCTGGGGCTGGACGCGGCAGCGCTTCAACCGCGCGCCGAGCACGTCCGCTATCAGGCGCTGCCCGCGCGTGAGGGCGCCGTTGAGATCATCGAAGGCGCCAGCGCGCAGGAGAAGGCGGCCAAGCTGGTCGACAAGCTGCTTGAGGAGAAGGTGCTATGACACAGGGCGCGCTGGTCTGGATTGAGCAGTTCAACGGACAGCCCACTGCTGCCTCGTGGGAAGCGCTGGGCGCAGCCCGCACACTCGCGCCAGACGGTCCGGTGATCGCGGCGGTGTTCGGGCAGGGCGTGGGCGACGCGGCGCAGGAAGCGATCAAGCGCGGCGCGGATACCGTGCTGCTGGCCGACGATGCGACACTGGCTGATTACCGCTTCGAGCCGTATGTCGCGCTGCTGGCGCAGATCGTGGAGGAGCGCCAGCCCGCAATCGTGCTGGCCGCGGCGACTGTCGCAGGACGCGAGGTGATGGCCGGAACCGCTGCCGATGTGGGTGGCGGGCTGCTGACCGATGTTACCGAGCTATCGCTGGAAGGCGGCAAGCTTCAGGCGGTACGTCCGGTGCTGGGTGGCAAAGCGCTGAGCGTCGAGGCGATTGTGGGCGACGGCTCGCAGTTTGTCACGCTGCGCCCGCGCGCCTTCCCGGCCTCCGAGCCCGACGAAAACCGCAGCGGTGAGGTGGTTGCCGTGCAGCCCCCGCTGGCCGAGGACGCGATCGCGACCAAAATCGAGGCGACGCAGGAGACTGGCGGCGCGATTAGCCTGACCGACGCGACGATCATCGTCTCGGGCGGGCGCGGCGTGGGCGGGCCGGATGGCTTCGGACCGCTGCGCGAGCTGGCTGACGCGCTTGGCGCGGCGGTCGGTGCCAGCCGCGCAGCCGTGGACGCGGGCTGGATCCCGTACGAGCATCAGGTCGGGCAGACGGGCAAGGTCGTCGCGCCGGACCTCTACATCGCAGTCGGTATCTCGGGCGCGATCCAGCACCAGGCCGGGATGCGCACCGCGAAGGTGATCGTCGCCATCAACAAAGACCCGGAAGCGCCGATCTTCAAGCTGGCGCGCTATGGGAT
>CAZVCM010000235.1:0-6923 GCA_964626105.1 uncultured Thermoflexus sp.
CTCTCAGGTTCCTCGCACGTCTAGTCTGTCACTATGCTGTTGTTAAGGTGCATCACCACGCAGGCCAGGGAACAAAAACGCCGTGTGTTCAAGACAACGCGGCGGGGCACAGACACTCATGAAAACGCATTCGGTTCTCAGTTTGCGTTAGTGCTCCAGGGTTGCCCCCTCTCCAGCATTTGGTGTTTCAGAACCGGCCACCGTTTGCACGGTGCGGTGTTCTGGTCAAGCGTGGGAACATCTTACCATCCCGCCCGAAGGCAGTCAAGGGCAATTTCGTTAAATTCGCGTAAATTGCCGAAATGCGATTTGCGCCCCCTTAACGCAGCGGAAATCCACGCGCCCGCGCTACATCTCCTGGCGGCCTTGCAGCGCTCGCAGCAGCGTGACCGAATCGACATATTCCAGGTCGCCGCCGGTCGGCAAGCCGCGCGCCAGCCGCGTCACCCGCACGCCGGTCGGCGCTAGCTGCCGCTGCACGTACATCGCGGTCGCGTCACCTTCCATGCCGGGATTCGTCGCGATAATCACCTCGCGTACCTCGCCGCCTTCCACCCGCGCCAAAAGTTCGCGGATCTTCAGGTCTTCCGGGCCGATGCCCTCGACCGGAGAGATCGCCCCGTGCAGCACGTGATAGCGCCCGTCATAGGCGCCGGTGCGCTCCACCGCCAGCACGTCGAGCGGCTCTTCCACCACAACCACCTGCGACGCATCGCGTGACTCGTCGCGGCAGATCGGGCACGGGTCCTGCTCGGTGATGTTGAAGCAAACCGAGCAATAGCGCGTCTTCGACTTGAGATCGGCCAGCGCGTCTGCCAGCGTCTGAGAGAGCTCGTCCGGCGCGCGCAGCAGATAGTACGTCAGGCGCGAGGCCGTCTTCGGCCCCACGCCCGGAAGGCGCGAAAACGCCTCGATCAATTGCGTGACGGATTGCGGAATCGCTTTGCTCAACGTCGCCTCGCGCTCTAGCCGAACAGGCCACCCAGGCCGCCCGGCAGCATGCTATCCAGCCCGCCGGTCACGCCGCCCATGCGGTCAGCGGCAAGCTGCTGGCTCTGCTCGACCGCTTGGTTCACGCCAGCGACCAGCAAATCCTGCAAATCAGACAGCCACTCGGGATCGTCCGTATCGATCAAATCGGGGTTGATCTGGATCGCCTGCACCTTCTGGCTGCCGGTGATCGTGATTGTGATCGCGCCACCGCCGACGCTGACGTCGATTGTCTCGGTCTCCAGCGCCTGCTGCGCGGCCTGCATATCTTCCTGCATCTTCTGAATCTGGCGCATCATCGCACCCTGGTTGGGCGCTCCACCGGGTTGCATGCGCGGGCGTTTTCCTTTACTCATACGGTTTCCTCCTCGTCCATCGGGCTCAACTGCCGGGGCAGACTGAGACTTATATTATAAGAAGAAACGGCCAGCGCTGGCCTACTCGTCCAACGGCGAAAGCTCGCCGCCCAGGTCGTTGACGCCGTACGCCAGCACGTCATCCTGCGCCAGCAGCGTGTCGCGCTCCTGATCGTGCTCGCCCTCCGGGCCAGTCACCACAACCGATACCTTCAGCTCAACGCCCATCGCCTCGGCGATCGCCGCTTCGAGCGCCTGACGGTTCACATCCGCGTCTAGTTTCTGCTTGAACACGGGGAGATGCACGCCCAACACCAGGCGGCCCGCCTTGATATCGCGCGGCTTGGCGTGCTCCAGCAGCGCGGGCAGCGACGGGTGGTGCCGCCGGGCGATCTTCTGTATCTGCACCCACTGCGCCTTAATATCTGCCAGGCGCACGGCGGACGTGTCGCCGCTGGCGGGCGCAGGCTCCGGCTCGGCAGGCTGAATCGGCTTTGGCATATCATCCTGCGTGCGCACGTAGGGAGGTGGCGGCGCCTGCGGCTCGTCTTCGACCACCGGCTTGATGCTCTCCAGGTACGCCAGCTCCAGCGGAAGCTGCGGCTGCCAGCCGCCCTGCCATTCCTGGATTGCGCTGTTGAACCCACGCAGCGCGCTCAGCAGCGCCTTGCGCCCGATCGCCTCGGCCTGCGCGCCCACGGCCTCGCGCCGCTCCGCGCTCACGTCGATCAGATCGCTGCCGCCCATCTTCACCAGCATCATCTGGCGCAGGTGCTCGACCATCTGACGGCCAAACTGGCGCGGGTCCGCCCCGCCGTCAATTGCCGCGTTGATCAAATCCAGCCCGCGTGCCGCGTCGTTAGCGATCAGCGCATCGGCCAGCTCCACCACGTTATAACCGCTCGCCGTACCGAGAATCGCCTCGGCCTCTTCGAGCGAAATATGCGCGTCCGGATCCGCCAGCAGTTGATCGAGCAGGCTGATGCTATCGCGCACGCTGCCGGTCCCTTCCCGCGCGATCAGTTCCAGCGCAGGGCGGTCGATCGAGACACCCTCTTCATCGCAGATCGTCTGCAACAGCGCCGTCACCTCTTCGAGTGACACGCGGCGGAACTCGAATTGCTGGCAGCGGCTCTTAATCGTTGCCGGAACTTTCGCTATCTCGGTTGTCGCCAGCACGAAGATCGCGTGCGGTGGCGGCTCTTCAAGCGTCTTCAGCAGCGCATCGAACGCCGCGCCCGAAAAGCGGTGCACCTCGTCGATAATATAGACCTTATAGCGTCCCTCGCTGGGCGCAAACGCGATCTTGTCGCGCAGATCGCGTACGTCGTCCACGCCGGTATGCGACGCGGCGTCGATCTCGATCAAGTCCATCAAGCGGCCTTCGTTCACCGCCTGGCAGAAATGGCACTCGTTGCAGGGCCGCCGGTCCGGATCCGGATCGGTGCAGTTGACCGCTTTCGCCAACAGGCGAGCGGTCGAGGTTTTGCCAGTGCCGCGCGGCCCGCTGAACAGGTACGCGTGACGAATGCGCTCCTGGCGGAGCGCGTTGCGCAGCGTGCGAGTGATATGCTGCTGTCCGACGACGCCTTCAAACGTCTGCGGACGCCACTTTAAATACAGCGCCTGAGCGGGCACAATCATCCTCCCCAAGTGGTCGGTCGGCCTAGTGTATCAAGCCGCGCGGACCTTCTGCAAATCTTGCGCACGCAGCACGTAACCCATCATTTTTGTGGCGTGACTATTGGCACTCGTTACCGATTTTAGTTTTTTATTGACGGAGACTTGGTATAATGTGGACACACAGATGACAGGCCAGACTAAGGAGCTGATGATGGGTCACCTGGGTACAATGGAGCTGATGTTAATTCTGGCGGTCGTGGTGTTGTTGTTCGGCGTCGGGCGCGTTTCCCGGATCGGCGGCGAGATGGGTTCGGCCATCCGCGAATTTCGCCGTGGTCTGAAGGGCAACGAAGAAGATGCGAACGAAGTCGAGCCGAACACCACTCCGAAGAGCTAACTGACGAGCCAACTCCCGGCTGCATTCCCGCCGCCGGATTCAATCGCAAATCGATCGATTATGCCCTCGCGTGCCGTGTGCATCGTTGAGGGCGTTTTGCTGTGAGCGGCAGTCGGGCAGCCATCAGGCGCTGTCTTGCGCCGCCGCGCGCTAGCCCGGTGGCAGCGACACCTCTCCCGCGCCGCCGACACGCTCGATCGCCTGCACCATGCCCAGCGGATCGTTGAGCGTCACCGCTTCTCCGGCGGACCACACCGGCGCGTCTCGCCCCCAATACAGCGCGGCTGGCGTGTTCGTCCCCGCGCGGGTGTAGACCCGCACGCGGCTGTCACGCGGCATATAGAACTCGGGAAAGGTGAAGGTCGCGCCCCCTTCATCGACCAGTGTCCAGCCTTCGAGGTTGAGGCGCTCGCCGATATTACGCAGCTCAATCATCTCCGTGTTGACATCGCCGAAGTTGGAGACGGACACGATCTCGATCTGCGCGTCCTCAGCGGCGGGGGGCAGCGTGACCGTCGGCGCGACGCGCGTCAGCGAGAAGGGGGTGTTCGACGGGCTGGGGATGGGCGTCGGCGTGTTGAGCGCCGCGCAGCCCTCGGTGGGGATGATCAGCACATCGCCAATATGCAGGATATCTTCCGGCTCCATCCCGTTCGCCGCCAGCACGTCTCCCGGAAACACGCCGTACTCCTGCGCGATAATCGAAACGACCTCGCCCGCCTCGACCACATGCCGGATGCAACCATCATCCTCAACGGACTCGCCTGCAACCAGCGACTCCGCACCCGGCGGCAGATCGGTGGGGACCGGCGGCAGCAGCGCGGGATCGATGGTGGCGGCGACCGTCCCCACGGGCGCGCCTACGCCCTGGGTCGGCGTAACGTCCACCTCGGGCGGCGCGGCGGCCCGCGCCTCGAGCGCGCTTTCCAGCACCGCGATCGTGGCTTGCAGATCGGCAGGCTGGATGTCCGCACCCGGCAGCGGCGTCGCCGTGAGAATCACGATCTGGGTCGGACCCATCACCGGCTCGTTCTCTTCGCTGCGCGGGTTGAACCAGAAGATCCAGGCGAGCAGCAAGACCGCCCCGGTGACGATCACATTGACCAAAACAAAGCCAAACAGCACCCGACGACTCATGATGCCCACCCCTTTATCTGCCTGCGGAGACGCCGCGCGCCTCGCGCGCCGTGGGATGGGCGCGATCTTAGCACACGGACCCGGCGCGGGCAACGCGCCCGGCTGGACTTGCGCGCCAATCCGCACTACACTTGAAAGCACTAACCAATTGCAAACGGGTTGGCAGCGAGCGATACGCCAGCAGTTAGAGCTTTCTGCTAGCCGCTGACTACTCATTGCTTTTTCGCTGGCCGGGGCAGGCTCGGCCATGGCGCGCATGTATGATGGAGAGTGGACGATGCCCGTATGGCCTCTTCCTCGCATCACTTATCAGCCGCTCGGCGCAGTTGAGGAAACACGGCCCGTCGCGCTGCTCACCACCGAAGACACCTGGGCTGTGTTGGGCGACCAACTGAAGCTGCCGGTCTTTATCCAGGCGGAGCCGGAGCGCTATGATCGCGAGTTGTTCGATTACCTGGCCGACAATCTTCCCTCACGGGTGGAAGCGATCTATGTCGTCGGGCAGGGCGCGCCGCTGGATGCCGCGAAGATCATCGCCGCTCGCCAGCGCCGCCCGCTGGTGATCGTGCCCACTGCGCTCGATAGTGACGCCGCGCTGTCCCCCGTCGCGCTGGTCGAAGAGACGCTCGACGGGCAGCGACGCCAGATGGAGATCGAGACCGGCCCCGCGAGTGAGGTCGTGATCGACTGGGATGTGCTGCGCGCCGCGCCAGACGAGCAGCGCGCCGCCGCGATCGTCGATGTGCTGTCCATTGTGACTGGCCTGCTGGACTGGCGGCTCTCCGCGCAAAAAGGCAAGAACCCGCGCAACGAGCGATTTGCACCCTGGGCCGCAACGGTCGCCGCCGGGCTGGCCGCGCAAGCGATCAAGCAGGCGCCCGCGCTTAGCCAGGGCCGCGACAACGCCCTTGAAACGCTGCTCCACTTGCTGCTGATGACGGTGCAATTGGGCAATCAGCTTGGCCATCGCCGCGCCAGCCAAGGTGGCGAGCATTATTTGGCGCGCATCCTCGCTACGCAGACCGAGGACCGGCTGCCCCACTGCGAGCTGGTCGGCCCGTGCCTGCTGTTCGTCGCCGCGCTGCACCGGCAGGACGTGACCGCGCTGCGGGACACGCTCCAGCATGCGGGCGTGCGCCTCGACCAGGCCCGCGCGACTGATTTCGCGCTCATGCTCGATCATCTGCCGGAGTCGATTGGCGCGCTGGGGCTGCCGTACAGCATTCTAAACGAGCTTAACCCCACCAGCGACGAGGTCTCTGAAGCGCTCAACGCCGCCGGGCTGGCGGTTGCGCGGGATACGTGGACGTTGCCAGACGAAGCGCTCGCGCCATCCCAAGATGAGATCGACACCGAGCGCGTCGAAGCGCCCGCGGAAGACGTCGAAGAGTCCGAGCCAAGCGCCGCACCCCAGAGCGTCACCGAAGAGGACGAAGCGCCGGGCGACGAGCCAGATCGCGAGGACTCCACCAGCGCCTAGACACACGGTTCGCACAAACAAACACGCGCCGCAGGGAACATCCCCCTCGCGGCGCGTTTGATTCTGAGCAAGCTTAGAGAGTACCCTCAGCCGTGCATCTCCCCGGCGGGCGTCTGATCCTGCTCGACCTCGGTGATCGACACGTACTCGTCGGTGACGCCGCGCTGCCACGTGATACGCGGGACGATCGAGTCGCGGATAATGCGATCCTTGTATTGCACCACACGCCGGATCACGCTCTCCACCAGTGAATCGGACAGGTACTGCGGCTTCAGCCCCAGGTCGAATAGCTCCTTGTGAGCGGGATTGTAGTAGTGCTCCTCGGCTTCCACGCGCGGATTCTCATAGTGCGCGATGGTCACGTCGATCCCAACCTGCCGCGCCGCTTGCTGGACGATGTGCGCCAGCTCCGACACGGAGAAGCGCTCGACCCACTGGTTGAACACACGCAGCTTGCCCGGCGCGGGCGGGTTGAGCGCGGTCAGCTCGACGCATTGCAGCGTGTCGCGGATGTTGAGATAGCCGCGCGTCTGCTGCCCCTTGCCGAACAGCGTCAGCGGGATGCCCGCCACCGCCTGCACGCAGAAGCGGTTAAGCGCTGTCCCGAACGACTCGTCATAGTCGAAGCGGTTGATCAGCCGGTCGTCGAGGTTCGCCTCGTCCGTCTCGATGCCATAGACCACGCCCTGGTTGAGATCGGTCGCGCGAAGGCCCCAGATTTTGCAGGCGAACATGATGTTGTGGCTATCATGGACTTTCGTCAGGTGATAGAACGACCCGGCCTGCTTGGGGAACGGTAGCACATCCTTGCGCCCGTTGTATTCGATCTCAAAATAGCCTTCCGGGATGTCGATGTTCGGCGTGCCGTACTCGCCCATCGTGCCGAGCTTGATCAGGTGCGCGTCGGGCGCGTGCTCGTGGATCGCCCACAACACGTTGA
>CAZVCM010000236.1:0-2729 GCA_964626105.1 uncultured Thermoflexus sp.
AAATGAAACACGCGGAACGCCTCAGTATAGCGCGCGCCATCCCCGGCGAACTGCGGATCGATGTTCTCCCGCTGGCGCCGCGCCATGTCGTCGAGGTCCGCGATCTGGCTGACGTGCTCGCGCAGCGCCGCGATCTTGGTTTCCAGGAACTCGGTCACGTCAACCTTGACGGTTGGCTCGTGCGTCCCGCAGAGGTAGACGTGCTGCACCTTGTGCGGCTGCAAGCCCTCGTCACGATACAACTCAGGGAAGTTCAGATGATCGCGCGCCGCCGGGAAAACAGCGTCCAGCGTTGCGTCGCCGATGGCGCGGTGATCCGGGTGATTGATGTAGTGGACGCTGTACCAGCGCGCGGTCGGGTCGTTGGTCACGACGATATCAGGCCGCTTGAGGCGAATCAGGCGCGTCAGTTGCCGCCGCAGGTCGAGCGTCGGCTGGAGCTCCCCATCGGGATAGCGCAGAAAGATCACGTCCTTCACGCCGAGCCGGGCAGCGGCGGCGCGTTCCTCTGCCTCGCGGATCGGGATCAGCGCCTCGCTGGTGATGGAGAGATCGCCCGAACCTTTGTCGCCACTGGTGGCCAGCACAAAGACGATCTCCCGCCCCTCGGCGGCCCATTTGGCGAACGTCCCGCCGCAGAAGAACTCCGGATCATCCGGATGCGCAAAGATGCCCATCACGCGCTGGGGTGTGGGCAGATCAGCAGGCGTGGTCATACGTCATTCGGTCCTTGTCGGGTAGGTGCGGTGTCCTATTTATTCGAATCACGGCGCCGCGAGCGCGACCGTCCGCCGCGCCGCCGCCGATCTTGCCGCCGGGAGCTGCTGTCCGAGGCGGGCCGGTCCGGGCCGGAGTCTTGCGCGGGGCCGCGCCCGGACGCCTGAGGCGGCGCATCATTGGAATCATCGCCGGCATCGGCGTCATGGTTGCCGCTGTCGTCCACATCCGTCGCGCTGCCACGCGCGCCGCAGTCGCAGCCGCCGCTCTCGTGCTTGGAGCATCCCGCCTCGGCTTTCGCCTTCAACGCTTCGAACTCCTCAAGCGGAATAATGTCCTCGCGCTGGACGAGGTGGCGCGTGTCCTCGACGATCACGGTCACAGCGTCGCTCAGCGGGTGCACGTCGATGACCTTGCCCTCGCCGTGCGGCGTGCCGATGCGCTTGTTGCGCTTGGGAAGCTGCTTGCGCGCCTCGACGTACTGCTCGTACTCGTAGATCAGACAGCAGCGCAGCCGCCCGCACATGCCCGTGATCTCCGAGGGATTGAGCGAGATGCCCTGCGCCTTCGCCATCTTGATCGAGATCGGGCTGAAGTCGGTCAGGAATGTGCTGCAACAGCGCGGGATGCCGCACGCGCCCATGCCGCCGATCAGCTTGGCGACATCACGCGGGCCGATCTGGCGCAGGTCGATCTGCGCGCTGAAGCTACGGCGCAGCGCGACGCGCAGCCGGGTGGAGTTGATTTTGTCCTCGGCGCTGAACAGGAACGTCAGCAGCGAGCCGTCGAAGTTGTATTGCGCGGCGACGAACTTGGCGTTTTCGTACCCGCCGATCTCGGCGGCTTTTTCGCGGCAGACGATCAGCGCTTCGACCTCGCGCGCCTTCCAGAGCTTCTGGCTCATCATGTCGGCGGGCGTGGCCTTGCGCAGGATCGGCTTGTAGTCACGCGGGACGGTGTCATGCTCCGCGCTCATCAGCCGCATCACCTGGCCCATCTGCGCGCCGCGCGCCGTATCGACGATCACAAAATCGCCGACCAGCAGGTCGGGAAGATGCGCGCTGCCGAAGTAATAGAGCTTGCCGACTTCTTGAAAGCGCACGGCAGCGATTGCGCTAGAAAC
Source organism: uncultured Thermoflexus sp. (assembly GCA_964626105.1). GTDB lineage: Bacteria > Chloroflexota > Anaerolineae > Aggregatilineales > Aggregatilineaceae > DYGX01. The sequence continues at coordinate 1,841 of CAZVCM010000236.1, forward strand.
AGCTTCAAGCTGGTCATTGGTTTGGAGTGTCATCGAACTACCTTTAAAGGCTCGGCTTCGGTGAAAATGCTGTGGATAGTGTTATCCGGCGTGCCCGTGACAACTATAAAGGATGACCAGAGCCTTTGCAATAGACCGCCGCGTGCGGCAGCGCGCCTGACGTTGTGGAAACAGACCGATCGGTGTATGCTGATGGCGGGGCGGCGCAAGCCGGAAACGCCAACGAACGCGGTGGAGAGAGGATAGGTCAGGATGGCGCAAACCCAGTTGCGATCTCGCTTAGGTCTGTTCGTGCTGATGATTCTGGTCGCGCTCAGCGCATCGGCGTGCTATAAGAACGCGGGCGAGAACCTTGAGCCGACCTCGAACCGTGTAGAGCTGGACGACCTGACGCCGACACTGACGCTCACCGTGACGGACGACGCCGCTATCAGCCCGACGCCCTCGACGCAGCCGCTTCAGGCAACGCCGACGTCGGGCGGACCGGGCGCCCCGAACGCGCCTGCTAACACCGAAGCGCCCACGCCGGATGATGCCCTGCCGGATATTTTGCCGACGCGCGCCGAGGCGACCGCAACGCCCTCTGGACCGACGATCACCACGCCCAGCATGAGCGACATCATCCCGACGCCGATTCCGACCGCGACGATTGACCCGACGCTGCTCCCGTCACCGACCGCGCTCCCGCCCGGCGCCGATCCGTGCGTGGTTGTGGTCACGTCTGGCGATACGCTGCTTTCGATTGCGCGCAGCAACGACCTGACGCTCGAAGCGCTGATCGCGGCGAATCCGACCGTGCTGACGGCGGGTGAGTTCACGACGCTGCACATCGGGTGGGAGCTACGCTTGCCGAACTGCGGCACGCCCGAGGCCTCGGCAGTCGATCCCG
>CAZVCM010000236.1:2829-6915 GCA_964626105.1 uncultured Thermoflexus sp.
GCAGTCGATCCCGAAGGCGCCGGCGCGCAGGCCGCACCGCCAGCGGGTGAGGGTGGTTTGCCAACAGTGCACATCGTGCAGAGCGGCGACACGGTCTATTCGATCGGGCGGCAGTACGGAGTGGACCCGCAGGCGATTATCAACGCCAACAGCCTCGCCAATCCCAACGCGCTCAGCGTCGGCCAGCAATTGACGATCCCCGCGCCCTAGCGCGCGTTTCGGCCTCACCAGAACAAAAACACCCGGCGCATTGGCCGGGTGTTTGCGTCATCTTGGGTGTACCCCCACCAGGATTCGAACCTGGGCCTTTGCCTCCGGAGGGCAACGCTCTATCCCCTGAGCTATGGGGGCCTGTACCCCTTCATTTTACCAGTCCAGGGCGCGACGTCAACCCTCGGACGGGGCGGCGGGTGGCGCGGGCGTGTCATCTGCGAGCATGGGTGCGACCTCGGCGCGGGTGTGGTGAATCAGGTCAGCGGGCGTGATCTTGAGCAGCGCGTTGATCCCGCCGCCACCCGCGTAGACCACGTCATACGCCTGCACTGCCGGGTCGATGAAGGCGGGCATTGTCGTTTTTAGACCCAGCGGCGGGACGGTCCCCACCTGATAGCCGGTAAGCTCCTGCACTTCGTCTGCGTTGGCAAGACGGATTTTCTTTTCGCTGATGTTCAGCCGCTGCGCGAGCTTGGCCGGGTCCACACGCCGCATCCCGCAGCCGTACACTACGAACGGTGTGCCATCGACCAGGAAAACGACCGACTTCACGATTTGATCCGGCTCGACGCCAAGCGCTCTGGCGGCGGCTTCAACGGTGGGCGTCGGCGCGCCAGGGAAAATGATCTCGCCGGGGATCTCCTGCTCGCTCAGATACGCCTGCAGGTTATCGGGTGTCAGCGGCTGCTGCGTGCGCTCGTCCGAGACTTCGACGAACATCAATTCGACGTCTGCCGCAAAGTCCATCAGATCTTTGCCAGCGGCGACGCCCTGCGGGGCGGTCAGCGCGGCGTCGAGCGCGTCGAAGTCGTCGAAGCTGAGCGCGACCATACGCGAGTAGGTGGCGCTGCCTGCCGGACCGCCGAGCACGGTTCCGTCTTCAATGTGGCGCACACCGGGCATCTTGGCGAGTAGCGTCAGGCTGCGGGCGTAGCGCGTGTCGAACGTGGCCGCCTGCGCGGGCGGTCGAAAGAGGATGACAAGTTTGACCATCGGTTACACCGCTTTTCTCGGCGGGATCGGGCATGACGCAGGGCAGAGCATGGAACGCTCCTTTCAGGCGGGCGTCGGTTGTGACCAGCCGGTAAACATGCTAGGATTCTGTCCACTATACCCGATCTCAGTCGTTCTCTTCCAGCCCGGTGCACAAGTATATTCGCAGGTCGTGATCATGAGCGCACCCAATGTTCCCTATCCCCAACCTGCTTACCGGCCCCGGCGCGGCACGCACACGCCGCGTCGCTCGAACCCCTGGCTGCTGCGACTGCCGCTGTTGGTGACGTTCGGGTTGATCCTGCTGGCGCTGGTGCTGGTGATGCTGCTGGCGGGCTACCAGTTCGCCTACCGCGACCAGATTCTCCCCGGTGTGTCCACCGTATTCGACCTGGACCTGGCGGGTATGACGCGCGATGAAGCGATCGTCGCGCTGGAGCGGCGCTTCACCTACGATGACGATGCGACCTTCACCTTCCGCTATGGTGAGCAGGAATGGACGATGACCGCGGGCGAGCTGGGCGTGAGCTTCGACGCGGCGGAGACGGTCAACGCCGCGTATGCGGTCGGGCGTGGGGGCGGCTGGCTGAGTAACCTCGCAGACCAGCTTGACGCGTGGCTGAACGGCTACCCGGTCGCACCGGTGATCACCTACAACCAGACCGCCGCGCAAACCCGGCTGGCCGAGATCGCGAGCGATTATGTCAATCGCCCGGTGGTCGATGCGACGCTGGCGATCCGCGAGGGGCGCGCGATGACGACCGCCAGCCAGGTCGGGCGCAGCGTGGACCTGTCCGCGACGCTCGGCGTGCTGCGCAACGAGATTCTGCGCCTGAGCACGGCCAGCACGATCCACCTCGTCATCAGCGAGACCGCGCCTGTGGTGTGGGACACGACCGAAGTCGCCGCGCAGATCGATCAGGCGCTCGCCGCGCCGGTGACGTTTGTGCGGGCGGCGTCCGGCGAGGATGGCGAGGCGGAGACGTGGTCGCTACCAGTCGAGACGCTGGAAAAGATGCTGGTGCTGGAAAAGGTGACACAGGGCGACGGATCGGTCGTGCACCAGTTGAGCGTGAATCTGGACGAAGCGCGCGCGCTGCTGGAAGACATCGCGCCGGACGTCGAGGTGCAGCCGCAGAATGCCCGGTTTATCTTCAACGACGAGACGCGCCAGCTTGAGGTGATCGCCAACAGCGTGGACGGCGTCGTGCTTGATATTGAGCGGACGCTGGACGCGTTCGAGGGCGCGCTGTTCGCCAGCGAACCGGAAGAGCGCCGCGTCGAGCTGGTCTTCCAGCATCTGCGGCCTGATATCCCCGACACGGCGACCGCCGCCGAGCTGGGCATCACCGAGAACGTCGTCTCGCAGACGACGTATTACGCCGGATCGTCTGCCGCGCGCCGCCGCAACGTCGAGATCGCCACTGCGAACTTCCACGGGCTGGTGATCCCACCCGGCGGCGTGTTCTCGTTTAACGAGTGGCTGGGTGATGTCAGCGTGGAGACCGGTTACGAGCAGGGGCTGATCATCGTCGGCAACCAGACGATCACCGGTGTGGGCGGCGGCGTGTGCCAGGTGAGCACGACCGCTTTCCAGGCCGCGTTCTACGCGGGTTTTCCGATCCTTGAGCGGACTGAACACGCCTATCGCGTCAGCTACTACGAGTCGGGCGAGGGGCCGGGCATGGATGCGACGGTGTTCTCCCCAATTGTCGATTTCAAGTTCCGCAACGACACGCCCTATCACCTGCTGATCGAAACGTACGTGAACTCGGGCAACGCCACGCTCACCTGGAAGTTCTACAGCACCGGCGTGGGTCGCCGCGTGGTCAAAGAGGGGCCGCGGATCACCGCGCAGACGTCGCCTCCGCCCGCGATTTACCGCGCCAGCAACGAGCTGCGACCGGGTCAGATCCGGCAGGTAGATTACGCGCAGAGCGGCGCGGATGTGTACGTTTGGCGCACGGTGTACGAGGGCGACCGGGTCATCATCGACCGCGAGGAGTTTGCCAGCCACTACGTGCCGTGGGCGAACCAGTTCGAGGTCGCGCCGGGCGACTCGCGGATTAATGGCTGAGAGCAGCGGTTAGCCAAAACCAACCGCAAAAAAGTGTGGCGCTTGTAGCGGCGGAGCTTGATCCGCCCGTAAGCGCGCTGGTGATTGGGAAATAATGGGCGGGCGGGGGCGAGTAGTTTCCGCCCGTTGTGATTCTGGCAACCTCTTGCTTAGAACGTTTGTTCACGATAGAATCCGGGTGTTCCCTATGACTGGAAAGAGCATCCACGATGGCTAAACCGCGCGTGTACTACGAGTGCCAGGAATGCGGGCGTCGCTCGCCGCGCTATATGGGCAAGTGTCCGCAGTGCGGCGAGTTCAACACCATGATTGAGGTGGTCGAGGAGCCAGAAACGCCCGTTGCTTCGAAGCGCGCGGCTGCCCGGCCTCGCACCCAACCGCAGCGGCTCGGCGAGGTCGCCGCCGACGCGGGCGATCGCTATCCCGTGCCGGTCGAGGAGATGGCGCGCGTGCTCGGCGGCGGGCTGGTGCCGGGCAGCGTCGTGCTGGTCGGTGGCGATCCGGGCATCGGCAAGAGCACGCTGCTGCTGCAACTGGCCGCGCTGATGGAGCCGTACGCCGGGCCGGTGCTGTACATCAGCGGCGAGGAAAGTGAGCGTCAGATCAAGATGCGCGCCGAGCGGCTCGGCCTCGCGCCGCACGACGTGTTTCTGGTTACCGAGACGGAGCTGGGCGCGATCCTGGCGCACGTCGAGGATGTGAAGCCGCGCTTGCTGATCGTGGACTCGATCCAGACGACTTATTTCGAAGGCAAGGCATCGGCGGCGGGCCACGGCTTTCAGGCCCATGTCGGGCCGATGCGC
>CAZVCM010000237.1:0-6906 GCA_964626105.1 uncultured Thermoflexus sp.
CCACCGCCACCGGGGATCGCCGCGATCCGCGCTGGCTGCGCATCCGCCGCCCGGTGATCATGGTCGGCGGCGAGCTAACCCTCGAAACGCTCGACCTCGTCTACGACCCAAACAACAAGTTCTACGAAGCGCCGTTTCAGATGAAAGCCAACGGCGGCATGTTCCTGATCGATGACTTCGGGCGCCAGCAGGTCCGCCCACGTGACCTGCTCAACCGCTGGATCGTGCCGCTGGAGAGCCGGGTCGACTTCCTGACGCTCTCGACCGGGCGCAAGATCGAGATCCCGTTCAACGTGCTGATCGTCTTCAGCACCAACATGCCGCCCGCCGACCTGGTGGACGAGGCGTTTCTGCGGCGCATCCCGCACAAGATCGAGGTTGGCGACCCGACGCCGGAGCAGTTCCGTGAGATCTTCCAGAAGGTGTGCGAGGCGCGGCGTGTGCCCTACGATGACCGCGCGGTAACATATCTGATGCAGGAGTGGTACACCCAAGCCGACCGGCGACTGCGCGCGGTGCACCCGCGTGACATCGTCGATCAACTGCTGGATATCGCGCGCTATCAGAACACGCCGCCCGCGCTGACCAAAGAGTTGCTGGACCGCGCCGCCTCGGCGTATTTCGTGGATTTGGAAGCGTATTAGGCGCAACGATTCCCCTAAGCGGTTAGCGATGGGCGCTGTGCCGGTCGCTAACCGCTTTTTATGCGCCGCCGCGTTCTGCCATCCCCAATCTGCCGCAGCCTTGTTATATTCTGGGGGATAAGTGTGAGGGCTTCCCCATGAACGCTGCGGTTTTCATTGCCACTACGGGCGGCGGGCTGGGCCGCGCCGCGCGCGACGCAGACGGCGCGTGGACGGTCGAAACGCTGCTACCAGCGGTTGACGTGCGATCGCTGGCGGTCGACCCACATCACTCTGGCGTGATCTTCGCGGGCACGCAGGGGCGCGGCCTCTGGCGCTCACCCGATCGCGGCGCGACGTGGCAGCCCTTCGCGCTCGACGATCGCATTATCAAGTCGGTCGCGGTCAGCCCGGCAGCGCCCGGCCTGATCGTGGTCGGGACCAAGCCGCCCCACGTGCTGATCTCGCGAGACAACGGCGCGACATGGCAGGCGCTTGAAGCGTTCCGCCAGATCCGATCGCGACGGCTGTGGTACTCGCCCGCCGAGCCACCCGGCACAGCGTATGTCCAGGGGCTGGCGCTCTCGCCAACCGACCCCAATGTGATCATCGCGGGAGTCGAAGCGGGCGCGACGGTCGCGTCCTTCGACCAGGGCCTGACCTGGACCAACCACATCAACGGCTCGATCCGTGACTGTCACACGCTGACCTTCCACGCCACCGACGGGAACTGGGTATACGAAGGCGGGGGGACGGGTGCGGGAGCCGCGTTCAGCCAGAATGGCGGGCGCACGTGGCAGCAGGTCCGTGATGGGATGGACCGGCATTATGGTTGGGCGGTCGCCGCCGACCCGGCGCAGCCCGATCTGTGGTATGCTTCGATGTCGCCAGGGCCGCGCAAAGCGCACCAGTCTGGCCACGCCGAGGCGCACATCTACCGCACGCGCGGCGGCGCGCCGTGGGAGAACCTGGGCGGCGGCCTGCCCGACCCGCTGATGGACATGCCCTACGGCTTAATCACCGACCCGCACGCGCCCGGCCACCTCTACGCCGGGCTGCGCAGCGGCGACCTGTGGTTTTCTGCTGATTATGGTGATCACTGGGAGAAGCTCCCGGTGCGCCTACCGAGTATCGAAACAGCGCTGATTGCGCTCTTCGCCGACACGACAACGAGGTGAGACGCTCTATGCCGAAAATCGTCACCACAGACGACATGCGCGCGATTGAGAAGGCCACCGACGCGCAGGGACACAGCTATGCGGATATGATGGAAATGGCCGGGCGCGCGGTCGCCACGCGCGCTGCGGCCCTGATCGCGAGCCTGGATGCGCCGCGCGTCGCGATCCTGGTCGGCCCCGGCAACAATGGCGGGGATGGGCTGGTCGCCGGGCGCGTGCTGCGTGAAGAACACGCGGGCGTTACCGTGGACGCCCTGCTGCTCCAGCCACGTGACGCGAAAAAGGACAAGGTTTTCGCCGCCGCGCAGAAAGCCGGCGTCAACATTACCATCGCCGGGCAGGACGCGAAAAAGAACTATGCCGCGCTGAAGGACATGATCGCCGGGGCGGATGTCGTGCTCGATGCGCTGTTCGGGACGAGCGTCCGCCTGCCGCTCAAGGGCGACGTGGTCGACGTGCTGGCAACGGTGCGCGCTGCGCTGGACGCTCGCCGCAGCGGCGTATCGCCTTCGCTGAGCACGCCCGCCGGCGCCGACGTGCCCGCCAGCGCCCGCCCAGTCACAGTGATCGCGGTCGATCTACCGACCGGCCTGTCCCCCGACACGGGCGAGCTGGACGAAGCGGCGCTGTTCGCCGGTGAAACAGTCACGTTCGGCGCGGCCAAGCCGGGGCTGCTGGCCTTCCCCGGCGCGGAAGCGGTCGGCCTGCTGCACGTCGCAGACATCGGCATGCCCGCCGATCTGCCGGAGCTTGAGGGCGCGCCCCTGCTGATCGACGCGGCAGAGGTTGGCGCGCGCCTGCCGCAGCGCCCGCGAGACAGCCACAAGGGAACATTCGGCAAAACCATGATCGTCGCCGGAAGCCTGAACTACACCGGCGCCGCGTATCTCGCCGCCTCCGGCGCCTACCGCAGCGGGGCCGGGTTGGTGACCGTCGCCGCGCCGCAGATCATCATGCCGATCCTGGCGGGGATGCTGCCCGAAGCAACCTGGATCCTGCTGCCGCACGACATGGGCGTGCTCAATCAGGCGGCGGTTAAGGTGCTGCGCGGCGAGCTAGCGGGCTACACCGCGATGCTGCTCGGCCCCGGCTTTGGGCGCGAGGAGACAACTGGCGAGTTCCTGCGGGAGCTATTGCAACCGCGCGAGGAACGCCGCCCGGCGCGAACGATCGGGTTTGCGCACAGCGATGACGAGGGCGCAGCAGGCGAAGAAACGGTTTCGCTGCCGCCCATCATCATCGATGCCGACGGGCTGAACCTGCTATCCGAGATCGAGGACTGGCCCGCGCTGCTGCCGCCCGACACGATCCTGACACCGCACCCCGGCGAGTTCGGGCGGCTGGCGGGGATGGACACGGCAGACGTGCAGGCGGACCGGCTGGCGCTGGCGCGCGACAAAGCCGCCGAGTGGAACGTGCTCGTTGTGCTCAAGGGTGCGCATACGGTCATCGCCGCGCCGGACGGACGGGTAGCGGTGTCCCCCTTCGCGTCGGCGGCGCTGGCGCGGGCAGGCACGGGCGACGTCCTCAGCGGCATGATCGCCAGCTTGCGCGGCCAGGGGCTTGAGCCGTTCGACGCGGCGCTGTGCGCGGTCTGGCTGCATGGCGCGGCAGGCGAGCGCGCCGCGACGCTGGCCGAAACCACGACCAGCACCGTCGCCAGCGACCTGCTCGAACACCTGCCCCACGCCGTGCATCTCGCCGAACGCGCGCGCAGTAAAGCGACGCCGCGCTAGCGGCATGCGCTCGCCGGACCAAACAAAAACGCGGCGGCTCGCCTGGGTGGGAGCCGCCGCGTTCTCTACTTCACCATGCGCTACATCGGCAGGTTGCCGCGCCGCTGGGCCGCGATCATCCGGCCCTCTTCGAGCGCGTCGTCAATCGTATCGCGCCCGCGCACCTTCTCCTGAATCTGCTCGACCTGCCCGCTGATCTGCTCCTGAAGCTGGCCGATCTGCTGGCCGACGCCTTCGCCGACCTTCACCGGGATCTGCCCGACCTGCTGCACGGTCTCCTCGGCGCGGCGCACGATCACCTGCCCGCGCTGCCGAATCTCTTTGCGCAGCGTGTGCCCGCTGTACGGGCTAAACCACGCCGCAGCAGGCGCGCTCAGCAGCAGCCCCAGCAGCAGCCCGCCCAAAAAACTGCGCGTGTCGCCGTCATTCTGTTTCGCCATTCGTCGCCTTCCTCGTCAGCGCTTGTCGTTCTTAGGTCGCATCGCGCGCCGGATGCCAACGAACTCCCGCAGGATCGCGCCTACCGTGGTCGTCACCGCCGCGATGCGTACCACCGGCTGCACCAGGTTCTGACTCATAAACTGCGCCGTGCCGCGCACGGTTGACACCGTCTCGCTGGCGTTATCCACAATCGGCGAGACCTCGTTCTGCAGCAGGTTGATCAGCGCCGCAAGCTGGATCACCAGCACAATCAGCGCGATGCCCATCAGCATTCCTTCGAGCGCCAGCACGATGATGAACACATCGCGGATCAACCCGACCCAGTTCGCCGCGTCTTGCGGGTCCGCCACCAATGCGATCACGACCGCCGCGATCAATCCGATCAGGAACACGCCGACCAGCACGGCGAGGCCGACCACCGCCCAAAAATACCACTTGCGCCCGCCGCTTTCTTCCGCCTCATAATTCACTTCGGGGATCGGCGGCTGCTCGCGCTGCAAGTTGACGTCCGGCAGCTTGTCTTCGCCGCGACGGTAATTCACGTCAGGAAGTGGTTGGTCACGGTCGGCCATCTGGGTTACCCCCCTTGCCTGTGCAGAAGCGGTCGTGTGCCTGTGATCGTTTGCCCATGTTTAGAAGTTAGCGAATCCGGGCGCGAATGCCACTTTTAGCGCCTGCTCTTGCCGGGCGATGTGCGGCGTGGCTGCCGCGTCAGCAGCCGGGCGGCGACCAGCGCCAGCCACGCGCCGACGGTTGCGGGAAGCATGTGCAGCGGCCCAATATCGAGTAGCGTCAGGTTGAGCAAGTCGCCCAACGCGTGCCCCAGCCCGAAGCCCAGCCAGGCCACCAGCAGAAACAGCGCCAACCGGCGCGCGTCCCCGCCGCTAACTAGGTGAAACACCGCGCCATACAGCGTTGCCAGAATGAAGCTGAAGATGAGTGAGGGAGCAGGAGCGGGCATCACCGTCTCGCAAGTGCGCGCCAAAAACCATCGCTGCGTAGTGTAGCACACTCCCGCGCGCCTGCCGAAGCAATCCTCTCGCCAATTTGCGAACTCCTGCCACTGGCGGCAAAATCTCCTCACACCGTCGCGCGCCCGCGCAAAGTGGATAAGCGCGGCGCCATACGTTAAGATGAATGCAGCCCGCCCCGCCAGACAGCCGCGCGGACTGGGCAGCCCGAAGGAATTTTGCAGGTAGAATGGACGGTTTGCTGTGCCGCTGATCGACCAGCGCATCCTTATCGACGCTCCCCCCGACGTGGTTTGGCAGGTGATCTCGGATCAGAGTCAGCTTGCGCAGTGGCATGCGGGCTACCGAAACGTGTCCGTGCTGACCACGCAGCAGAGCGGCAAAGGAGTGCGCCGTCGCTGCACGCTCGTTAGCGGCAAAGACGTGATCGAAGAGATCATCACCTGGGTCGAGGGCATGGGCTACGAATACCAGCGTGTCGAAGGTGGCCCCTACAAGACGTACCAGGGGCGGCTACGGCTCCAGCTTGGGCCGGACGGGACGAGTGTTCAGTGGACCATTACCTACGCGCCGAAAGGCCTGGTCGGGCGGATTCGTGACCGGTTCGGCGGGCACAGCACGCTGTCAGAGATGGTCAGCACCAGCCTGCGCCAGCTTCGCCGCCAGGTGGACGCGCTCGGTCAGCGAATGGACGATGAAGCCCGCGCCCGCGCCGCGATCCGCGAGCGGATGAACGTCGACGAGCGCGCCGCCTATGCTGCGCGCCAGGCGTCCGACGAGGTCGAGGCAGCGCCCGCCGCGACGCCAGCGCCACACGCTGCGCCGCAGCCCCCCGCCGAGCCATCATTTGTCCGCGGGCTGGCCGCCGAAGAGCCACCGGTCGACCCCACTGCCGACACGCAGCCGCAGGAGACCGTCTCCGACGCCGCGCCAAACACCGCCAGCGATCAGCCGGTCGACGCCGCGCAACTCGCTGAGGGCATTCCGCTGCACCAGCGCGTTACGCCCGCGCACGGCACGCCATCGGTCCAGCCCTCGTCGAACGTGGTCGAGCGCCCTGTGCCGCACGAGCCGGAGCCGCCCGTCCCGCCACCGGCTGAGATCAAGCCACCAGCCGAGATCAAACCACCCGCGCCCGAAGCACCCCCTCCGCCAGACGAGATCAAGCCGCCCGCGCCCGAAGCGCAAGCGGAGGTCGACCCCTACGCGCGCTTCCGCCGCCCGGGTGAGGACGAGCGCGAAGCCGCCGCGCCACGTTCTCCCGAGCCTGCGCGGGACGAGACGGTTGCCGCGCCAGAGCCAGAGCCACGCCCCGGCCTGCCGCCGCAAACACCGATCACCGATACAGGCGAGATCAGCATCTGGGACGTGTTCGGAATTCGGCGTCCTAGCGAGCAAGACGCGAACGCGCTCGACGACCTGATCCAGTCTATCCAGGCGCGGCACATGGCCGAACAGCGGCTTCAGGGGCGCTTTGGACGGCGCTCGGCGCGCGTGCGCTTCCGCGAGGGGGTGCTGGGCTTGCGCTTGCAGCTTGCGCTCCGCGCGTCAAAGGTGCGGCTGGGGCAGCAGATCCGCGCCCGAATCGCGCGTGAGGGATAAAAAAACCGGCGCCGTAGCGCCGGTCGCTGGGTGACTGGAGGGATTTGAACCCTCGACCTTCTGATCCACAGTCAGACGTGCTAACCACTGCACCACAGTCACCATGACGGTCTAGATTGTACCATAACCGATCACCGCTTGCCAGGGCGGATTTCTCCATCTGCCGCGCAAAGGAGCGCCACACGCACCCATGAGTGCAGAGATGCAAAGCCGGGTTGTATTCTTGGGAACGCCTGATTTCGCCGTGCCGTCGCTCGACGCCTTGCTGCAGGCCGCCGATATCCAGGTCGTGGGCGTCGTCACGCAGCCGGATCGCCCCGCCCAGGATTGGGTCAGCAGCTGCCGGTGGCTCCCG
>CAZVCM010000238.1:0-6841 GCA_964626105.1 uncultured Thermoflexus sp.
GGTCCACCGGCGCCGTGATGAGGTAATCCAGGTCACCACGTGCAACCATCGCGTCGAGAATCGGCGTCTGAACCGTTGGGCCCCAGGTCTCAGGATACTGCGAGACGACTTCCAGGCCGAAGTCCTCAACCGCCTGGTTCACGCCAATTTCCATTACCTGATAAAACGGGTCCACCACGCCCGGCAGGAAGCCGATCTTAGGAAGGTCTTCGCCCTCTTGCGCGGCTGCGGTGAATGTGAAGAAGGGCGCCGCCACGAGTGCGACAATAGAAAGCAGCAACAACTTCTTGAACATAGTAAGCTCCTTAAAATGCGTTAACTGTGCTGCAAGCCGAGGAACTTTCTTAACGTCTCGGAATCCCGGTGTGCGGCGCTCCTTTCTCCAGATGCGGGGCCAGAAAGGGCTGTTCGACCCTCTGTTGAACTGTACCGCTTTGGACGCAATTAATCAATGTGCCAGCAACCTACACTTCACGTCCAAAGCGCTTTCAACACGCGAGCCGATCCAGCCCTACACATACAGCACATTCGCCGGAAGCGCAACTGCGCGCGCCGCTTATTCCGCTTGATCGGACAGCAGCTTGCGCAAATTTTCCTCGAAGGGTGGATAGACAACGCCGCGCTCGGTGAGGATCGCGGTGATATAGCGCGCGGGCGTCACGTCGAACGCCGGGTTGCCAACTGAAACGCCGTCCGGCGTAATCTGCTCACCGCCGACGTGCGTCACTTCCTCGGCGGGTCGTTCTTCAATCTCGATCGCGTCACCGTTTGGCGTGTTGAGGTCGATGGTCGTGGTCGGCGCGGCGATGTAAAACGGGATGCCGTTCTCGTGCGCGACCACCGCCAGATTGTACGTCCCGATCTTGTTGGCAGTATCTCCGTTCGCCGCGACACGGTCGCACCCCACCACGCACAGATCGACCTGCTCCGTCCGCATGAAATGGCCGGATGCGCCATCGGCGATCACACGATGTGGAATGCCGAGGTTCTTCAGTTCCCACGACGTCAGGCGCGCGCCTTGTAGCCGGGGCCGTGTTTCGTCCACCAGCACCTGCACCTGCTTGCCATGCTCGTGCGCCGTGCGAATGACGCCGAGCGCCGTTCCATAGTCCACCGTCGCGAGCGCGCCCGTGTTGCAGTGATGGATCACGGTGGCGCGGTCTGGCACGAGCGGCAGCGCGTTCAGCCCCATCTGCTTGTTGATCGCGACATCCTCGTCCGCGATGCGATGCGCCTCTTGCAGCACCGCCGCCTGCAACATCTCAACCGAGTCCAGCGCCGGATCGTCCGCACAGCGCATCACCCGATCGATCGCGCCGAACAGATTGACGGCTGTCGGGCGGGACGCGCGCAGCACTTCTGCCGCCGCACGCAATTCCGCGCGCAGCGTCTCGACATCCTGCGCCCGGCTGTGTGTCGCAGCCAGCGCCAGCCCATAGGCAGCCGTCGCGCCGATCGCGGGGGCGCCGCGCACCACCATCTCGCGGATGGCGGTTGCCACCTCGCGCGCGTCCGTGTAATCGAGGTACACCGTCTCAGCCGGCAGCACGCGCTGATCCAGCAGGCGCAACGTTCCACCCTCAATCCATTCCAGCGTGCGATACGTCATCGTTTTTTAACTCCCATCCATAGTCAGGCGCGCCTGCCGCTGCCCGCCCGGTGCTGCGCGCGACACGCTGCTTTTGCGCGCGTCCTGGCGGAGAGGTGTACTGATCGACATGAGAAATAGCGGGTGAGCGATCATGCGGTCTCGAAGCGGCGGCTCGGCGAATCCGTTGTGGCACCGATGATACAACCTGCGGCTGCAGAATTCCACATTTTCGCGTTTTGGCAGGACGCGCTGTACGCGGGCAGCACTATCAAGCAGCCGGGAAGTGTCGCGTGTGATTCGGTTGACGCGCCGAAAAAACCATCATATAGTACAGGTACGGTCATTTGCATACAGGTGCGTACAGGCGACCGGACATGGTGCACTTCCACCTCACCCGCGATAGCTCGCTTCCGCTTCATCGCCAGCTCCTTAACGAGCTGCGCCACGCGATCCTCAGCGGCGAGCTGCGACCGCATGATCAACTCCCTGGCGAGAATGAACTGGTTGAGCAGCTCGGCGTCAGCCGCGCTACCATCCGGCGCGCCTGGCAGGACGCGCTCGAAGAAGAACTGATCTATCGCGTCACTGGCAAGGGGACCTACATCGCGGACACACAGCCCGCACGAGCGCCCCGGCAGGTGATCGGGTTCCTCGTACCGGGGTTCCACAGCCCGTTCGACAGCTATCTGCTGGTCGGCGCGGAGAGCGTAATGCGCGCGCACGGCTACGGGCTGCTATTCGCTGTTACCGAGCGGCAGGTGGACGAGGAAAATCGGATCGTCAACGAGATGTGTGCGGACGGTGTTGCCGGGCTGCTGCTATGGCCCGCGCTAGGGAACACAACGCGGCGCGTGCTGATGGATCCGCACTGCAACGTCCCCGCTGTGCTGATGGACCGTCCGATCCCGGGGCTGACGCTGCCGTGCGTGTCCAGCAACAACCATCGCGGCGGCCTGCAGGCAATGCATCATCTGCTGGAACTGGGTCACACGCAGATCGCGTTCCTCTCGACGCCCCACCTCGACCTCTGGACCATCGCCGAGCGCCATCGCGCCTATGAAGACGCCATGCGCAGCGCTGGTCTGGAGCCGCTTGAGCCGATCATCATTGGCTCGCGCGAGGAGTTCAAGGTCTACGCCGAGCACCTTTCATACCTGGCCGCTTATCGCGACGAGATCGAAACCGTCGCGGACCTGCTGGCGGCGCCCAACCGCCCCACCGCGATCTTCGCCATGAATGACCTGATGGCGTTTATTATCGCTCGCGCGGCGGCGCTCGCCGGGGTGCGCGTGCCCGACGAGCTTTCGATCGTCGGCTTTGACAACCTCGCCCTGGCAGAGCATATCGAGCCGCCGCTGACTACTGTCGCGCAGGACCCGATGGGGATCGGTAAAGAAGCCGCCCGACGCCTGCTGGCATTGATTGAAGGCGAGCCTGCGCAAGATATCTGGACGCTCCTTCCGACGCACCTTGTCGTTCGCGGTTCAACAGCGCCTGTGCAAGCGCAGACGGATCCAAGAAAGGAGGAGAGGAAAAGCGCAACGAAGGATATCGCACCTGAGACGGCGATCGGGCAGCAGCCATCAGAGCCGGGCCGCACGCAGCGCTAGCCTGCGACCCAACGGCTGAACAGCCCAGGGCGGCGTGACGCCGGTGGTGTGAGAGATACGCCGCACGACAGACTCGCGCCCATCTGCGGCGCACAATCCAACAGTAGCTTATGGAAAGGAAAAGTTAACCATGTCTAAGTCTCGACTTGCGCTCACAGTTCTGCTTGCGCTCAGCCTTGCGCTCGGTGCAGTCGGCCTGGCAACCCCGGCGCTGGCGCAGGATGATCCGGTTCACCTGACGTTCACCTGCCGCTGCGTGGAGGGTGGCGTCAACAACAATCTCGTCGTATGGCTGAAGACCTATGTCTTCCCAAACTTCGAGGAAATGATGGCCGCGCAGGGCCGCGAAGTCACCGTTGAGTTGGTGGAGTTCGGCGGCAGCGACGAGCAGCTCAAAGAGCAGTACGCGCTCGACCTGAGCGTGGGCAGCGGCTACGACCTCATGTCGTTCGATGGCTTCTGGGTGCCGGAATTTGTCGGCGCCGGGCTGCTCGAGCCGCTTGAGGAAGTCGCCGGGCCAGTGGTAAACGAATGGGACGGCTGGAATCACATCAGCCCCGGTATTCAGGAAATCCTGAGCTATCAGGGCCAGGTATACGGTATCCCGGCGGGCACGGACGTGCGCCAGATCTTCTATCGCACGGACCTGTTCGAGCAGGCTGGCATCGAAGTGCCGTGGCAGCCCACCTCGTGGGATGAAGTCCTCGAGACCGCGCGCACGCTGAAGGAAGCCGGGGTCCAGGTCCCGATCCAGCTTAACGCCGGTACGCCGATGGGCGAAGCCACGACCATGCAGGGATACTTCATGGCGCTGCTTGGCGCGGGCCACCACCTATATGACTTCGAGCAGAACAAGTGGATCGTCAGTAGCCCCGGTATCCTGGACACGCTGAACCTCTACAAGACCATCTATGTCGATGAAGAACTGGGCGATGCGCGCATGCAGCTTCTGCAGGACGGTCGCAACCGCTCGTTCGTCGAGTTCCGCGATAGCAACATCGGCATGCTGGTTGAGGGTGACTGGTTCTGGCGTTCGGTGATCGTGCCCGGTTCTGAGACCGGTATCGAGAACCGCAACGAGGTTGTGAGCTGGGCCATGATGCCTGCTAAGGAACCCGGCGCGGGCTTCAACGGGCAGGACTTTGTATCCATCTCCGGCGGAACCGGCTACCTGATCAACCCGAACACCGAGCATCCCCAGGAAGCATGGGAGTTCTTGGCGTATATGTCGGACCGCGACGCGGTGCGCGCGTTTGAGCTGATCCAGCCGCGCATCAGCTTCCGTGACGACGTGGAAGTGGCGGGCGATGCGGAAATGACCGCGATGGCCGCTGCGTTGCTCCCCTATACCACTGTTCGCCCCATGCTCCCCGAGTATCCGCTCGTCTCTACCGAGCTGCAGCTCATGACCGAGCGCGTGGTTTCGGGTGAGATGTCCCCTGAAGAGGCCATGCAGGCCTTTGACGACGCGGTGACGGAAATCGTGGGTGAGGAAAACGTCCTGCGCATTCCGATCGAGTAATTCCGCGCGCTGCCTGGATAATGGGTCAGGTCCTTCGGGGCCTGGCCCTTACCTCATGAGAGGGCATTGTGGAACGCAAAGCGATATTCTCGGCGAAGGTTGGGTTACTGTTCCTGGCGCCCGCGCTCATCTTCGTCGCTGTGTTTTTGTTGTATCCGTTTGTGCGGGTGTTCATGCTCAGCTTCACCAACCAGACGCTGCTGGGCGCCACCGCCCCAAACCCGGACTGGGTTGGGCTGGATAATTATCAGCGTCTGTTTGACCCGGACCGGTGGATGCGGCTTGGCGAGTTCGGTAGCTCGCTGAAGATCACCGCACGCTTCGTGATCGGGTCGGCGCTAATCGGGCAGGTCGGGCTTGGTCTGCTGATCGCGTGGGCGTTCTATCGCAAGAAGGGGTTCCTGCGCGAAGCAGTGTACACGCTGGTTATTCTCGCGTGGATCATCCCCGAAACCGTCGTCGCGTTCACGTGGGTCGCCTTTCTCGACTGGGAGTTTGGCACGCTCAACGCCGTGCTCGAGGCGATCGGCCTGGGGAGCCCGGACTGGTTGTTCAATCACCCACTGGAGTCCATTATTCTATTCAACTCGTGGCGCGGCGCGGCGTTTTCGATGCTGCTGTTTTCGTCCGCGCTCGAAACCATTCCGCCATCGTATATCGAAACGGCAGAGGTCGTCGGCGCGAACGCGTGGCAGAAATTCCGTGACATCTTCTTCCCGCTGCTGCGCGGCCACATTCTGACCGACCTGATCCTGATCACCTTGTGGACCTTTAACGTCTTCACGCCGTTCCTCTTGACAGGCGGCGGCCCGGTCCGGCGAACGGAGCTGGTATCAATCTACACGTATCGCACCGCGTTTCAGGGACAGCACGAGTTCGGCAAAGGTGGCGCGATCGCGGTGGTGATGATGTTGATCAACTTCTCGCTCGCCATCGTCTATCTGCTCATGATTCGCCGCCGGAGGGTTGAAGCATGAACCGCTACCAGCTTCGCACGGCGATCTCCCGCACTTTGTTGGTGCTCTTCTCGGTCGTGATGGGCGCATTCTTCGCGCTGCCGCTACTCTGGCTGCTCACCGCGCCGTTCAACACGCAGGCGAACCTGGCGGTCACGATCCCGGAGACTTTTTCGCTGGCGAACTTCGAGGCCGTGTTCAACAACAAGTTCGCGATTCGGGCATTGTTTCTCAACAACCTGATTATCGGCGGCGGCGTGATGGTGCTGGTCGCGACGGTCGCAACGCTCGCCTCGTACGGGCTGTCGCGGACGCGCGTCCCTGGGCGCGATGTGCTGGTCTACATCCTGATCCTGTTCTCGTCGGTCGTCAGCGGCACGGCAGCGATGGTCCCGCTCTTTCTGCTGATCTTCAACATGGGCCTGATCGACACCTATCTTGGCGTGATCCTGGTGATGACCGGCGGGCTGCTGCCGTCTGCGATCTTCATCATGCGCGATTTTGTTGACTCGATCCCGCGCTCGTACGAAGAAGCGGCGCTGGTCGCCGGGGCGTCCTCGTTCCGCATGTTTCGAGACGTCGCGTTTCCGCTGGTGCGGCCCGGCGTGATGGTCGTCGCAATCTGGGCATTCGTCAACGCCTGGGGCGCGTACCTGATCCCCTCGGTCCTGCTACGCAGCCCAGAGCACATGCCCGCCTCGATTGCGTTTTACTCGTTCTACACCGAAGCCGGGACGCCCAACATCACGCTGGTGTCAGCCTATGCCTTCCTTTACACCATCCCGGTGCTGTTGCTTTACCTGATCGTGAACTGGCGTTTTGGCTTCCGCTTCTTCGGTGGCATCAAAAGCTGAACGGACTGGACTGAAATCGAATGAGTCAAATTACGTTTGAGAACGTGGTGAAACGCTTCGGCAGCGTGGTAGCTGTCGATCACGTGAGCCTTACCATTGGCGAAGGCGAGTTTGTGGCGCTGCTCGGCCCATCCGGCTGCGGCAAGACGACGACGCTACGTCTGATCGCCGGGCTGGAGATCGCGGACAATGGGCGCATCACCATCGGCGATCGTGACGTGACGTACCTCGCGCCCGCCGCCCGCGATGTGGCGATGGTCTTCCAGAACTACGCGCTCTATCCGCACATGACCATCCTGGAAAACATC
>CAZVCM010000239.1:0-1510 GCA_964626105.1 uncultured Thermoflexus sp.
GGCAGCCGCAGCAGCAGGGCATTGATCGGGTTTCGCAGCAGCAGGACGGCGATCAGGATCGGGATGAAGAAGATGATCAGGTCATACTCGATCACGTCGACCAGCAAGCTGAAGAAGCCGGGTTCGCGCGGGCCCTGCGTGAACAGCGCGTTCCAGAAGTCCTGCGCAAGGTCGCCAACCGCCTCGAACGACGCAGCCAGCGGACGTTCGAAGTTATCGGTGGGTGCCGGGAAGATCGGCGCCAGGACGCGGCTGAACTCCAGCCTGGAGAACGGTTCCAGGATCTCGGTCGCGCCGAAAAGACTCGGCGTCCGGCGAAACCCCAGCAAGCGTGCAAAGGATTCGCCGTCGCGGCGCTCGAGCAACATCGCCGCCCAGATACCGATCAGATATGCCATTGTCGGCGCGTTGCCCAGGTAGCGCCGGAACTGACGCCCGAACCACCAGAACGGGCGCCGCCAGCGCGCCATCTCAACTGCTGTGCCCGGCTCCGGCGCGGGCGCAGAGGCGGAGCTCGCAGGCTCTTGCGGGCGCGGGATGAACGCCTGCGCGATCAACCCCAACGCAGCGACCAGCGTCACATAGAAGCCGCTTTCGACAAAATCAACGGCGCCCCGGTCGTTAGCGCGGTTCTCGAAGAAGAACGCCCCATAGTAGTAGCCCAGCGCCAGCGCGCCGACCAGCAAAATCAGGATCGGCAGGTCGCGGCGATAGCGCCCTGCTAGCAACTCCCATAAGGCGATCGCGCCGGCAGCAAGGGCCGCCAGCGGCACGACCGCCAGAAACATATGCGTCGCGCGCGCGGCGAGGTCCAGCTCGCTCTCGCTATCGGACACGATTTCATAGCCGGACACGGTGCCCGCGTCTTCATCCAGGTGGTACCACGGCAGGCTGAAGAACGCGACCAACATCACGACCGCCGCGACCAGCGTTAGCGCGGCGCCCAGAGAAAACCCTCGGTTCGAGAGGTGGGTGGTCATGGCTGGCCCCTACACCTTCTGGCGGCGCGCAACGCCGAACAGGCCCGTCGGACGCACCACCAGGATCAGCAGCAACAGCCCAAACGCAATCGGATCGCGCCACGTCGAGGACACGCCGATGTTCTTGCCATAGGCCACGACATAGATTTCGATAAAGCCAAGCAGCAGCCCGCCGACCATCGCGCCGCGAATGTCGCCGATACCGCCGACGACCGCCGCGATAAACGCCTTCCAGCCAATCCGCATCCCCATGTACGGGTTGAGGACCGGGAACGCGACGCCCCACAAAATTCCGCCTGCCGCCGCCAGCCCCGCGCCGAGCAGAAAGGTCAGCGAAATGATCTGATCCTGCGAGACACCCATCAGCGGCACGGCGAACTTGTCGTACGAGATCGCACGCATCGCCATGCCCCACTTCGTGCGCTGGACGATGGTATACAGCCCCAGGAACAGGACAAACGCCAGCGCGATCACCAGAATCTTGACGTTCGTGATACTGACGCTATCAAACGAGAGGCCGAACGGCGTGC
>CAZVCM010000239.1:1520-3657 GCA_964626105.1 uncultured Thermoflexus sp.
CTGTGACGATGAATTCCGCCGGATAACTGCGTGGGTCCGCGCCGGTCAGCGCGAGCATCCCGTTTTCCAGCAGCAGGCCGACGCCGAGGGCCGTGATCACTGCCGACAGGCGCGACGCCTGCCGCAGCGGCTTGTATGCGACACGCTCGATGGTGACGCCTAGCAGCCCGGTGACAAGCATCGCGAGCAGTAGCGTGGGCACAAAGGGGAGATTCAGCACCATCGAGCCAGTCACCCCCAGGAACGCGCCGACCATGAAGATGTCACCGTGTGCGAAGTTGATCAACAGCAGCACGCCATACACCATCGAATAGCCGAGCGCGATGAGCGCGTAGAGGCTGCCAAGCTGGAGCGCGTTAATAAACTGTTGAAAGAAAAACGAAAGATCCATTGGGTTCGTTCTCCGCGTTGAAGCTCGGTGGACAGTGGCCGCCAGGGGAGAAGGGTGCCGCGCCAGTGGGATGCGGCACCCCAGGCGGAACCGGTCTGGACTACTCAGCAGTTTCCGGTGGGAAACCTGCCGGGCAGGCGGAGTCGTAGTAGGTGAATGCACCGTCTTGAATCTGGATGATCACGGCGCACTTGATCGGGTCGCCCTGCTCGTCAAAGCTCATGACCCCCGTGACGCCTTCAAACAGCTCGATGTTGGCGAGCGCGTCGCGGACATCAGCCTTGTCCATAGAGTTGGCGTTTTCGATAGCCATGAACATCATCTGGAACGCGTCGTAGGTCAGCGCGGCCACGTCGCTCGGAGTGGCGTTGTATCGCTCCTCATACGCGCTGATGAAGGTCTGACCGACTTCGGTCGCGATATCCGGCGCGTAGTGCGTGCTGAAGAACAACCCATTGCACGCCTCGCCGCACAGGTCGAGCAGGTCCGCCGTGCCCCAGCTATCGCTGCCCACGATCGGGCCTTCGTAGCCCAATTCGCGCGCTTGCTGGACGATCAGCGGCACTTCGTTGTAATACTGCGGGGTGAAAATCACGTCCGGGCTGTCGGCGATGATGTTGGTGAGCTGCGAGCTAAAGTCGGTGTCGCCGGTCGTGAAGGTTTCAAAACCGACGACTTCGATGCCGTTCGCGGTAGCCGCATCGCGGAAGTTCTCGGCGAGACCCTTGGGATAGTCGCTGCCCACGTCGTACAGCACGGCAGCGGTCTCGGCGCCAAACTCGTTCTGCACAAAGCTCGCCACCACCGGGCCCTGGAACGGGTCGAGGAAGGCGGCGCGGAACACCCACGGACGGTCGAAGGTGGTATCCGGGTTGGTAGACCACGGGCTGATCATGGGGGTTTCGCGGTCGTTCGCCACCTGGCCGGTCGGGACAGCTTGCTTGCTGGCCTGCGGGCCAATGATGCCGAGCACGTCTTCTTCGACGATCAGCCGGGTCGCCACCGCCACCGAAGACTCTGCTTTGGACTCGTTGTCTTCGACGACGATGATGACTTCGTAGCTCTCGCCATCAACCTCCAGGCCGCAAGCCGCATTGATCTCGTCAACGGCCATCTGCGCGGCTTCAACCGTATCCTGACCCACCTTGGGGATATCGCCGGTGAGTGGCGCGATAACGCCGAGGTAGATCTCACCGACAAAATCGCAATCATCCTGCGCGAGAGCAGGACCGCCGAAAGCAGCCGCGACCACGGCTAGAGACAAAATGAGGATCGTGAAGCGTTTGGACATTGGGAACTTTGCCTCCGTGACTATTTTGTTGTTAACCAGCTCGACGGGGAGTTAGACTGGCTAGCTCGAGTGGCGGAGCACCTCCTTATCGTTGGAGACCAGGCGCATTATGAGTGTGTGTGCAGGCCATAAACTATTTTGTCACTATAGCATAGATTTGGTGTGGCAATTCACACAAGTTGGAGGTTAGATAGCACTATCATTATAGAATGAAATTGGCTCACCAGGATGAGTCTAGCCGGGAACGACTGCCCTGTCTTCGTACAGAACAGCCGAAAGATACCCCGCAGTTATTGTGACCGGAGCGAGGCACATGGCAGAACTAATTCCCCAGCCCAGCACGCATATTGAGATCGACCTCGGCGCGCTGGCAGCGAACATCAGCACGCTCAAGCGCCACGTGGGGCCGCAGGTCGAACTGATCGCGGTCGTCAAAGCGAACGCCTACGGGCACG
>CAZVCM010000239.1:3667-6827 GCA_964626105.1 uncultured Thermoflexus sp.
GCCCGTAGCCCGAACGGCACTGGAGAACGGCGCGACGCGGCTCGCCGTCGCCCGCGTCGAAGAAGGGGTCGCGCTGCGCCAGGCAGGGATTGCCGCGCCGGTGCTGGTGATGGGCTACACGCCCCCGCACGAGATCGCGCCCGCGCTCGCCCATGATCTGACGCTGAGCGTCACGGAGCGCGATGTCGCCGAAGAAATCTCGCGTGAAGCAACGCGCCAGGGCCGCCGCGCGCTGGTGCATGTGAAGGTCGATACAGGGATGGGGCGCTTTGGGCTGCTTCCGGACGAAGCGCTGCCGTTCGTGGCGTGGCTGCGCGCGCTTCCCAGCATCGAAGTTGAAGGAATCTTCAGCCATTTCGCCGCCGCCGATTCGAACGACCTGACCTACACGCGGGAGCAGCTCGCGCGCTTCAGCGCGGTGATCGAGGCGTTGCAGCATGCGGGCCATACGGTCCCGCTGCGGCACATCGCCAACAGCGTCGCGACGATTGACCTGCCCGCCACGCACCTCAACACGGTGCGCTGTGGCATCGCAATCTACGGGCTGCGTCCCGCCGCCGAAGTGGCGCCCGCGCTGCCCTTGCAGCCTGTGTTGTCACTCAAGAGCTACCTCGCCAGAGTGCGGACGCTCCGCACAGGGGAAAGCATCAGCTATGGGCGGACGTACATCACGCCGCGCCAGATGCCCGTCGGACTGGTGCCGGTCGGCTATGGCGATGGCTATCACCGGTTAAACTCGAACCGGGGCGCGGTGCTGGTCAACGGGCAGCGAGCGCCGATTCTGGGCCGGGTAACAATGGATCAGTTCGTGGTCGATCTGTCGGCAGTGGGGCCAGTGTCACGCCATGATGAGGTTGTGCTGATCGGCGCGCAAGGCGATGAGTGCATCTCCGCCGAAGAGGTCGCGCAGTGGTCGGAGACGATTAACTACGAGGTCACGACCTCGCTCCTGCCGCGTATCCCGCGCATATACCTCAACGGCTGAGGCGCGCTAGCGCAGTTCGAGCACCGTATCTAACGGATCGCGCAGGTCCTCCGGTACAAGCACCCGCAGCGCCGCGCCGTCACGCTGAACCGTCAGCGGCGTGCCGTCGCGTAGCAGTCGCGCTCCGCGCACTGTCTCCGGCACGTTGTCCACCGCGATCTCGTCGCTGAGATGGTCGAGGCTGTGGACGTAGTGCGTGTCCGCGCGGCGCGTGCTGACCGTCCCCGCGCCCGGCGAGATCGCCCCCGCCCTCGTACCATAGACGGACGAGCCATTGCCCTGCAGCCACACGCCAACCTGCTGCAAGCGCCGCGCCTGGATCGGCAAAATCTCGCCCTCTGGCGTCGGCCCCACGTTGAGTAAGAAGTTTGCCCCGGCGCTGGCGCTGCGCACCAGCAAATGCACCAGATGGCGGCTGGACTTATGGTTGTGGTCGTCGTGGCGGTAGCCCCAGCTTCCGTTGATCGTCATGCACACTTCCATCGGCAAGCCAGAGGCCGCCTCGGTGTTGAACCCGGATGTGTTTTCGCCCGGCAGGTCTTGCTCAAAGCCCTGGATGTCTTCGCCGGGCAGCGGCGTGGCGTGCCGGTTGTTGAGCACCACCGCGTCCGGCTGGAGCGTGTGAATCAGGTCGTACAGCGCTTCGTACTCGAACGAGCCGCCAGGGGCGAAATAGCGGTTGCTGTCGTCCAGCGGCTGCAACGGCCAGTCACCATCGAACCACGTGCAAGCGATCTCGCCGTACTGCGTGCATAGCTCTCGCACCTGCCCGTGCAGAAAGTCGAGATAGTCTGCCCAGGCGAGGCCGCTCTCCGCGCGGAAGCGATAGGCGGGATGCTGCCAGTCCAGCAGCGAAATGTAGAAGCCAAGCTTGATATCCCCCTGCCGCGCGCACGCGTCCGCC
This sequence comes from uncultured Thermoflexus sp., assembly GCA_964626105.1. GTDB lineage: Bacteria > Chloroflexota > Anaerolineae > Aggregatilineales > Aggregatilineaceae > DYGX01. Next base: position 5,557 of record CAZVCM010000239.1, read on the forward strand.
AGTTCCGCGATCGGATCGCGCGCGAATGGCGTGTTCGTGACCTTGTAATCGCTCAGCGCAGTGTCGTACATGCTGAACCCGTCGTGGTGGCGGCTGGTGATGACGATGTACCGCTGCCCGGCGTCGGCGGCGAGGCGCACCCAGTCATTCGCATCAAAGCGCGTGGGGTTGAACTGCTGCGCCAGCGGGCGATAGTCCTGCGGGGCGATCTGCTCCAGATGCATGGCCCACTCGCCCCGGCCCAGGATCGAGTACAAGCCCCAGTGAATGAACATGCCGAACTTGGCGTCCAGATACCACGCCAGCCCCTGGGGAGATGCGGTTTTCGCCATGACACTTCCTCGCTGGGTGAACGCTCAACCGATGGCGCGCGTGCTGCTCCGCACGACGAGTTTGGGCGACAGCACGCGCTGGTAGATCGGCGTATCGCGGTTCTCGATCAGGTTGAGCACGTACTCGACCGCGAGTTGCCCGAGAAGCTGAAAATCCTGCCGGACGGTTGTCAGCCCTGGCACCAGATGCGCGGCCTCGGGGATATCGTCAAATCCGACGAGCGAGATGTCATCCGGCACGCGCAGGCCGCGCTCGCGCAGCGCCGTCTGAATGCCGAACGCCATCGAGTCATTGCCCGCGAAGACCGCGCTAAACGTCGCTCCGCTGTCGAGCAACTCGTTCATCGCGCGGTAGCCGCCCTCGATCGTGAAGTCGGCCTCGATGCACGGCTGGGGCGGGATGTCGTTCTCGCGCAGCGTCGCCTGCCAGCCCTCGTGGCGGGCCGAGGCGTCGTAGCTGAGCAGCGGCCCGCTGATCTCGGCGATCTGGCGGTGGCCGAGGTCGATCAGGTGCTGCGTCGCCAGCCGCGCGCCCTGCGCGTGATCATAGATCACCGACGGAAAGGGCGCACCCAGCGGAGCGCCGATCTGCACGAAGGGAATCCCATGTGTCAGGCGTACAAGCTCATCGTAATCGTCAATGAACGGAAACAGCGGCGTGAGGATCAGCCCGTCGACGAAGCGCGCCTCGGCACTTTCCAATGCCTGGGGAAACTCGTCGGAATCGATGGCCGAGATCACCAGGTTATAGCCGCGCTGATGGGCCGCCCGCGCCATATCGTACAGCACCCGGTTGAAGCCGAAATAGGGCATGACGACTTCGAGCGTCTGCGAGCGCTCCGTCTGCAGGATCTGCGCGACCCGGTTGGGGCGATAGTCCAGCTTCTCGACGGCTTTGAGCACGCGTATGCGGGTGCTCGGCGAGACGCCACCGCTGTT
>CAZVCM010000240.1:0-6763 GCA_964626105.1 uncultured Thermoflexus sp.
ACCGGCGTGCGCATGCTAAACCGCTGGATTGCGCGTCTGCGTCGCCTGCCGCGCTGGGGCAAGGCGCTGGTTACCCTGATCGCGCTGGGGGTGCTCGCCGGAGCGGGCGCGCTCGCGCTCTTTGTCTACAGCCAGACGCAAAGCAACAGCGGCGCGGCGATCCGGCGCTGGTTCAGCGATCCGGCCAACCGCCGCGAGCTATCGACCGCGCTGCGCGCGCCATGCCCGGGCGCGCCCTTTCTGCTACCGACCGAAGGGCTGATCGGCCTGTTGTGGCGCGATCCATCCGGCCCGTACCACATCTTCCGGCGCCACACCGGGCTGGACATCTTCGGGGACGGCGCGTCGGGAACCGTGCCAGTCGTTGCGGCGTACGAGGGCACTCTGACGCGGCTTGAGGGCTGGGTGTCGAGCGTGATCATCCGGCATGATGACCCGTTGCACCCGGGCCGCACGATCTGGACGTATTACACGCACATGGCCTCGCGTGATGGCGATACTTCGTACATCCTCGACCGCTTCCCGCCCGGCACATCCGAGGTCTGGGTCGAACAGGGTGACTTGCTCGGCTACCAGGGCGACTATAGTGGCAGCGCGATCCCGGTCGGCACGCACCTGCATTTCAGCATCGTCCAGAGCGAGCCGGATGGATCGTTCAAGAACGAGTCGAGCCTGGGTAATACGCTCGATCCGTCGCCGTACCTGGGCATGAATCTAAACATCGCGTCCCGCCCGGATCGTCCGATTACCTGCGAGACGCCGTGAGAAGCGCGCACAGCGCCAGGAGTGAGATCCTATGAAACTGTTGGCTCTCGAAGTCGAGTCTCCGGATGTGGCACCGGAAGACTTCCAGCCGCACCTGGCCGCCGAGGCGCGGCGGGTGTGGGAACTCTATCTCGCCGGGACGCTGCGCGAGATCTACTTCCGGGCGGATAAGACGCTCGCCGTGCTGGTGCTGGAGTGTGACGGCGTGGACGCGGCACGCGCCGCGCTGGACACGCTACCGCTGGTCAAAGCCGGGCTGGTCACGTTCGAGGTGATCCCGCTGGCGCCTTATCCAGGGCTGTCGCGGCTGTTCGCGGACGAGGCGAGCGCGCCCTGAGCGAGTATTGACCCACCTCCGGGCCGCCGCTATAATGGCCCTGCGAAACGGAGAGGTAGCATAGTCTGGCCTAATGCGCGCGCCTGGAGAGCGCGTGAGCGGTCATTCCGCTCCGCGGGTTCGAATCCCGCCCTCTCCGCCTTATGGAAGAAAAAAACAGCGCCCGATCGCCATGATCGGGCGCTGTCGTTATTGGATTGTTGGAAGGTATGAGCAGCTAGTCGGAGTTCGCTGACTTCGCGCGGTGATCGGTCACGTAGAACCCGCTGCCTTTGAACACGATTCCTACGGGGCCGATCAAACGGCGCACATTGCCACCACACTCCGGGCAGAGCGTCAGCGGGGCGTCGTTGAAGTGCTGCGTCCGCTCAAACTGCACGCCACACTCGTCACACCGATAGGCATACCGAGGCATCGCACCAATCCCCCTATCCATCCGTTTGATCGTTTTTCATTGTAACGCCTTCGCGTAAGAATTTCATCAGCGAAGTGTCAGAATCCGCGCGTTACGCGGGCGGCGATTGCGAGATCCCGCCCCGTGCGGTACGATCCCGCCCCGATGGGGGTTCACTGGTATGGGATGGAGCAGCACGGCATGATGTCTGACCCAGAGCAGCACCGCGACAACGCGAGCGAGCCGGAGCCGAACCTCGACGAGCGACTGCGGCGCGAAGAGCCGCCGATCGCGGACGATGACACCAGCCCCAGCCGCCGCCTCAGCGCGGCGCAGAGGCTCGCTGCTGAAGAACCCGCTCCTGCCGCCGACGATACCAGCCCGCGCCCCGCAGTGCGCGAAGGCGCGATCCATCTGCTGGACGACGAGCCACCCATCACCGCGGACGACACGAATCCTTCGCGGCCTGTGAGGCCAGGACGTCCCGCGCCGCCAGAACCGCGCGGCCCAGGGCGCGCGTTGTGGATCGCGGTCTCGATTGCGGCGCTGTTGCTGATTGCGGTCGGCGTGGGGATCATCGTCAACGCCGCGCTGTCAGAGGACGATTCGCCTGGCCCAGCGCCGGTTGCCATCGGTCTGTCGCCGACTGCCTCGCAAGCGCCAGCCGTGGCGCAGGACGCAGCCACCCCAACGCTCGCTGCGACGCCCACGAGTGAGCCTACCGCGCCCCCAGTTACCGAGCCGCCGGATGATCCCGCGCCGGAAGCTGCGGCGCCTGTGACGGAGCCATTGATGCTGCCAACCGCCGGAGCAGACGCGATCGCCGCTGCGTTGGCGGCGCCGCTGCCCGCCGAGCCGGACACTCGCGTGATCCGCCGCGAAGCCGCGCCGTTCACAGTACGGCGCGAGGATACCCGAGCGAACGTCGTCCCATACACGGTGCAGGATGGGGATACGCTCGAATCGATCGCCGGCAAATTCGGTCTGAACGACCATTACACGCTGATCTGGTCGAATAGTTCCAGCAAGCTGGCGGAACTGTCGCCCGGCACGCAGCTCAACATCCTGCCGGAAGACGGCGTCTATTATGAAGTCACCGAAGAGATCTCAATCCGCGAACTGGCGGAGAAATACGAAGTCGATCCATACGTGATCATCGACTCCGAGTACAACGACGCGCTGTTTGGCTCCGTGCCCGACACGCGCCTGCCAGTCGGGATGTGGGTTGTGATTCCCGGCGCGGAAGGCGAGCGCTTCAACGCACGTATCGCGGGCAGCGGCGGCTTCACCGATGGCAGCGCAGCAGCCGGGCTGCTAAGCGGAACGTACTCGCTGTGGGGCTGCTCCGCGGAGCTGCAAGGCGGCACAGAGCCATATGGGCGCCCGCTGGGCGGCTACACGTGGATGCGCGGCTTCATCCCGGGCTATCACGATGGGGTGGATCTCGCCGGGCGGCCCGATCAGCCAGTCCTGGCATCGGGTGCGGGAACCGTCGTCTACGCCGGGTGGAACAACAACGGCTATGGCCGCGTGGTAGTGATCGCGCACAGCTCCTCGTTCAGCCTGTACGGACACCTTAATTCGATTAACGTGCGCTGCGGCCAGTACGTCGATCAGGGACAGGCTGTCGGCGGGATGGGCAGCACCGGCAACAGCTCTGGCACGCACCTGCATTTTGAGGTGCGCGACGCCGGCTTCACCCCATTGAACCCGCAGAATTACGTCGGGTTCTAGAGGAAAAGCGCAGTGGCAGACCTCACAACACACGCCCCGGCCCGCTGGCCCGTTATCGGGCACGAGTGGGCGGTTGACCACCTGGCGCGCGCGCTGCGGCACGGGAGGACGCGCCACGCCTACCTGTTCACAGGGCCAAGCCGCATCGGCAAAACGCGGCTGGCGCTGGCGTTTGCGGCGGCGCTCAACTGCACCGGTGAGACGCCGCCCTGCGGCGAGTGCCGCGCTTGCAAGCTGACGCTCAAAGCAGCGCACCCGGACCTGACCATTATCAACTCTGGTCAGGAAGGCGGCTCGCTGAAAATCGACGACGTGCGCGAGCTTCAGCAGGTGCTGTCGCTGCGTCCGTACGAGGGCCGCTATCGCATCGCGATTCTGCGGCGCTTCCACGAGGCAACCGACCAGGCCGAAGACGCTCTGTTGAAAACTCTCGAGGAGCCTGCGCCGCGCGCCGTCCTGCTGCTGACCGCCAGCGCTCCGGATGCGCTGCGCCCGACGATTGTCTCCCGCTGCCAGCCGATGCACCTGCGTCCGCTGCCGATTGAACTGGTCCGCGCCGCGCTGGAACGCGAGCGGGGTGTCGATCCGGACACCGCGCAGGCTCTGGCGCAGCTTTCCGCCGGGCGGATCGGATGGGCGCTGGCTGCGTGTGAAGACCCCGCCGAGCGCGCCACGCGTGACGAAGCGATTGAGATTCTCCTCACCGCGCTGCAAGGCACGCGCCGCGAGCGATTTGCGCGCGTCGAGAAGATCGCGTTCGACAAGCCCACGCTGCTCGCGTGGCTCGACTACTGGCAGGGCTTCTGGCGGGATGTGCTGCTGGTGGCGTGCGGCAGCCAGGCGACGATCATCAACGCCGACCATGAGGCGGACATACGCGCGCTGGCTGAGCGCGCCGGGCGCGACGCCGCGCAACGGGCGCTTGAGTCCACACGGATGACAATTGGCTACCTCAACCGCAATGTCAATACTCGCCTCGCGCTCGAAGTGTTGATGCTGGACTATCCCCCTGCTGGTTAAGGTTTTGTGCTATGCGCGCCTGTTGTGCTGCGCGCTTGTTCCTCAGATCAATTTATCCCCATGACGTGTCTTTTTTAGAATCGTAGTCGCAGTAGAGCGTGTGCATATGTCGATAAGGCATGTCGATGAATAGCGCCGCCAGATATGGGACCGTACATGTGGCCGCGAGATGATCGATCAGCCCTGTATCTGCGTCCATAGCGTATGAGTTCGAGCGATACGCTTATAAACACTGGCTGTGCACAAGCGCGAGCGATTATCCACAGAGTTGACAGGTGCGGAATCGCGTTCCACTGACGATTCTGGAGCACCGTCGTATCTGCGCCGCATCCGCTTGATTCCCCCTGTATCTCGGTTTCGCGATGTTTCGCGCGACCGCTGATTACCCACCTGTCGACAGGCTGATACGCTTATCCACAGCCGGGGCTGTCGACAGCTTTCACGCTGGAATCAACGCTCTGGCGTGACTCGTGCGACCGGGGCAAATGCAGGGGCGGGCCGCAGAGTCTATTCCAGATATAGGGTCGTTTGTGATGCGTCGCGGCGAATGTTAAAAGCCCTGCTCCGCACAACAGACAGGGGAAACGCGCGCGAGTTATCAACAGATCAGGGGAATTCGGTACGGCCTTCGTTGAGCCGGCTTGTGCACAGAAAACAAGCGCGCTCGCCGGGGGAGGGCCGGTCGAGCGCGTGCCACATGTTGGGCAGGCATTCTCCGAAATGTGGCGGGTGAAGGTCAGTTCGGGAGTTGGTACAACTGCTCGCGGATGCGGTGGAGTTCCTGGCGCAGCGTCTCGTCCGCGCCGATCTCACCGGCGATCTTCTGGTAGCCGTGCAGGACGGTGCTGTGATTGCGCCCGCCTAGCGCCGCACCGATCTGCGGCAGGGACGCTTCGGTTTCTTCGCGCGCCAGATACATCGCAATGTGCCGCGCGCGAACGACCGCTTTGGTGCGGCGCTTGCTGAGCAGGTCATCCAGCGAAAGCTGGTGGGCGGATGCGGTCGCTTCCCGGATGTCGCGGACGTTCGCCTTGCGGCGTGGCATTGGCGCGGCGGTGCGGTTCAGCGCCTGATCGACCAGGGCTTTCGTCAGCGGCTGCTTGGTGAGCGTGGCGCGCGCGGTGACCTGCGTCAGCAGCCCCTCGATCTCGCACACGTTCCCCGCTTCGTGCCCGGCGAGGCTCTCAGCGACCTCAGGTGGCAGCGTCACGCCCTGTTCAACGGCTTTTGAGCGCACAATCTGCAGCCGCGTTTCATAATCTGGCGCTTGAAGGTCGGCCAGCAAGCCGCCTTCCAGCCGGGCGCGCAAGCGCACATCCAGTCCGGCGATCTCGCGCGGCGGCGCGTTACACGCGACCACGATCTGCCCCTGATTCGCCAGGACCGCGTTGAATGTGTGGAAAAATTCTTCTTCGGTGCTGGACTTGCCTGCGATGAACTCAAAATCATCGACGATCAGCATCTTCGCGCCGCGATACTTGGCGCGGAACTCGTCCATTGTCTTGGTGCGGATCGAGCCGACCAGATCGTTGGTGAACGACTCTGCCGTAGTGTAAACCACAGGGCAGCCGCTCGCCATGACGGCCTGCGCGATGGCGTGCAGGAGATGTGTCTTTCCCAGGCCGATGCTGCCGTAGAGCACCAGTGGGTTATATTTTGGTGCGGACATCTCGGCGACGGACTGGGCGGCCATCCACGCGAATTGGTTGCTGGGGCCGGTCATGAATGACGCAAACGTGCAGCGGCGATCAAAGCGCACATTTTCCACGGGCGGCAGCGGTCCGGGGTGGCTGCGCCGGATCTCGGTGAAGCGCGGATCCCATTCGGAATAGTCCGGCTCGGCAGCGACGGGCGCTGGCGCGGGGACGATCTCGACCGACGCAGGCTTGGGCATGCTGCGGGTGGCGGTGGCGGTCTTGGCTGCCGCGATACTCTTGGCCGTGACGCGGCGCTTGGCCCGCGTGCGGGGCCGGGTTGGCTTCGGCGGGGCGGAAGGCGCGCTCGACGCCGGACGCACGTCCAGCGCGACGGCGGCATCCGGAGCGGACGCCTCGGCCTGCTCTGGCGCCGATTCGCTCGCTTCGCCTGGTTCTTCAGGGAACAGCGGCCCGCTGTCGGATAGGTCCGGGCGCTTGCGGTTCGGCAAAATCACCACGAAATTGACCTGTGAAGGTTGCCCGTAGATGGTCGAGAGCGTCTGCGTGATCAAGTGCTTGAGGTGCTTGTCGAGCCAGTCCTTGGCGTAAGCGTGCCGCACGCGGATGGTAAACGATCCGTCATCGTAGGCGAGCAGCTCCGACCCTTTGAGCCAGGTGTCGAAGGTTGCCCGGTTCAGTTGAAGCTGGAGCTGGCCCAGCGTCGCCTGCCATGCCTGTTTTGGTTCGAGCATCGGATGAGTCCCGTTTTCCCGTGCTTCGCCGCCCCGCGACAGGGACAAACATCCCCCAATACAGCCCGTCGCGGGTTGCAATACGCCTGCGGCATATCAAGTTGATCTTGCAGATTATTTGCGG
>CAZVCM010000241.1:0-6712 GCA_964626105.1 uncultured Thermoflexus sp.
GAGGGCGTCCAGCGCCGCGTGCATGCCGGCTAGTTCGTCGGCGGTGAGCAGCCCCATCGCGTAATTCGAGTCGGTCGCGCTGCCCGAGTAGGTGATGAAGATCCGCCCGTTTCGCTTCAGGACGGCTGCACCTTCGTTTACCCAGAAGCCGATGCGCTCCCAATCATAGGTCGGGCGCGTTAGTTCTACCTGCGGCTCGATGATCGTCCAGGGATTGCTCATGGCCGCGATATAGAGGTTGCTGTTGCCTCGCACGCGCGGGTCGCGTTGCGCCCAGACGAGGTAGCGTGTGCCGTTATGCTCGAAAGTCGTCGCGTCGAGCGAGAACGACTCCCACGCAGTTTTGATCTGCCCCTTCTCTTCCCAGGTGCCTTCGAGCGGGTTGCTGGCTGTGTTTTCCAACACGTACATACGGTGATCGAAGGGCGCGTCGGTGCGAGCGGCGGCGTAATAGATGTACCACTTGCCATCGATGAAGTGGATCTCTGGCGCCCAGATGTGCATGCTCATGATGCCTCTGTCGCGCTTGTGCCAGATATCAACCGTCGGGGCCGTGCTGAGGCCGGAAATCGTCTCCGCGCGGCGCAGCTCGATCCGGTCGTAGGCAGGTACGGACCCGGTGAAGTAGTAGTAGCCGTCGGTATGTCGGTACATCCAGGGGTCGGCGCGCTGCGGAATGAGCGGGTTCTCAATCTCTTCCAGTGAGATCGGGCCTTGCGCGAGCGTCGGTTTGTGTGATTGTGTCATGATCAGCATCACCAAAAGAAGGATGAACAGAAGCACTGAAACCAACCGCTTTCGCGGAACTGTGTTGGGGAACGCCATGCGCAACCTCACTCGCTTCCCATAGCGATGGTGGGCCATCCATCATCGTCCCAGATAATAGGCGTGATCCGTAGGGTAGGGATGCCGACGCGTCGCGCGTCATAAGCGTGGAACACCAGATAATCCTGATCGCCATCGTGCAGGACAGCGTTATGACCGGGCCCGCGCCAGCGATCCGTTTCGAACGTAACCTGGGTGCCGCCGCCTTCAAGCATCGGCACGTTGTCGCGATCGACATACGGCCCGGTCACATCTTCTGAGCGGCCAACCATTACACGATAGGTGCTGATCACGCCGCGACAGCACTGGTCAAACGAGACGAACAGATAATAGAAGCCACCCGTCTGGATGATGAACGGCGCTTCGACCGCGCGCGGGTGATCGGGACGGCTGGCCAGCGCGTAGAGCGTATCATCCTCGACGGAAGGCTTGCCGGTTTCGGGGTCGAGACGGCGCATCTTGATGCCGCTCCAGTGGCTCCCGTACGACATCCACGGCGTGCCCTCATCATCCAGCACCACGTTGGCGTCGATCGCGTTGTGATCGTCGCCCTCGTGCGTCTCGACCACCAGCCCTTCGTCAACCCATTCGTAGTCCGGGCTGTTGCGGTTGAGCGTGGCGTTTGTTGCCAGCCCGATCACGGAGCGGTTGCTGCCGAATGTCGACACCGAATAGTAGAGGTAATAGCGGTCGTTGAAGAACGAGATATCCGGCGCCCAGATCGAGTCCGCGCGAGGGATCGCCTCGCGCGCCCACGGCGCGAGCCCGCGGAACGTGTTGCCGAGCAATTCCCACTCGACCAGGTCTTTCGAGGCGCGGATCGGCAACCACGCGCCAGTGCAGAACAGGTAGTAGGTGTCATCTTCTTTGATGATGCACGGATCGTGTACCGGGCTGATATTGCCGCTCAATTCAGCGTCTTCCTGCGCCAGCGCGCGATGCAGCAGCCGCCGGTCGGACAGCGCCAGCGCGCCGCCCGCGATCAGCGCCCGCTGCAAAAAACGACGTCGGTGGAGTTTCATTTCACACCTGTTCCGGTCAGCGAAATGCCTCGCAGAAGCTGGTTTTTCGCCAGCAAGAACAGCACGATTACCGGTACAGTTGCGATGACATACGAGGCCATGATCGTCCCGGCCCCGAAGATCGCGTGATAGGCTATGCGCACTTCAAACAGCGAGAGCGTCAGTGGGTAGATGTCGCGATTGCGAATCACGATCAACGGCCACAAGAAGTCGTTCCACGAGTTCAGGAACGTGATCAGGCCGACGGAGACCAGCGCAGGCCGGACCTGCGGAACGACGATGTACAGGAACGTCTGGAACATGTTGCAGCCGTCCAGGCGCGAGGCTTCTTCCAGCTCCACCGGGACGGCGAGCATAAACTGTCGCAGCACGAACAGCGCGAAGGCCGGGCCGATTCCGGGCAAGATGACGGCCCACAGCTTATTCAGCAGATCGACCTCGTCCAGAATCAAATAGACGGGGATCAGGAACATCTGCACCGGCAGCGCGAGGGTCAGCACCAGCAGCCAGAACAGAACGTTGCGCCCCCTGAACTTCAGGCGCGCGAAAGCGTACGCCGCCGGAGTTGACGTCCCCAGCACACCGGCGACCATTGCCGTGCTCACCAGCGTGCTGACGCCGAACGACTTCACGATGTTCACGCCTCGATCCGGGTTGAACAGGATCGTCTCGTAGTTCTCAAGCGTTGGGTTCTCGGGGAACCATTTCACCGGGTAGGTCGCGGCATCGGCGTTAGGCTTGAACGAGGTGGACAGCATCCACAGAATGGGTGCGAACCACAACAGCGAAAACAGGAATACCGCGATGGGAAAGATCGTCTTGCGGGCCCGCCGCCCCATTTTCCCCGTTGAGACTCCTGGCACGGCGCGCAGAGGCTTGGTTGCAAGGTCAGTCTGAGTCATGTGTTCGCCTGCCCTCTCATGCCTCGCCAGTTTAGATAGGTGTAGATCGCGACGAACACGAACATCATCGCGAACATCAACCAGCTAATCGCCGCGGCCTTCCCGATGCGGAAGTCGCGAAAACCGCTGTCGTAAAGATACAGCGTCAGCGTGCGAGTGCGCCCCATCGGGCCGCCATTCGTCAGAATGTACGCCTGATCGAACATCTTGAACGAGCCGATAAATGCCAGCGCGCCCACCAGCACGAGCTTGTCGCGTAGCAGCGGCAGCGTGATGAAGCGGAAGCGTGACAGTGGCGACGCGCCGTCGACTTCGGCGGCTTCGTACAGCTCGCCGGGGATATCTTGCAGCCCGGCGAGTAGCAGGATCGTGTTGAAGCCTGATGTCCACCACACTGTGATAAGCGCCAGCGTCCACATGGCTTTGCTCGGATCCGACAGCAACGCTTGCTTCGCCAGTCCGAGAGCGTCTAAGTAATAGTTGATCAAGCCGGACTGCGTTTCGAGCATCCAGCCCCACATCCACAGGATGGGCACGGAAGGCAGAAACGAGATCGACACGAACGCGACAAACGCCCAGGTCCGCCCGCGAAAGGGGCGGTTCAGGATCAGCGCGAACATCAGCGGGACGATGATCAGCAGCGGGACACTTTGGGCGACGAATGTCACCGTGTTTTTCGCTGTGACAGTGAAGCGGTTGTCGTCGAAAAGAAGCTGCTTATAGTTTTCGAGGCCGACCCACTGCGGGTCGGAAAAAAGGTCCCATTCGACGAAGCTGAGGTAGAAACCATAAATCAGTGGGGCGAGGATAAACACAGAGAAAAACGCCAGGTAAGGCAGGATGAACATGTACGCCTTTAGATCGGCGCTTAGCCCTCGCCTCAGGACCCCAGTCTGGGCAGCCATGCGTACCATCCTTTGGCCGAGGGCTACCGGGCAGGCGTCTGATCCCGCCCGGTAGCCCTTCGGTGCAAAACTCAGTGAGCGTTAGTCAGCGTATTCTTCGACGAGATACTGGATTTCCTCGGCGGCGCCCATGACGGCTTCTTCAGCCGAGACGGTGCCCAGCAGCGCGCCGTCGAAGTATTCTAGGAGAATCTGCTCGGCCTCGGGCCAGTACTCGACTGGCGGGACCATACGCAGATAGTCGGATGCGCCCTGGCCGAAGATCGTCTGCGCTTCCAGCGCCTGGTGCGCTTCGCTCTCCAGCACCGAGTAGCGCGGCGCATACGCGCCCGCCGCGGCAAGATCCGCTGTGTGATCGGCCAGCCACGCGCCGAAGACCAGCCCCGCCTGATGTTGCTCGTCTGGGACGTTCATCGGGAAGGTCATCGTGTGGACCGAGCCCCAGGCCGCCGCGCCCCCATCCCAGGTGGGCAGGTTCGCGACTTGCCAGTTCAGCTCCGGCAGCGAATCGAAGAAGCTGATCATCCACGGGCCGTTCAGGTGCATCGAAAGCTGGCCGCTACCAAATGCCTGCTCGCCGTCTGCTGGCTCCGCCGGGCACACCTCATGCTCGCGGATCAGGTCGACAAAGAACTGGAGCGCGGCAACGCCTTCCTCGCTGTCGAATGCGACCTCGGTCAGGTCTTCATTCAGCAGTTCGCCGCCCATACCCCACAGCACAGAGTACCACTGCCACAGCACGCGATACTGCCAGCCGCCGAAGCAGTAGTAGCCCCACTGGTCGGTTGCACCATCGCCATCGGTATCCTGCGTCAGCATCTGGGCATATTCAACGAACTCCGCCCAGGTTTCGGGCGGGCCATCGATCCCGGCCGCCTCAAAGTGATCGACGTTGTAGTACATCGCCGCGTGGAAACCGGCGAGCGGCACGGCGTAGATACGGTCATTTGCCATCGCGCCGCTGATGGTCGAGGGCACAAAGTCGTCAAAATCGGAGTGGAAGATCTCTTCGAACTCCTCGACGCTGAACGACGTGATGAAGTCGCTCTCGACAAAGCGCGGGAGCTTGTCGATCTCCAGCATGGCGACCGCTGGCGCATTCCCAGAGCGAATGCCCAGCGTCAGGCGCGCGTTGTAGTCGGCGCCACCTTCCTCGACCAGGAAGTTCACGTGGATGTCCGACTGTTCTTCGTTGAACTGCGTAACGAGATCCGCGTAGTAGGCCCCGTCCGGGCCGGTGAGGTAGGTCAGAAAGTCGATTTCGACCGGGTCTTGCGCCTGCGCTGTCGGTGCGAGCAGCAGGGCAACGGCTAATGTCAGGATAACAAGAAGTTTTCTCATTTCGCCTGTCCTTTTTTGCACTTTTGCGCACGGGATAGAACGCAAAACAAACCGTCAGTCCTAGGCTTTGATGTCCTCCTTTCTGCCAGGCTCGGTGATTAAGTCACGTCTCGTGCGATTGTGGTGTGTGTTTGGGCCGAGAGTTACCGCGCATAGGTCTTCGCGTCCTCGGTTGGCTGAATGGTAACAACTGTAATGAAATCGTATTCGCTTATTCGTATTCTATGATTCTTCGTCTCCTCTGTCAACACGTTTAGGACACTCGTACCGAGAAATAATCTTGCGTGAAATGCGCCGGGTCAGGCGGATTCGCGCGGTACAATGCGCCAGGAGCTTTCGAGCAGGCGGCGCGGGCCGGTGACGGCGCCGGTAATGCGGTCGAAAAGCGCGGCGGCGAGCTTGCGCCCGATGTCGACCGGGTCCTGCGCGATGGTGGTCAGCGACGGGCTGACGATGGTGGCTTCGGCAATATCGTCAAACCCCATGATCGCCAGGTCATCGGGGACGCGGCACCCCGCCGCGCGCAACTCGAGTATGAAGCCGATCGCCATCAGATCGTTGACGGCGAAAATAACACGCGGCCAGACCGGCTGGTCGAGCAGGGCGCGCGCGGCCCGGCGGCCAGACTCGAGCGAAAAGTCACCCTCAAGGACGAAGCGCGTGTCGAAAGACTGGCCCGTCTCGGACAGGGCGTCGAGATAACCCTGGAAGCGGCGCGGACCGGGTGGATAAGCATCCGGCACGCCGAGATAGCCGACAGTCTCGTAGCCACGCTCGGTCAGCAGCCACTGGACGGCGGCGCAGGTCGCCGCGCGGTCGTCGACGCCGACCACGTCGACATCCGGATGCTCGACGTGCTGGCCAAGTGCGACGACCGGTGTGCGGGCAAGAGTTGTCAGGCGGTCGAGGTCGTCGATATCGAGATGAATCGGGACGGCAATGACGCCATCGACTGGGCGGCGGATGACGGCTTCGCAGAAGTGCTTTTCGTTCTCGTAACGGTGGTCGCTGTTGGCGATGAGTACATCATAGTCATGCTGGCGGGCAACTTCCTGAATCGCGCGGGCGATGGGATGGTAGAAGCCATTGGAGATGTCGGCGATCAGAAGCGCGATCATCTGGGTGCGCTGGGTGCGCAGGCTGCGAGCGGTCATATTGGGCCGGTAGCCGAGCTGGGCGACAGCCTCGAGGACCTTAGCGCGCGTTGCATCGCTGACGGCGATTGGCGTGGTGGTATTGTTCAGCACGCGCGAGACAGTGGGCTGGGACACGCCCGCCAGCCGCGCGACATCTTTCATCGTCACCGAGCGCCCTGCGCGTCGAGAGGCTTCTTCAGTCATCGTGAATGTCCAATGTGCGACTACCTGCTCTAGACAGTGCTTTCGACAAAAACATGCTTGTAATGGAATACCATTATACGATTTCATTTCAGCATACAATTCATTCCAGGTCAAGCCACCTGTTTGATTTGGGCCTGCAAAGCTAGGAAGAGCTACCCCAAAACGTAGCAGCGCCAGCCCCCGATGGCAGCGGATTGTGGCAGACGAAACCCCGCGCACAACTGCTCGCCTGCTTGACTCCACAAACGTTTTCTGTTACCGTGAAAGCAAACGTTTTCTGTGGTGTGCTAACCGGCTGGGAGGTTGCTATGCCGGTCACCCTCGAAGAAATCGCTCGCGCGGCTGGTTTTTCAGTTTCGACGGTGTCGCGAGCGCTG
>CAZVCM010000242.1:0-6691 GCA_964626105.1 uncultured Thermoflexus sp.
CGCAGGCCCCGAGCGGGATCAGCGCCATGCTCTCCGGCGTGGTGATTGAAGCCGGGCTGGTTGCGCTGCTGCGCGCGCTCGGTGCGCTCGGCGGAGTGACCGGCTCGTGGGGCGAGCTGCTGATGCTCTTTGGCGCGTTGAACATGGTCGCCGGGAACCTGCTGGCGCTGCGCCAGCAACAGGTTAAGCGGCTGCTGGCGTACTCCAGCCTCGCGCATGTCGGCTACATGCTGGTCGGCGTGGGGATCGCGGTGTACGCGCGCGAGGCGACCGGCGCACAGGGCGCGCTGTTCCATATGCTGAACCACGGCATGATGAAGGGGCTGGCGTTCCTCGCGGCGGGCGCGCTGCTGTACACGTTGCACGTCGCGGTGGGCGATCATGGCCCGCTGACACGGCGCGATCTCGACGGCGCAGCCAGCCGCTATCCGCTGATCGTGCTCGGCTTTAGCGTCGCGGTGCTCGGCCTGGGCGGGCTGCCGCCGCTGGCCGGGTTCATGTCGAAGTGGCAGATTTTCGCTGCTGGGTTCGAGACGCAGAACCACTGGATCGAAGCGCTGGCGATCTTCGCCGGGCTGAACAGTGTGCTCTCGCTCGGCTATTACGCGCCGCTGGTCAACGCAGCCTATCGCCACGCGCCGTCGGAAGCGGTACAGCGCGGCCAGCCGGTCCCGGTGCTATTGCAGGCCCCGGTGATTGTGCTGACGATCGCGGTGGTCGCGGTTGGCGTGTGGCCGCCGCTGCTCCAATGGCTCTCGGAGCCAGCGGGTCGGGCGCTGCTGGCGGTGTTCGGCTTCTAGAGGTTGCCTCCATCCTTCCGACCTGCGGTCGGCTTTCCTTCCCCCAGAACGAGGGACGGAAAAGAATGGGGCGGACTCCCCTTCCCGCATGTGGGGGGAAGGGCTGGGGGATGCGGGAAATCACCGGCGCAGGTGCCGTACATGCTCTAGCCGCGCCGGAAAAACGGGAGAGACGAGACGATGGAAGACATTCTGCTGGCGCCGCCGATCGCGTTTGCGATTTACCTCGTGCTGACCGGCGTGCTGACGGGCTTTGGGCGGGCGCTAGCCGGCCCAAGCACCGAGCTGACCGAGATGAAGATAAGCACCTACGCGAGCGGCGAAGCGCCGCCGGTTAGTCCGGCGGTGCCCGGCTATCGACAGTTCTTTGTGATCGCGCTGTTCTTCGCGGTGCTGCACCTCGGCGTGCTGATGCTGGGGAGCAGCGATCTTTCGTGGACTGGGGCCGCCTATCTCATCGGGCTGATCCTGGCGCTGCTGGCGCTGATACTCGGTTAGCGCGGGACAGTGAGGAGACGGATATGACACTCAATCTTGATCAAACGTGGCAGTCAGCGCTGGACAAGGTGCGGACCTGGGCGCGGATCAACTCTCCCTGGGCCATCCACTTTAACAGCGGGTCATGCAACGGCTGCGATATCGAAATTCTGGCGACGCTCACGCCGCGCTATGACGTTGAACGTTTCGGGATCAAGCTTCAAGGCAGCCCGCGCCACGCCGACGTGCTGATTTGCACCGGACCCGTCACACGACAGGCGCGCGAGCGGCTGATCCGCATCTACGAGCAGATGCCCGAGCCGAAGTTCGTCATCGCGGTGGGTTCGTGCGCGCTGTCGGGCGGCGCGTTTCGCGGCTGTTACAACATCATGGGCGGCATCGACCAGGTGATCCCGGTGGATGCATACGTCCCTGGCTGCCCGCCGCGCCCAGAAGCGATTATCGACGGCGTGGTAAAGCTGCTGGCGAAGCTGCAGGGGAAAGATACGTCCGGCGAGCCGATCGTGATCGCAGAGCCGACCGAAGACCCCGCCGCCGCGCTGGTTCAGGATGGCGATGTAGAGGAAACGGACGCGTGATGAACATCGAAACGTGTTTGCAGACAGCGACAGAGCGACTTGCTGATTGGACGCAGGAAAGCGCCGAGCCAGAGGCGGGCCGCGTGGATCTCGTGATCGCGCCGGGCGATCTGGTGGCGGCGGCGGGCGCGCTGATGGACGCGCGCTGGGGCTACCTGGTCGCGATTACCGGGCTGGACCTGGGGCCGGACGATGGGCGGTTGGAAGTGTTGTACACCTTCGCGGGTGGCGCGGCCCTGCTGACGCTGCGCGTGCCCGTCCCGCGCGATGATGCGAAGGTTCCCTCACTGGTGAGCGTGATCCCCTCGGTGAGTTTTTACGAGCGCGAGTTGATGGAAATGTTTGGCGTGACGGTTGAGGGGACGCCCAATCCCGATAAGCTCTTTTTGCCGGAAGACTGGCCGGATGGCGTTTACCCGCTGCGTAAAGACTTTTCGATGGAGCAGCTTAACAGGCAGGCCGAGGAGTAGGTGATGGCTACTGAGAAGTTTGTGATCCCGATCGGCCCGCAACACCCCGCGCTCAAAGAGCCGGGCCACTTCGAGTTTGATGTGGATGGTGAGGTCGTGAAAGGCGCCAGCGTGCGCCTCGGGTACGTGCATCGCGGCATCGAGAAGGGCGCCGAAACGCGCAACTATGTGCAGGCGGCGTACCTGGTCGAGCGCATCTGCGGCATTTGCTCGCATGTCCACGCGACCGCTTTCAGCCTGGGTGTGGAGCGGCTGGCAGGCGTCGAAGCGCCGCCGCGCGCGCAGGCGATCCGGCAGATCGTCGCGGAGCTGGAGCGCATCCACAGCCACATGCTGTGGGTCGGCGTGGCCGCGCACGAAGCCGGGTTCGACACGCTGTTCATGTATTCGTGGCGGGACCGCGAGACGGTGATGAACTTGCTCGAAGGCATCACTGGCAACCGCGTCAATTACTCTGCGAATGTGCTCGGCGGTGTGAAATGCGACATCGGGCCAGAGCAAGCCGAAATGATCCGGACCGGGCTGGCGTTCCTAGAGGAGCGCACGCAGCACTACCTCGAAGTCGTTTCGACTGACGCGATGTTTCTGCGCCGCACGCGTGGTATCGGCATCATGACGCGCGACGATGCGGAGCGGCTCGGCGTGGTTGGGCCGACAGCGCGCGCTTCGGGCGTGCCGCGCGATGTCCGCGTGGACTCGCCCTACCTGCTCTACCACGAGCACCCGGTCGAGCTAGTCACCGAAGAGGCGGGCGACCTCGAAGCACGCTTCAAGGTGCGCGTGCGCGAGCTATTCGAGAGCTATCGTGTGATCCGCGAGCTACTCGACGCGCTACCCGAAGGCGATCTGACGACCCGCATCCCGCGCCGCATCAAACCGGCGGAGACGATCAGCCGGGTGGAAGCGCCGCGTGGCGAGCTGTTCTACTTCATCAAGAGCAACGGCACTGACACCGCCGAGCGCGTGAAGGTCCGTACGCCTACCCTGCCGAACATGGCGTCGGTAGTGGTGACGTCGGTCGGGCACCAGCTCGCGGACGTGCCGATGATCCTGGCCGGTATCGACCCGTGCTTCTCCTGCAACGACCGCATGACCGTCGTCCGCCGCGACGGCGACAAGGAGGTCTGGACGTGGGAGCAGTTGCGGCAGTATGGGATTGAGTGTTACCGATGAGCACAATTACCGCACTGATTGCGCTGCTGTTCTTCCCCGGCGGTCTGGTGATTCTGCTGGCGGGGATGGCGTACGAGTGGGCGGACCGCAAGCTGGTCGCGCGCTTTCAGAATCGCATCGGTCCGCGCTGGTTCCAGCCGCTGGCCGATAACGTCAAGCTGCTGGCGAAAGAAGAGGTCGTGCCGGAAGGCGTGCATCGCGGGTTGTTTATCGCGCTGCCGGTGATTGCGCTATCTGGCGCGCTGACCGCGGTGCTGTATGTGCCGGTCTTCGGGCTGGCGCCCGCATCGAGCTTCGGCGGCGACCTGATCGTGACAATCTACCTGCTCAGCTTGCTGACGCTGTGCACCGGGCTGGCGGGCGCAAACACGCTCAACCGCTTCTCGTTGGTGGGCGCGACGCGCACGCTGACGCAGATGTTTTCGTACGAAGCGCCGTTCTTGCTGGCGCTGCTTGGCCCCGCGCTGGCAGCAGGAAGCTGGCGCATCAGCACGATCGCGGACTATGGCGCTGACAATCTGCTGATCCTGGTGCAGCCGATCGGGTTCATCGTGGCGATGATCGGCCTGATGGGCAAGTTAGAGCTGCCGCCTTTCGACGCGCCAGAAGCCGAGACGGAGATCGTGGCGGGCGCGCTGACGGAATACAGCGGTCGCGGGTTGGCGCTGTTCCACCTGGGTAAGGGCGTGGAACTGATCGTCGGGCTGACGCTGATCGCGGCCTTTTACCTGGGCGGCGTGGCGAACCCGATTGCCTTCTTCGCCAAGACGCTGGGGTTGTTGGTGGTGCTGGCCGGGCTGCAATCGCTGCTGGCACGCCTGCGGATTGACCAGACAGTTGGTTTGTGGTGGCGCTATGGCGCGATTCTCGGGTTGGTGCAGTTTCTGGTATTGATCGCGTGGGAGGGGTTGGTGGCATGAAGGTTATGACGATGTGGCGGGACGCGTTGCAGGGGCTGATCAAGCGCCCGGCGACGCAGCGTTACCCGTTCGTACGCCAGGAAGCGCCGGAGCGGTTGCGCGGGCATCTGGTGTGGGATCCAGACAGTTGCACCGGGTGCGGTCTGTGCGCCAAAGACTGCCCGGCGGACGCGATCGAAGTGATCGTGCTCGATAAGAAGGCGAAGCGCTTTGTCTTCCGCTATCACGTCGACCGGTGCACCTTCTGCGCGCAGTGTGTCGCAAGCTGCCGCCAGGGCTGCCTGTCGATGCTGAGCGATCGGTGGGAGTTGGCAGCGTTCGATAAGGACTCGTTCCTGGTTCAGTATGGGGATGAAGCGGATGTCGAAGCCGCGCTGGCAGGCGAGCCTGAACCAGACGCTACGCCAGCGGAGTAATCCGCCGCGCGTCGCGGTAGTGGGCGTTGGGCACGAACTTAACGGTGATGACGCCGCCGGGTTGGCGGTGGTGCGCGCGCTGAAAAGCGCGCTATCACCGTGCGATCGCGTGCTGCTCGTCGACGCGGGCCCCGCGCCGGAGAACACGACCGGACTGCTGCGCCAGTTCGCACCCGATTTGGTGCTGCTGATCGACGCGGCGCAGATGGACGAGCCGCCCGGTGGGGTGCGCTGGCTCTGCTGGCAGGAGACGACCGGCATCAGCGCCTCGACGCATACGCTCCCACTGCACATGCTCGCGCAGTATCTGGTGGCGGAATTTGGGTGCGAGGTCGCGCTGCTTGGCATCCAGCCCGCCGCCAACGCGATCAACGCGCCGCTCTCGGCGGTGGTAGAAGACGCGGTCGATGCAGTGGCCGCAGGCGTGGCGGCGGCGCTCAGCGGCCTTTAAGTGTCTGCGTGTAAGTGTCTGCGTGTTCCCTACAGCCGCGCCGCAGCCGCTTCGTCCACCATCCAGATCAGACGTCCTTCTACCGGCGCGATCAATTGCGACGGCAGTTCTTCGGGGCGATAATCGCCTTTCAGCACTTTGTACAGCGGTTCTGCTTTACTCTCTCCCTCGACCATAAACACCACATGCCGCCCCGCGTTGATCGCCGGGGCGGTGAGCGTGATGCGCCAGGTGTCCAGCTTGGGTACGTAGTTCGCGACCACCCAGCGGCTCAGATCGGTGATGGCCAGCGCGTCGGTGTGCGGAAACAGCGACGCGGTGTGTCCGTCCGGTCCCATGCCTTGCAGCAGGTAGTCGAGGCGCGGCTGCGGATCGTCCGCGAAGAACTTGCGCAGCAAACGCTCGTAGTGGTCTGCGGCCAGTTCCGGGGCTAGCTCGGTGTGCATGCGGTGAATGTGCGCGGGTGGAATCGGCACGTGGTCAAGCAGCCGCTCCTTCGCCAGCCGGTAGTTGCTGTCTTCGTGGTCCGGCGGGACGGTGCGATCATCGCCCCAGAAGACGTGCACGTTGCTCCACACGATCCGGTCGCGGAAGGCGTGCGACGCCAGCCGGTCGAACAGCGGGCCGGGCGTCTTCCCGCCAGACAGCGCGATCGAAAACTGCCCGCGCTGCTCGATCGCGTCCTGCGCATAGGCGACGATGTCTTCCGCGACTGCTTCGACCAGCGCCTGACGATTCGGATAAATCTTGACCTGATCCACGGCGTGTCTCCCTGCTCACTCGCTATTCATGATTCATACACCCACGCCGCCACATTCGCCCATCCCGCGCGATGACTGCGTCCGCCTCGGCGGGGCCGCTGCTGCCGGGTCGATACACCGGAAGCGGGTCGCGCGCCTCGTCCGCCGCGCAAACGAGCGGGTCGATCAGATGCCACGCGGCTTCGATCTCGTCGGAGCGGGTGAACAGCGACGCATCGCCGTTGAGCGCGTCCAGCAGCAGGCGCTCGTAAGCGTCCGGCAGCGCCTCGCCGCCAAACGACGAGCGATAATGGAACTCCATATCGACCGAGCGCGTCTCCTGGCCGGAGCCGGGCAGCTTGGCCTCGAACTGCAGGTGGATACCCTCGTCTGGCTGGATGCACAGTGAGAGCATATTCGGCGCAAAGCATGATTCGTCGGCTTCGCGCCCGAACATCATCACCGGCGGGCACTTAAACTCGATCACGATCTCGCTGAGCTTGTCGGGCAGCGCCTTGCCCGAGCGCAGATAGAACGGCACGCCCTGCCAGCGCCAGTTGTCGATCATCAGCTTGAGCGCGCCATAGGTCGGCGTGCGCGAATCTGGCGCGACGCCCTTCGCCTGGAGATAGCCGTCGTACTGCG
>CAZVCM010000243.1:0-6655 GCA_964626105.1 uncultured Thermoflexus sp.
CGCGCGCGATCCCGTAACGCGCAACTGTCAGGTTCTGGATCAACTGCGCCTCAAGCTCCTTAAGTACCTCCAGCACGTACTGGTCGGCGTCGGCGCGGATCCCCTCGGCCTCGCGGCGCGCTTGCTCAATGATATTCTTGGCACGGCTGTCAGCGGTCTGCGAGATGGAATCGCGCCGGACAAGCTCTTCGCTTTTCTCGCGCGCCAGCTCGAGCATACGGGTGGCTTCTTCGTTCGCCTGAGCAAGCAATCGATCGCGCTGATTGATCAGGCGCGACGCCTTTTCGATTTGGTCCGGCACAGAGATCCGCATTTGGTCGATGATCTCGAGCGCGCGCTCCTCATCAATCAGCGTGAACTTGCTGAAAGGAACATGACGACCCTCATCGATCAGGTCTTCCAGACGATCCACCAGGTGCTGAATATCCATCAGAGCCTCCCCTTTACCAGCCGTGCGCTAGTCCTTACCCAGGCTTGTCATATACGACGACGAAACCCCTTGCGATGTCATCTCTTCAAACCGGCGCTTGAGCGCGGCGACCACGTGCGGCGGCGCCATCCACGATACATCGCCCCCCAACGACGCAACCTCGCGCACCGTGCTTGAACTGATGTGCAGGTGCTCTTCTGCCGCGATGAAATTCACGATCTCAATCTGAGGAGCCATCCGCCGGTTCGCCAGCGCCATCCGGAACTCTAGCTCAAAATCGGAAAACACGCGAAGGCCCCGCACAATTGACGACGCTTCGACATCTTTAGCATAGTCTACAGCTAGTTTATTGTATGACGCAACTCGGATGCGTGGCTCGTCTCCAATCGCCTCTTCAATAAGCGCCACGCGCTCGGCGGCGGTGAATAGATCGACTTTGGCCGGATGAACATACACGCCGATCACCAACTCGTCGAAAACGGTCAGCGCCCGGCGTGCAATGTCGAGGTGGCCGTAGTGGACTGGATTGAAGCTACCGGGATAAAGCGCACGACGCACAGCAGTCCCCATTGTGTTCTCCTTGGATGCGTCTGGCACAGACTCAGCTTACATCAGCGCGCCAGTCTAGCAGCGCGTTCACACGCCACGCGAGGAACTGATGCTCCGGCGCGGCGAAGTCTGGATCTTCTGCGTACACGGTACGCGCTTCACGTTGCGCCAGCTCCACGAGGCGCGGATTGACCGCTTCTGTCAGCCGGAACTCCGCCCCGCCACTCTGTCGCAGGCCGAGGATATCGCCCGCACCGCGCAGCTTCCAGTCGATCTCGGCGAGCTTGAAGCCGTCAGTGGTGTCTTCCAACGCCTGCAAGCGCTGCTGCGCGTCAGACGTTGGCGCGGCAGAGACGAGAATGCAGAAGGATTTGTGCGCGCCGCGCCCCACGCGACCCCGGAACTGGTGAAGCTGCGCCAGCCCAAACCGCTCGGCGTTCTCTATAAGGATTACACTAGCGTTCGGGACGTCGATCCCGACCTCGACTACGGATGTCGAGACGAGGATATCTAGCTCGCCGCGCGCGAAGGTGGCCATCACATCTTCTTTTTCGGACGGTGTCATGCGACCGTGCAGCAAGCCGACACGTTGCTGGTGAAAGACCTCTTTGCTCAGCCGCTCGTATTCGTCGGTTGCTGCGCCAACATCGTCCAGCTTTTCAGATGCTTCGACGAGCGGATAGACAATGAACGCCTGGCGGCCCTTCGCAATCTGCGACTGGATAAAGCCATAGGCGCGCTCGCGCTCGCTGAGGCCGATGACACGGGTGTCGATCGGTGTGCGCCCAGGCGGGATCTCGTCAATAATCGTCAGGTCGAGATCGGCGTACAGCGTCAGCGCCAGCGTGCGTGGGATCGGTGTTGCTGTCATCACCAGAAGGTGCGGGTTCGTGCCTTTGCTACGAAGGGTGCCGCGCTGCTCGACGCCAAAACGGTGCTGCTCGTCGATCACCGCCAGCCCGAGCGCGTTAAACTGCACGCCTTCCTGGATCAGCGCGTGCGTGCCAATGATCACATCGATCGAGCCATCGGCCAGGCCAGCGTAAATTTCCTGGCGCTCAGCCTCGCTGGTGTTGCCCGTTAGCAGGCGCACCTGCATGTGCTCTCCGTCTGGCGCGAGGCGCAGCAGATCGGTCACGCTGCGGGCGTGCTGCTCCGCCAGGATGCTGGTTGGCGCCATCAGCGCGGCTTGCTTGCCTGCCCGAACTGCTGCGCCCATCGCAATTGCGGCGACCGCGGTCTTGCCGGAGCCTACGTCGCCCTGCAGCAGGCGGTTCATTGGCACGTCTTTCGCCATGTCTGCCAGAATCTCGCGAATGGCGCGGCGTTGGGCGGTTGTCAAATCGAACGGCAGATTGTCCTTGAACGGCTCTAGCCACTCATCGCCGACGACGATCGGCTGGCCCGGTGTGGACTGCCACGCCCGCCGCTGGCGCATCATCGCGCTCTGGAAAATGAACAGGTCGTCGAAGGTCAATCGGGTGCGGGCGTCTTCGAGCGCCCGATGCGACTCGGGGAAGTGAATCTGGTGCAGCGCCCAATTGAGGTCGGCCAGCTCGGTCCGGCTCAGGACGCTTTCCGGCAAGTAGTCCGGAACCTGATCCGCATACTCGTCGATCGTTTGGTTCATCAGACGGCGCATGGTGCGAGCCGCCAGCCCCTTCGTCAGCGAGTAGACGGGGACGATCCGCCCGGTGTGCAGATGCTCGCGCTCGACCATCTCCCATTCCGGATTCGTCATCATCAGCTCGCCGCGAAACAGCTCGACGTTGCCGCTCAGCACGACCTGGCTCCCGCGCCGGAACTGGCGCTCCAGCCACATTTGCCCGAAGAAGGTGACGCGCATTTTCGCGGTGTCGTCGTCGACCGTCATCATCAGGTAGGGGCGGCCGCCGCGCGCCTGCCGCCTGACGACGGACTGCACGGCGACAATTACTGTGGTGACCTCGCCGGGGCGCAGCTTGTTGAGCGTGCGCATCCGCGTGTAGTCGTCATAGCGCGCGGGGTAATTGAACAGCATGTCGCGGATAGATGTCAGCCCCAGGCGATCGAGCTTCTCAGCCATCTTCTCGCCGACCTTGTGCAGCACTGTGACCGGCGTTTCCTGCAACTGGCTGAAGCGCGCAATCGCTTCATCGGCGGGCAGGGCAGGGCGCGGTTTGCCACGCTGAAATCCAGGATGCGGCTTCGCGGCGGGCGGCATGCTGGCTTCAGCATCCTCACCCTCGTCGCTCTCGTCGCCCTCGCCAGCACGCTCGCCGGGTGGTTCGATCTCAGCAGGCGGTGTCGGTTCTGGAGTGTTCTCGTCCGCCAGTGACACGCTGCTTTCGTCAGGCGGCATAGCTGCCTCGTCTGGCGCCGGTGGCTCGGGGGGCCCAGCTTCCTCGGCTGGCTGCTCGTCGGGTGGCGCCGGGGGAAGGTCGTCAGGCGGGGGAATCCGCCCCGTGACGCGGCCCAGCATGTACCGGACGGCTTCGTGGCGCGCTTCGATGGTGTCGAGCGCTTCGTAGCCTCGTAGCTTGCTCACCATCTCGTCTACTAACTGGTGGTGCTCGGGGCGGCGCGCTTGCCGGTGCGCGTCGCCCGCCCAGTTGTTGGCGAACGATTGCAGCCCGCCGATCACGGCAGTGTTGCGATAGCCGGTGTCTTGTTCCAGCTTCAGTATCTTAACCAGAGTTTCCAGCGCCGAAGGCATAGAATCTTTTCCGCTCTTTAGTTATGTGGCTTCAGGTTTGCGCACGAGGCCGAGGCCCAGCCCTTTTGGCCCGACATGGACGCCGATCACGGGCGTTACTTCCACAATTGGGCACGGCGAATCAGGCGGGCAGACGTCCGACAGCGCGTCGAGCAACTGCTCCGCGCCCTGCAGGTTGGCGGTATGCAGGATCGCTAGCCGATTCAGCGGCGCCGCCTCGCACGCCAGTTGGACGAGCCGATCAAAGGCGCGGTGCGTGGTCCGCACCCGCGCCAATGAGCTCACTTCACTCAGGTGCAGCCGGATCAGCGGCTTGACTTGCAGAAAGCTCCCAATCGCGGCCTTTGCCCAGCCCACACGCCCGCTGCGGCGAAGGTACTCGAAGGTATCTAGCGCCGCATAGACGTCGATGCGCCGCTGCATCGCGATAAGCTGCTGGCGAATGTCCGCTGGCGACGCGCCCGCTCCCGCCATTTCCGCCGCTTCGATCACCTGCCAGCCGAGGCCCATGCTGACCATCTGGCTGTCGATCAGCGTGACGCGGTTCGGATCAGTCTGCTCGGCAGCCAGCCGGAAAGTGTTAAAGATACCGCTGAGCGCGGCGGGTGCGCAAACGGCAATCACGTGTTCTGCGTCGGCCAGCGCTTGCGCCATCACTTCAAGCGATTGTCCCGGCGGGGGGGCCGCTGTGGTGGGTAGTTCATCAGCGCTCGCTAGCCGCTCGTAGAACGCCCCGCGTGTCAACTGCACGCCATCGTCGGCCAGGCTTTCTTGATCGAATTGCACGTACGTGGGCACGATGCGAATATCGTGCTGCCGCACCCACTCTTCCGGAAGATCGCAGGTGCTGTCGGTCATCACGAGGATCGGGCGCATTACCACTCATCCTCGTCGTCGGGCAACGCCTCACAAATCATCATGCCCATCGCGTCCGGGCCCAGCAGCGCGCCGAGACTAGGCCCATAGAGCGCAAGGGGGAACTCGCGATCCGGGAACTCCAGCGCAAGCCGCTCGCGGAGCATCTCGGTTTGTTCGGTGGGGTAGGCCGTGTGTTGCAGGATGACCAGCCGCTCCAGATCGGTGAATTCGATCACGTACTCCACCAAGCGGTCAATCGCCTGCACATCAGTGCGCACCTTTTCGATAGGGATCAGCTCACCTTCTTCGATGCTGAGGACCGGCTTGATTTCCAGCATGCCGCCTAGCAGCGCCTGCGCCTCGCTGAGCAGGTTGCTGTTGCGCAGATAATCCATTGAATCGACGTAGAAGACCGAGTAAATGCGCGTGACCATCGCGCGCACGGTGTGGACGATCTCGTCGAACGACGCGCCCTCGGCGGCGGCGCGAGCTGCTTCTTCGACCAGCATCGCCAGCCCGACCGACGTCGTCAGCGAGTCAATCACCTCGATTTCGCAGCGACCCAACAGCGTGCGAGTGGCCTGCCGCGCGTTGTTCCATGTGCCGGATAGGCCGGACGAGAGATGGATCGAGATGATATGGTCAGTCTGCTTATTCAGGCGGGCGTAGAGGTCCGCGAAGGTGTCAATCGCAGGCGGCTCTAGCCGAGCGTGAACGCGATCGCGGGTAATGCGGCGCATAAATTCATCGGCGTCGAGGTCGATTCCGTCGCGATAGCTGCGCTCTGGCAAGACGATCGTCTGTGGGACGACCTCGATCTGGTAACGCTCAATGACGGTGGGATCCAGGAACTGAGCTGAGCTATCAGTCACAATCTGGACTTTTCCCACGATGGCCTCCGTAGTGGCGTGTCAGCGCCGGTACGCGGTGTTATTCGGCGCTGAGGATGAAATGGTAGTGCGGCTGTCCTCCGAAGACGATCTCAAATTCGACCGCGTCGTACGTATCGCTCAAGGCGTCAACCAGGGATTCGGCTTCCGCGCGGTGCACGCCGTTGCCATAGTACAGCGTAATCAGTTCGTGGTCGGCGGCGCGCATCTGCACCAGTACTTCGCGGAGCACTTCGTCCAGGTCGTCTCCCGCGGCGGCCAGCACGCCATCAACCAATCCGATCAACTGTCCTTGATTGACTTCGACACCGTTCAGCTCGACGCTACGCGTTGCTGTCGTAATCTCGCCAGTGACCACATCGTCTTTCGCGGCTTCCATCGCCTGTGCCGTCGCCGCGAGATCGCCCTGCGGATCGTACGGCAGCAGCGCGCTGATCCCCTGCGGCATTGTGCGGGTGGGGATGATCATGACATCCTGATCAATCGCCAGGCGGGCGGCCTGTTCGGCGGCGAGGATGATGTTCTTATTGTTCGGCAGCAAGATGACTTTCTTCGTCGGCACGCGCTGGATCGCGTCCAGAATCTCCTGCGTGCTCGGGTTGTTCGTCTGACCGCCCATGACGAGCTCGGTCGCGCCAAGCTGGCGAAAAACCCGCGCGAGTCCTTCTCCTGATGCGACCGCCACGATTCCAATGTCGTCCTCGCCCAATTCGAACGCCGAGATAGGCTCTTCCTCATCGGCGGCGGGCGCGGCGGACGGGTTGCTGGTGCGCTCGCGCAGATATTCCTGATACTGCTCTTGCATGTTCTCGACCACAATGTCCGACAGCGTGCCCAGGCTGATCCCATAACTGAGCGGGATGCCGGGGTCGTGTACGTGCACATGCACCTTCACAGCTTCGTCAGTACCCACGACGAGCGTTGACCAGCCCATCGCATCGATCGCCGAGCGAATCACGGGCACATTCAGATCGCGCCCGGTGATGATGAACTGTACGTCATAGCCGTAGCCCATCTCGTCTTCTGGGGCGAGCGCAGTGGCGAGGTCTTCGACCTCAACCGGCGCGGCGGCAACAGAGTCGATCTGCTCGCCGCGCAGGCTGCGCGCCATTCCCTCGAAGATGAACACCAGGCCGCTGCCGCCGGAGTCCACCACACCGGCCTTTTGTAGAATCGGTAGCATCTCGGGCGTGCGTTCGAGCGTGTCTTTGGCGTGCTTCACGACGTGATCCA
>CAZVCM010000244.1:0-6639 GCA_964626105.1 uncultured Thermoflexus sp.
CGAGCTCGCGCCAGCCGCCGACATAGTCGGGCCATGTCTCGGGCGGCTGCTCTTTGAGAACGAGGCGCGCGTCAATGCCGAACGCGGACAGATCGCGCCCCTGCTCATGCAAGTAGCGATGCAGCGCATCGACGGACGAGCGCGCGCGCTCCGGCGGGACGCTCTGCGCGATCCAGCCATCGCCATACGCAGCCATGCGCCGCAGCACAGGGTCCGCCATCCCGCCGAACCACAGCGGAATGTGCCGCTCGCGGGGCAGCGGGTTGATCCCTAGCCCGCGTACAGTGTGGAATTCCCCCTCGAAATCGACATACGGCTCGGACCACAGCGCGCGCAGCAGGCGCACCTGCTCGTCCAGGCGGCGGCCCCGCGTGCGCGGGTCGTAGCCCATCGCGCTGATCTCCGCGTGGTTCCATCCCACGCCGACGCCCAAGCGCAGCCGCCCGCCGCTGAGGTGATCGAGCTCGGCGGCTTGCTTGGCGACGACCTGTGTGTTGCGCTGCGTGAGGACGAGGATGCCGGTTACCAGCTCCAACCGCTGCGTGATCGCGGCCAGGTAGCCGAATAACACCATCGGCTCGTGGAACTGGTGCTTGCCGGTGTACGACCATCCGTGCGCGTTGTAGCGGTCCGGTTCGACGCCGAGCACGTGCTCGTACGCCAGCAGATAATCAAAGCCCCGCTCGATAGCCTCAACATAACGCCGGACATTTTGCGGATCAGCGCCGATCTCGGTTTGCGGAAACACCGCGCCCAGCTTCATAAGAAGACTCTCCTTTATGAGGATTGCGCCGGTAGGTGTGGCGCTGGACTGGTTGCGAGCGTGTCGGGCAGGTCAAGCGCCTGCATGACATCAGCCCACGACACGAGCTTGAAATTCTGATTGGCCGCTGGATGCGTGTTCTGGTGATCCTGCACGATTAGCACGCCCTTCGGAAAGGTCGGTCCGAGGTTCACGTGTGTCAGATCAATGCCGTCGGTCATGGTCACGGGATCGACCGGGGCCTGGCCGGTGATCTTGAAGCTGCCGAGATACGCGTAGTTGTCCGCGCGGTCGTAGACGGCGAACTCGCTATGGCCCTGGTTGGACGCGACGAGATAGCCCGCCCCATCTTTTACGCGATACAACGCCAGCCCTTCGAGGTCTGCTTTCAGATGGCCGTCTTCGCTGATCTCATCGATCAGGATGCGCTCGTCTGCGTCGGACGGCTCCGCACCATAGCGCCAAATGCCGCGCGTTTCCTCGCTGATGTAGAGGATCGCACGCTGATCGTCTGCCACGCAGCCCTCGACATCTGACCCAACTGTGAAGCTGCGGACGCGCTGCGCGCCAACCAGGCCGGAGTGATCGAATAGTTCCCATTGCTCGACCTTTCCGTCGCCAGTGCTGGTGACGAAGACGTAGAAGCGGTTGTTCTTGGGGCTGCGATACATGCACAACCCATAAGCGTCTTCGAGATCAACGTTAATTGGCACGGATGGCAGCGGGCGTAGCTGGCGAGTGGCCGGGTCGAGCGTCAGCACGATGACAGACTCGTTGGTGCGGTTGCTGCCCGCGATCAGGGTGACGCGCTCCCCGCCCAGCGGGAAGTCGTAGCGCAGATCGACATTATTGATCTCGCCCGCCTGCAAGTGCTGTAGGGCTGTTCCCTTAAGGTCGTAGATCACCAGTCCGCGATCTTTGTCGGTGGCGACGATGACGCTCTCCGCCGGATCGTCAGGATGGAGCCAGATCGCAACGTCGTCGGCGGCGTCACCGGAACTGAGAACCGGCTCGGTTTCTACCACCGCAGACACTTCGGGAGTCTGCGCGTCTTGCGTATCCTGGTTCAGCGCAAAGCGGAACACCGCCAGCAAGGCCACCAGGGCGAATAACACGGTGAAGCGTGTGGATCGTTTCATATGCTATTGGTCTACTCGATAAATGAACGTAGGGCAGGATCGTTTATAGCGCCTGTGAGGCAGGCGCGGCAAAAGTCTCTACCAGTTCTTTTGAATGTTCAGGTGATGTTGCTAGGACTCCATCGGCGAGAGGAAGTCCGCGATGATCGTTTTCTGGCCGGTCCCGCCCGGGAACAACACGTCGACTTCTTCAAGCTCGCCCCGGACGACGCTGGAGACGACCACACCCTCGCCGTATTTGCGGTGATAGACGCATGTCCCGGCTTTGAAGCGCGTTGGCTTGGGCGCGCTCTTTTTCGGGGCAGACTGGCGCGCGACGGTCGCGGCGCGGTCCCAGCGGGTCATGTCGTGGTAGGTCTGCGTGTTCGCGGCGGCGGTCCCCTTCTGGCGCAGCATATCCCCAGCGCGGACGTGCTCGGGAATGTCGTACAGGAAGCGCGAGGGCATGTTCGCGCTGCTGTCGCCAAACAGCGAGCGGCGGAACGCGTAAAGCAGGTAGAGCCGTTCTTTCGCGCGCGTGATGCCGACGTACATCAGGCGGCGCTCTTCCTGCATCTGGCTTGGGTCTTCCATGCTGCGAATGTGCGGCAGCACGCCCTCTTCCAGCCCGACGATGAACACGACCGGGAACTCCAGCCCTTTCGCGGCGTGGAGCGTCAGCAGGCTCGGCGCCAGCGTTTCGTCGTCGCGCGTGTCCACGTCCGAAACGAGCGAGACCTCTTCGAGAAAGATCGTCAGGTCCAGCCCTTCATAGCCCGCTGCGACGGTACGCAGTTCCAGCACGTTTTCGGCGCGGCTGCGGCCTTCTTCCGTCCCGTCGTCGAGATAGTTCAAGTAGCCGGTATCCTTCAAGACGGTGGTCAGCAGGTCGGCGGGCGAAAGCCTGCCCCGCTGCTCGATCCAGCCTGCCAGCATGGCGGCGAAGCGCGTCAGCGCGGCGCGCGCGCGGGTATCCATCGCCGCCTCGATCGAGTCGTCCAGCAGCATCAGCAGCGCCTGGCCGGGCGTGACATCCTGCCACTGCGCCCAGTCTTCAAGCTCTTGCAGCGTCTTCTGGCCGATGCCGCGCGGCGGCACGTTGATTACGCGCTGCAGGCCCACTGTGTCGTCCGGATTGTGGATCAGGCGCAGGTACGCCATCGCGTCCTTCACCTCGCGCCGGGCGTAGAAGCGCGTCGCACCGACGAGGCGATAGGGCAACCCGGCGCGCAGAAAGGCGTCTTCCAACGCGCGAGATTGCGCATTGGTGCGGTACATCACCGCGAAATCGCCGGGATTGTACTCGCTGGTGGCGACCAGCTCCGCGATCGTGTTGACGACAAACTGCGCTTCTTCGTCCTCGTTATAGGCTTCCTTGAGGTACAACAGCGGGCCGTCCTTCGTGTCGCTGAACAGCGCCTTCGGGACGCGCCCCGGATTGCGGTCGATCACGCCCGTCGCCGCGTCGAGGATCGCCTGGTGCGAGCGGTAGTTTTGCTCCAACAGGATCATGCGCGCCTCGGGGAAGTCTTCCTGGAAGCGCTGCACGTTGCGATAGTCCGCGCCGCGAAAGGCGTAGATGCTTTGATCGGGGTCGCCCACTGCGAACAGGTTGCGGCGCTCGCCTGCCAGCAGCTTGACCAGCGCGTACTGCGCCATGTTTGTATCCTGGAACTCGTCGACCAGGACATGGCTGTAGCGCCGCTGGTAGCGTTCGAGCACTTCGGGGTGCTGCCGGAACAGCCAGACGACGTGGGTCAGCAGGTCGTCAAAATCGCGCGCGTTGTTGGCGCGCAGAATCTCGTCATAGCGTGTGTAGATGCGCCGCACAATCTCGGCGCGATAGTCCGGCGCGGGATAATCCGCCGGGCCGATTAACTCGTTCTTCGCGTCGGATATCTGGCTGAGCATCGCGCGCGGGTTGTGTTTCTTCTCGTCGAGGTTCAACTCATTGACCACCAGCTTGACGACGGCGAGCTGGTCCGAGGTGTCGTAGATCACGTAATCAGATGTGAAGGGCGTGAACTCGGCCTCGCGGCGCAGGATGCGCGCGCAGATCGCGTGGAACGTACCAATCGATAGGCCGTCGAGCCGGTCCGAGCCTTCGAGCATGCCGAGCACGCGGCTTTCCATCTCGCGCGCGGCCTTGTTGGTGAATGTCACCGCCATGATGTGCCAGGCGTAGACGTCCATCTCTTCGATCAAATACGCGATCCGGTGCGTGAGGACGCGCGTCTTGCCGCTGCCCGGCCCGGCCAACACCAGCACAGGCCCATCGCCTGCGGTAACCGCCTCGCGCTGCTGGGCATTGAGTCCCTGAGTGATCCGTGATTCTGCCACGCCGCGTCGCTCCTTTGTTCTGTTCCGGCGCTATTGTAACGGGTCGATCGCCGCCTTGCCAGACAGAATCACACGTGTTCAGAATGCGGGGAGATCGCGGGCCAGCTCGCGCGAGGCGCGCACGGGGATCGGCAGCGCATCGCGGATGGCAAGCAGGTGCGCGTCGTTGGATACGAGGATCGCGTTTGTGGCAGCGGCCAGCGCAGCGAACTTACGGTCGTCTGGGTCGATCACCTGCTGGAATGCGTCCGGATCGAGCTCGCCAGTATACTCGTGTATGGGATCGAACAGGTCCGCGAAGCGCGCCCAGCTCAATGGGGGAATTTGTTCGAGGATTGCGCGCGTCTCGGCGCGGGTGCTCGCGTGCCAGACGACTATCACGTCGCCGCGTCGCGCTGCCTCGATAATGTGTGCGGCGCTGCTGCGCGAGTTGAACCCCGCTGCAACGAAGATGTTGGTATCGAGCACGACGCGCATGCGCCCGCTATTCCTGAATGCTCGATGGCTTTTCCGGTCGGGTAGCGCCTTGCTCAATCCGATACAGGGAGACGGACGTCTCTCCGCCGGGGCGGTCAACGGTCATCAGAACCGTGTAGGGCTGGGGCAGCGACGACAGATCGATGTAGGACAGTGTTTCGCCGATGACGTAAATCGGGCTGTTGGCCGCCATCGCTTCCGTCTGAGCGTAGATCGCCTCTTGTGATTCGGCGCTGTCCCAGCGGATTGTCGGGCACTCAACGTTGAGCGGGTACGCATCCAGCCGAACCGACTGGCAGTTGGCGACCAATCCCAGCGCCGGGAGGGGTTCTGCCTCGCGCAGGGCCTCGCCGATCTCGCGTGTAGCGTACCCGGCTGGATCGTATGCGATGTAGACCGCGCGGTCGTTCTCGGTGAGCGGCAAGGCAGCAGGCGCGGTCCAGGTATCGCGCTGGAAGGGCACGTAGAACAGCGCAACCCACAGCGCGAGCGCCGCCAGTGCGGGCAGCCGCAGCCAGCGCCGCTCGGTTAGCAGCCCCACGCCGCACGCCAGCGAGAGCAGTAGCCATGGAGTGTGGCTCAACAAGTAGCGCGAAGACAGATTCAGGCCGAATACCAGCGGCCCGCCGAGCGCCATGCCAAGCGCCAGGAGCGTTAACAGGGCCGTGCGCGGGCGCTGGCTCAGCCACACCAGCCCGCCGAGAACTGCCAGCACCAGCACCGGCAACCCGGTGTAGGCCAAGTCGATCGCCCACGCGTCGCTGATATTGCGCGTCAGCCGGTCGGCAAGCTCAGCGTCCAGATGCCCAAGCAAGTGCGACGACTGGCCCAGATAAATGCGGTAGTCAAAACCGCGCACTTTCATTGCCAGCAGAAACGCGCCAAAGACAGCGCCGAATGCTCCGTACGAGATCGCGCTGAGCGTGAGACGTCGCCGCATGGTCCAACCAGACGCCAGACTGACGGCGACGAGAGGCAGCGGCAGCCAGCCGATACCAGACGCCTTCATCAGAATTGTGGCGAACAGCGCGCCGCTGAGCATCAGCGCCCAGAATGCCCTGCCACTGCGCATCAAGCGCCACGCGATCCACACCGTCACGACGCCCGATGCGGCGAGGCGCGGGTCTGAGAGAGCCATGCGCTCGAAGAAAAGCATTAGCGGGGTGATCGTCCACAGCACGACGGCGAGCGCACCGGCGCGGGGCGAGACGAACGCTCGGGCCAGCGCGTACAGCGCGGCGACGCCAAGCAGCCCAAGCAGGACCGTGCCTGCCCGAGAAATCCACGGCGCGGCGGGCGGCAGCGGCCCGAGAAATGCGTTGAGCCACGTGTGAAGCAGATAACCCTGACCGGGTCCGATAATGTCACCGTCGAGCACGCGCTCCGCCGCGGCGATGTGATACCCCTCGTCTACAAACAGCGGCAGCGCCAGGAGATTATGCGCCCGCGTCAAGAAGTAGACGAGCAGCAGTGCGCTCAGTCCCAACAGTTCCGCACCTGAAACAGGGTGCTTTCGCGCTCGCCGTTTTGCGACGCGCGCCTCATGACTGGCCGGTGTATGCACGATATCAGAACCCCTGCGGGAGAAAGCCTGTACACGGCGTGAGGCGCTCTAGAGCACCCGCGACAGATTGTACCCGGATCGTGGCGGGCGCGCCCGGCGCGGCACACAAAAAGGCCCCGGCACGTGCCAGGGCCTCGCGTTGTCGGGGAGTTTTCTTGCTGCGCTATTCGTAGCGCAGGACGTTGAGCGGCTTCTCGCCGGACGCGCCCCATGCGGTGAGGATCGCCGCGATCAGCGCGATCAGCACGCACAGGCCCATCAGCATCCCGGCCGTGCCCCAGGGGATGCCGCTCCCTAGCTCGCCGCTGAACCCGACGGTGAACAGCGTGAACAGCATCGCCGCGCCGATACCGACGCCGATCAGCCCGCCGATGAAG
>CAZVCM010000245.1:0-6603 GCA_964626105.1 uncultured Thermoflexus sp.
GTACGCGATCTGCGCCTGCCGGGCGCCACCGCCGCCAACAGCTTCGTGCTGCGCGCAGGCGAGATCGTCGGCATGGCGGGACTGATCGGCGCGGGACGGACGGAGCTCGCGCGGGGTATCTTCGGCGTCGAACCGATCGCGGCCGGGCAGGTTCTGCTCGACGGGCGACCGGTGACAATTCACTCACCCAGCGATGCGATCCAGTTGCGGATTGGCTATTTGCCTGAGGACCGCAAGGTGGCGGGGTTGTTCCTCGACATGTCCGTCAAATGGAATATTGAGTCGGTCAACCGCCCGGCAGTCACGCGTTATGGCTTTGTGAACCCGCCCGCCGAGGCGTCGCTGGCGCGGGAATACGTCGAGCGCCTGGGAATTATTACGCCGAGCATCGAACAAGAAGTCCGGCGCTTGTCCGGCGGCAACCAGCAGAAGGTCCTGGTCGCCAAATGGCTGGCGATCCGCCCACGCGTGTTCATCGTAGACGAGCCGACGCGCGGTGTAGATGTCGGCGCCAAAAGCGAGATTCACCACCTGTTGCGCGCTCTGGCCGATGAAGGTGTCGCCGTGCTGATGATCTCGTCCGAGCTACCGGAGATTCTGGGATTGAGCGACCGCATCCTGGTCATGCATGAGGGCGCGGTCGTCGCGGATATGGCCGCCAGCGGCGCTACTGAAGAGACCATTATGCAGTACGCCAGCGGCCAGGTCGCGGTCGCTGAGTAGTCTCGCCACAGAAAATTAGCTTCATGAAACAGACAAGAGAGTGAAAGCGACGATGGAAAAGACTGTGCCGAAGAAGACTGCCTCGCCTTCGATGGGAACCAGCGCCCTTCTCGATGCGCTCAAGCAGGTCGTCCGTGCCCGCGAGTTCTTCCTGGTGCTGCTGATCGTGCTGATCGCGCTGGCGCTTGAGGCGAAAACCGGGCACTTCCTTTCCGCCCGGAACCTGCGTGCGATCGCGCTCGGCTTCTCAGCGCAGGCGATTATGTCTGTGGGGATGGTCGCGGCGCTGGTGGCTGGTGGATTCGACCTGTCCGTCGGCGCAGTGTACGCGTTTGGCGGCGTCGTCACGGCGATCGCGCTACGCGAGGACATGGCGTTCGGCGGGCTGCCGGTCGAGCTGGCGATGCTCGTCGGTACGCTGGCAGGCGTCGCCGCCGGGCTGGCGAACGGCCTGCTGATTACGAAAGCGAAAATTAACCCGTTCATCACCACGCTCGGCATGATGAGCATTGCGCGCGGCGCGGCGTATGTCGTCACAGAAGGCTCCCCGGTCGCCCGGCTGCCCCGCGAGTTCTTCAAGTACGGCCAGGGGCAGGCCTTCTTCGGCATCCCGAACGTCATCCTGATCGCGCTGGTTATCATCCTGATTGGCGACATCCTGATGCGGCGCTCGGCGTGGTTCCGCCAGATTTACTACGTCGGCGGCAACGAGGACGCGGCGCGCCTATCCGGCATCAACGTTGACCGGGTCAAGATCGGGGTGTTCACGATGTCCGGCGCGCTGGCGGCGCTGGCGGGCGTGCTGTCGGTGTCGCGTTTCACGGTGGCAGACCCCGGCACGGGCATGGGCTTCGAGCTGCAAGTCATCGCGGCGTGCATCATCGGCGGCGCGAGCCTTTCGGGCGGCAAGGGGACGGTACTCGGCGCGCTGCTGGGCCTGATCTTCGTCGGGTGTATCAATAACGGCATGGTACAACTCAGCGTGCCGGTCTACTGGCAAAACCTGGTTATGGGCGCGATCCTGCTGCTCGCGGTCGGCTCCGACGTCCTCAGCCAGCGACTGGCAGCGCGGCCACGCGCCAAAAAGACAAGCGCTTGACCCGCCATACTGACTCAATAGGTTTGGCCCGGCGTTAAGCCGGTTAGAGGCAGACATTTAGCAGAGATTGAGAGGATTCTTATGAACCGTCGCGAATTTCTGAAGTCTAGTGCCATTGCCGCCGCAGCCGCCGCCCTTCCGGTGGGTCTGCGCAAGGCCGCCGCCCAGGAAGACCAGCGTTACTACATGGTGACGTTCGCCTCGGGCATCGACTACTGGAAAGATTGCTTCCGTGGGATGGAAGACGCCGCCGAGTTCCTGGGCGTGAATGTCGAATACACTGGCTCACCGGAAAACGACATTACCGCTGAAGTGCGTGTCTTCGAGGAAGTCGCCAGCCAGAATCCTGCGGGTATCCTGGCGACGATCATCAACCCGGACGCCTTTATCGAGCCGATCAACAGCGCGATCGACGCGGGCGTGCCGGTCGTCTGCTTCGACGCGGACTCCCCGCTCAGCAAGCGCTATAGCTTTGTCGGCACCGGCAACTACTACGCGGGCGTCGTCGCGGCGCGCTACCTCGGCCCGCTGGTGGGCGAGGGGCAGGTCGCGATCTCGAGCGTGGCCGCGCAGCTCAACCATGTGCAGCGTCGCCAGGGCTTCATCGAGACACTCGCCGCCGAGTTCCCCAACGTCACCACGTCCGACGATTTGATCATTGACGACCAGAACAACTCGACCATGGCCGCCGAGAAGATGTCAGCGCTGCTGATCGCCAACCCGGATATCAAGGGCATCTTCGCGACAGACGCGCTCGGCGCGGTCGGTGTCGGGCAGGCAGTGCGCGAGGCCGGGCTCAGCGGGCAGGTCCCAATCATCGGCTTCGACTATGACGAGGGCACGCTGGACCTGATCGACAGCGGCGAACTAGGCGCGACCTTGGCGCAGGGCACGTGGCAGATGGGCTTCTGGGGCCTGATGATGCTCTACGCCGTCCGCAACGGGCTGATCCAGTCGGTGAGCGACTGGCAGGCCGCAGGCATCTCGCCGCTACCGCCGAACGTGGACACCGGCGTGGTCGTCATCACGGCGGACAACAGCCAGTACTGGCGCGCAGGGTAATCATCGACCTGTCGCATGCGATTTTCCACCCGCGACCCACACCCGGTCGCGGGTTTTTTGATCGCACGTGGGCCGCTTGCTTTGCCGTTTCCCCTGGGGGTTTGGCTATAATCTCGAATAACGTGTCGGGGCGCGCCTCAAGCGCCCGGCAGCGACGATTCAGGGGTAAGCATGAGCTTCTGGCGAGACTTTCCCGGCCCGAACGCCGCGTACATTCTTGAGCTATATGAACGCTATCGCGACGATCCCGCGTCGGTTGATGACGCCACGCGCGACATCTTCGAGCGCTGGCAGCCGCCCGCCAACGGCGCCGCCCAACGGGACGAGATGCTGGCTCCAGCGGGGGTCGCGCTGGAAACCGCCGTCGGTGTCGCGAATCTTGCGACTGCGATCCGCACGTATGGGCACCTGGACGCCCAGCTTGATCCGCTTGGCTCGGAGCCGACCGGTGACCCAATGCTGCGGCTCGAATCGCACGGCCTCACCGAAGACGCGCTACGCGAGTTGCCCGCAAGTCTGGTGGGGGGTCCGGCGGCGGAAGGCGCGACCAGCGCCTTTGAAGCGATCGCGGCGCTGCGGCGGATCTACTCGTCCACCATCGGGTTCGACACCAACGACATCCGCATCTGGGAAGAGCGCGACTGGCTGCGCGAGGCGATCGAGTCCCGCCACTATTCCGTCGAGCGCCAGCCGCTTGACGCCCATGCGATGCTCGACCGGCTAACCGAGATCGAGGCGTTCGAGCAGTTCCTTCACCGGATGTTCCCCGGCAAGCACCGCTTCTCGATCGAGGGGCTGGACATCATGATCCCGATGATCGATGAGTTGATGTGCCTCGCGGCGGAGCACGGCACGCAGCTTGTCTCAATCGGCATGGCGCATCGCGGGCGGCTGAACGTCCTGGCGCACGTGTTGCACAAGCCGTACGCGCAGATCCTGGCCGAGTTCAAGGACACGGCGCAGGGGCGATACTTCCGCGAGGACCTGGGCTGGACCGGCGATGTGAAATACCATCTGGGCGGCGAGCGCGACTCTGAGAGCGGGAGCGAGTGCGACCTCGCGGTGACGCTGGCGCCGAACCCAAGCCACCTGGAAGCGGTTAACCCGGTTGTGCTGGGGATGGCGCGCGCGGCGGGCAGCGACACCGGACAACCCGGCGAGCCGCGCTTCGAGCCAAACAGGACGCTCCCGCTGCTGATACACGGCGATGCAGCGTTCCCCGGCCAGGGGATTGTCGCGGAGACGCTCAATCTCTCGCGCCTGCCCGGCTACTGGGTCGGCGGCGCAATCCACATCATCGCCAATAACCAGCTTGGCTACACCACCACGCCCGAAGATGGCCGCAGCACGTATTACGCTAGCTCGCTCGCCAAAGGTTTCAAGATGCCGATTGTGCACGTCAACGCCGATGATCCGGAAGCGTGCATCGAGGTCATCCGGCTGGCGGCGGCATACCGCGAGCGATTCCACAAGGACTTTGTGATCGACCTGATCGGCTACCGGCGCTACGGGCACAACGAAGGCGACGAACCGAGCTTCACGCAGCCGCTGATGTATGAAACCGTCCGCCAGCACCCGACCGTCCGCGGGCTATGGGCGCAGACGCTCGCCGCGCGCGAGGTCGTGAGCGAAGAAGACGCCGCGCAGCAGTTCGACCGCGCGATAGCGCGCTTGCAAGAGGTGTTCGACACAGTCGATCCAGAGCACGACCTGCACGAGCCATATCCGAAGCTGGCGCCGCCCGGTACCGCGCGGGGCGTGAAGACCGCTGTCCCGCTCGAAGACCTGCACGCGCTCAACGAAGCGCTGCTGGCGCTGCCGGACGATTTCACCATGCATCCGAAGCTAGTGCGCACGATGGATCGGCGGCGTGAGACGCTAGGCGTCGACGACAAGCCGTCCGTCAACTGGGCGGCCGCCGAAGCCCTAGCAATGGCGTCTATCCTGGCCGACGGGATCCCGATCCGCTTCAGCGGTGAAGACACCGAGCGTGGCACATTCAACCAGCGGCATGCGGTCTTCCATGATGCCAAGACGGGGCGCACATTCGCGCCGCTGGCCGCGCTGCCGCAGGCGAAAGCAGCCTTTGAGATTCACGATAGCCCGCTCAGCGAAAACGCGGTGCTCGGCTACGAATACGGCTACAACATTCAAGAGCCAGGCCGCCTTGTGCTGTGGGAAGCGCAATATGGCGACTTCATCAACAGCGCGCAGGTGATCGTGGATGAGTTCATCACATCTGCACGCGCCAAGTGGGGCCAGACGCCTTCGCTGGTGCTGCTGCTCCCACACGGTTACGAGGGCGCCGGGCCGGACCATTCGAGCGCGCGGCTGGAACGCTTCTTGAATCTATCCGCCGAGAACAACCTGCGCGTAGCAAACCCGACCACGCCCGCGCAGTTCTTCCACCTGCTGCGCCGCCAGGCTGTGCTGCTCGAAAGCGATCCGCTGCCGCTGGTCGTGATGACGCCGAAGAGCCTGCTGCGCCATCCGCAGGTGATCTCGACCATGCGCGATCTGGCCAAAGGCGGTTGGCAGCCGATTATCCCGGACGCACGCGCTGCCGAGACTCCCGACGCGATCCGTCGGTTGTTTCTGTGCAGCGGGAAGGTGTATTTCGACCTGATCAGCAGCGAGGAGCACGAGCAGCACCCGGAGGTCGCGATCGTGCGTGTCGAGCAGCTTGCGCGCTTCCCGGCGGACGATCTCTCGCCTGTGCTGGATGCCCTGCCCGCGTTGGAAGAAGTCGTCTGGGTGCAAGAGGAGCCGGAGAACATGGGCGCGTGGGGCTTTGTCGCGCCGCGCCTGCGAGATCTGATCGCGGGGCGCTGGCCGCTCCGCTATGTCGGGCGAGCAGCAAGCTCCAGCCCGGCGGAAGGCTCGGCGGCGTGGCACGCGGCCAACCAGGCGTTGTTGCTGGAGCAAGCGTACGATACCGGCCCCGACGAGATTGCGGACGATTTCATTGTTAGCTAGCCATTATGCAGCGAAGGATCAGACCTGATGCCTGTCGAGATCAAAGTGCCTGACCTGGGAGAATCAATCGTCGAGGCGACCATCGCCGACTGGCTGAAAGCAGTAGGCGACCCGGTCAAAGCTGGCGAGCCGGTGCTCACGCTCGAAACCGACAAGGTGGACCTCGACGTAGGCGCCACGCAAGACGGCGTGCTGGCCGAAATCATGGTCGAGCAAGGCGCAGACGTCAAGGTGGGCGACGTGGTCGGGATGATCGACGAAAGCGGCGCGTCGTCCGCTGAAGAACCCGCAGCGAGTGGTGAAGCGCCCGCCAGCGAGCAGCCGGAAGAAGCGCCTGCTGAACCCGCCGGTGAACGCGCCACTGAGGACGAGCGCGAGCGCGTTTCGCCGGTGGCGCGCAAGTTCGCCGAAGAGAAGGGCGTCGATCTGGCGCAAGTGCGCGGCAGCGGCGCGCATGGCCGGGTGCTGAAAGAGGATATCGAGCGGTTCCTGGCGGAAGCGAAGAAATCCGCTGAACCTGCCAAAGCGACACCCGACGCGTCACGCCAGCAACCGCCTGCCGCACCGTCGCCGCCTGCCCCGCCGCGCGCCGACACCGCGCAACGCGAGGAGCGCGTCCGCATGTCGCGCCGCCGCCGCACGATCGCCGAGCGGCTGGTCGAGGCGCAGCGCATCGCCGCCATGCTGACAACGTTCAACGAGATCGACATGACGGCGATTATGGCGCTGCGCGCGCGCCGCAA
>CAZVCM010000246.1:0-5925 GCA_964626105.1 uncultured Thermoflexus sp.
CGAATCGTTCCAGCCCAGCGGGGACAGGCGTGTGGGTTGTGAAGACGTTGCCCGCGGAGCAGATGTCCGCCGCCTGCCAGAAGTCAAGCGCCGAATTTTGCTTCATTGCCAGGCGGATGCGTTCCAGCGCGAGGAACGCGCTGTGCCCCTCGTTCATATGATAGACAGTGATCGGCAGGTCGAGCGCTTCCAGAAGCTGCACGCCGCCGATGCCGAGCAGAATTTCCTGGCGGATGCGCGTGCGCTTGTCTCCGCCATAAAGGCGGTCGGTCAGATCGCGGATCGAGTCTGGGTTATCCTCACGGTTGGTATCGAGCAGGTACAGGGTCACGCGCCCGACCTGCACCTTCCAGACCTGCACCTTCGCCACCGAAGTAGCGATCGGGATCGTGAGCACAAGCTGCGAGCCGTCGGTATTCTTCACCGGCTGCACCGGCAGGTTTGCATAGTCGTTTATCGGGTACGACTGCTGCTGGTAGCCGTCCGCGTTAAGGTACTGGTGGAAGTAACCCTCTTCGTAGAGGATGCCGATCCCGATGAGCGGCAACCCCAGGTCAGACGCGCTTTTGAGGTGGTCACCCGAAAGCACGCCCAGGCCGCCCGAATAATTGCGCAAGCACTCGGTTAGCCCATACTCCATCGAGAAGTACGCGAAAAGTGGCTGATCAGGGGTTTCGTCGTAGTGGCGCTGGTACCACGTCTTGGCCGGATTCATATAGGCGTCGAACCGCCCGCATACACGGTCGAGATGCGCCAGAAATGCCTCGTCTTCGGCGGCAGCTTGCAGGGTTTCCTGGCTGAGCAGGCCCAGCATCGCAACGGGGTTGCGCTCAGTCTGGTCCCACAGGTCGCGGTCGAGGCGCCGGAACAGGGCGATGGTTTCGTGATCCCACGACCACCGCAAGTTGAATGCCAGGTCGCGCAAGCGCTCCAGGCTGGGCGGCAGATTGGGGACGACATCAACTGTCGCGACTGGTTTGACCATCCGCGTTTCTCCTCACAGGCCGCGCACGGCGGCGGCCCTGACAAATGTCAAATAGGGCACTGGTACCATATGGTACGGTGTGAGCATAGCAAGCGACCGCTGTTTTGCCAATACGCCTCACGGCTGGCCTCTCTCCGTGCAAACAGCGCGCAAAAAAGCCCGGAGCTTGTGCTCCGGGCTGGAACTGCGCAAGGTGCGCGCGGGACTATTCTCCGGTCAAAGTCATCAGGTATGCGACCAGGTTGTCGAGCTGATCATCCGGAAGCTCGTAAGGCGGCATCACGTCGCTATAGCCCTCGACGATGTAGGCGCTCGGTTCCACGATCGACTCGCGAACGTACTCAGCGGCGCTCTGATCGGTGCGCTCGTCCGCGACCGTGCCGATGTTGTGGAGCGGCGGGCCGGTCATTTCGGCGGCACTGGCGTCAAGGCTGTGGCAGCCCTCGCACCCCTGCTCGGCGTAAACCTGCGCGCCCGCTTCGGCATCGCCCGCCACGACGCCTAGCGCGTCGCCCGCTTCATCCGCAGCGTCACCCACTGCGTCACTTACGTCGTCGGCTGCCTCGTCAAGCGCGTCGCCGGCGTCCTCCGCGGCGTCATCGAGCGCTTGGCCCGCGTCACCGGCTGTAT
Organism: uncultured Thermoflexus sp.; assembly: GCA_964626105.1. Taxonomy (GTDB): domain Bacteria; phylum Chloroflexota; class Anaerolineae; order Aggregatilineales; family Aggregatilineaceae; genus DYGX01. The sequence continues at coordinate 1,616 of CAZVCM010000246.1, forward strand.
CGCCCACTGTGTCTTCCGGCTCGTCGTCATCGCCACACGCGGCCAGCCCCAGGCTGAACACCGCAGCCAGTACGAGAATGAACAAGGTCCAGCGTCGTGACATCTCAACTACTCTCCTTACTCGTCCTCGGAAATCCTTCTGCTACGGGTTGGTGATGATTGCGGGCGCCAACCCGCAGCATCTATCAGCGTACTGCCGCTCCAGACGCGATACATGAGCCACACGGCGCAGAGTCATGTGGTCCACTTGACCCCTTTAAGCGATATGTCAATGGATCAAAAAAGCCGCCCGGCAAGAGCGGCAGAGAAGCAGGGTGGGGAACTTACCGAGCCTCGTCCGGCGGATCGCGCCGCTGTGTGGCGGCGGTGGGATCTACCGGCGGCTCGTCGAGAGATGGCGCGGCGGGCATCTCTGGCAATGGTTTGTCTGCGCCGGTGTGTTTCTCCACCGGCAGCGCGAGGGTGAAGGTGCTGCCCTCGCCTACGCGGCTGGCGACACTCAGATAGCCACCATGCGCTTCGGCCACGGCGCGCGCCACGAACAGCCCCTGTCCGAGCCCGCGCGGGTCGATGGTCTTGCCAGAGGGTGTGCGCGCCTCGCCACGATAGAAGCGTTCGAAGACGTGCGGCAGGTCACGCGGGCTGATGCCTACGCCGGTATCGCTGACCTCGATCAGCAGATAGCCTTCGCGCCGCCGCCCGATCGCGACCGCGATCTGGCCACCTGCTTCGGTGTATTTGATGCTGTTGTCGATCAGGTGGCCGAGCGCCCACTGCAGGCGGCGGTCGTCGCCGATAATTGTCAGTTGGTGGTCGTTAACGACCATCACGCCGAGCGAAAGCTCTGCGCGGCGAATGCGCGACTCCAACCCCTGTATCACGTTGAAGACAAGCTGCGGCAGGCGCACTTCCTGCTCGCGCACGGCGAAGCTGCCCGCGCCGATCTCCGAAATATCGAGCAATTCAATGATCATGCGGTCCAGCACCGCGGCGTTGCGGCTGATCGCTTCCAGGAACTTGCGGTTCGGCGGGCGATCTTCTGGCATGGCGAGCAGCACCTCGCTCATCCCTTTGATCGCGGCGAGCGGCGTGCGGAGCTCGTGGCTCATCTGCGTCACGAACTGATCTTTCAGCCGGTCAGAGAGCGCATCACGCGTGACATCGCGCAGCATCAGCACCGTGCCGAGCCGGTTGCCCTGCGGGTCCGCGACAATCGCAAGCTGCGCGCCGATCACTCGGTCGTTGATCTCGACGCGCTGCGCCTTGCCGAGCGTGATCTCGCCATCAAGCGCGGTCTGCTTGCGCGCGGCGGCGAACATCTTGCCGAGGTCGCTGTCCCAGAAAGCGCGCGTCGAGCCGAGCAGGTCGCGCGCGGCCTGGTTCATCAGCACGACCGCGCCCTGGTTATCCTGCATGATCACGCCCTCGCTGATCGCGGCGAGCACGCCGGTCAGCCGGGCGATGTCGGTCGACTGCGCATCATTGGCTTGTTGAAGCTGGGTGATCGCGGCTTGCGCGGCGCGCTCGGCCTCGGCGGAACGGCTTTTGCGCCGCAGCCCGCCGTACAGCCGCTCGAACAGGCGGCCCGTGTTCGATCCCAGCGCATCAACCGACTGCAACATGCTGGCAACAGGTCGCGTGCGATCGGATGGGGCAGAGTCCTGCGGATTGGACATGCAACACCTCGGCCCGTCAGGGCCCTGTGGCGCGGCGGCTAACCGGCGGCGCTCTTTCGCTCGGACACGGTGTCGAGGGTTTCCTTGAGCTCGAACAGGTCCGGCAGGGGCTTGTAAATGATATGGTCGACGCCGTACTCCCGAAGCATCTCGGCGCGCTCGCTTTCGGTCAGGCTGAAAGCGGTCATCAGCACGATCGGGATCTGCTGCAGGGGTTTCAGGCTGCGAATCCGCCGGGCGATCTCGTGGCCTTTGTGGCCGGGCATGCGGATATCCATCAGCGCCAGTTCCGGCAGATCGCCGTTGAAGCGGCCTGATTCGACCTCGTCGAGCCAGCGCCACGCTTCGTGGCCGTTCCGAAACGCCAGCGGCGTGTGCTGCCACACCTGAAACATCACTTTGACGATGTTCCGGATGTCTTCTTCGTCTTCGACGACCAACCAGGGTTTCATCGTGGCCCTTCCAAATAGCTGCCTCCGGGGTCGGGTCGTGCCCCAGACGTCCTCGCCTAATACTGTAATACTACCTGCTTTTTGGCGCGAGTAACACCCGCTACCGATACCACGCGAGCGGGCGCGTGGTCGAAGATTTGCGGTTTCACCCCGCCGCGCCTATAGTGTAACATGCTGGCGGATGGGCGTCGCGCGCGGCCCCGCAGCGCGAACGTTTCATCCTGAACGCACCCCCGGCCTCGAGGAGATTTCGACGTGCCGACATGGATGATTGTCGAAGACGAGCCTGATATCTACGAGCTGTTGCTCGCGATGTTTGAGATATGGGGCATCCAGGGTGTGGCGTTCGTAGACGGGCCAGAAGCGGTCTCCTGGGTCGACGACGTGGATCAAGGGCGTGTTCGGGGCGAGTTACCCGAGGTCGCGCTGTTGGATGTGCGCCTGCCGCAACTGAGCGGCCCAGAAGTCGCGCAGCGGTTGCGGCGAAGCCAGACGCTCGGTCACATCGGGATCGTGCTGATCACGGCGTACCGCCTGTCGCCAGACGACGAGAAGGCGGTAATGGCTGAGGCGCAGGCCGATTTGTTGCTGTTCAAACCGCTGCCTTCGCTGAACGACCTGCGCGAAATGATCGAGGCGGTGATCACCAAGCGCAAGCAAGCGCGGCGCACCGCGCCCATCGCCGAGCAGCCTGCGCCGAGCCTGTCCGATACCGCGCCGGTGACGCAGCTGATGATGCTCGCGCCACCGCCGAAGAAGGAGCAGGCCGCGGCGCCTGAGTCGGAGCGCGGCTCTGGCACTGGAAAACAGAGTGCCGCGCCGCGCGGCGAAGATCGCCCTGGCGTGCAGCCGGGCGCACCACCGAGAGGTGACGATGCAGAACATTAATCCTTCGCGCAACATTGCCCGGCGCGGTCGCTACTATCTCTTCATCGGCGGGGTGACATTCTTCGGCGGCGCGATCGCGATCACGCTCGGCACGCTGTTCTTCTTCTTCCCGCTGTGGGATACGGTTATCTTTGACGCGCTGCGCGTTGTGCTGATTATTGCGGGGATCGCGGCAGTGATTGCGGGGATCGCCATTATCATCCGCGCGCTAACGCTCCAAAAGGACAACCCGCTCGCCTACGCGGTGGGCGAGGCGCTCAGCCAGTTTCTCGACAACCGCTACACGTACCTACGCAACGTGAGCAAGCGCGGCGTTGGCTATATTGACGCAGTGCTGGTCGGTCCGCCCGGCGCGCTGGTGCTGCGCATTGTCGATTACAAAGGAACGTGGATTAACGAGCGCGGCGAGTGGCGCGTTATCAACGCCAAAGGGCAGCTTCGCCCGGCGGGGACGAACCCCACGCGCGAGGCCGTGAAGGACGTCATTGCGCTGCGCAAGTTTTTCGCCAAGCGCGGGCTGAATCAGGTCCCGGTATACGCGCTGATTGTGTTCACGGCAGAGCACGCCAAGCTCTCCGCCGACGGGCCGGTCGTGCCGATTTGCGAGGTCCCGACGCTGTTCCCGATCCTCCGGCGCGACTATCTGGCTGATGAGCGCATCGCCCCGCCGACCGTTCGCGCGGCGGTGGACGCGGTCATCGACGGTTGAGGCCTGGCAGCCTGCGAGCGTCCTGATGCCGAAGGGCCATACTCCATCGGATTATTACGACGATCCAGACGACTTCGACGCTCAGGACGCGTACGAGGACGACAGCGACGCCTACACGTATGAAGATGACGGCGACTACGCGGATTACGATGCATACGACGAGCGCGTAGAAGTCGCGCCGGACGACGCCGACACGTCGTTTGAGGTCTTCGACGAAGTCTATCAGAAGGCGGCCTCGCGGGCCGAAACCGCGCTCGACCGCCCGAAGCGGCGCCGCGCCAAAGCGCCGGAGCCGCCACCGCCTGGCCTCGTGCGCAGGTTCTGGCTGCGGCGGCAGCGCGCCGTGCTTCGTGTCGCGGTGCTGGCTGCGCTGAGCGTGCTGGTTGTCACGGCGTTCATCTATTTCTGGGAGCGACCTGCGACGAACAATTTCGCCGCGCAGGCCCCCAGCATCGCGCCGCCGGTTGTGCGCTGCGGCGATGCGTCCGGCGCGTGGCCGCAAGATGTGCCGCTGACCGGGCACACCGTCCCGGCGCTCATCAAAAACGAACTGACATGGGTGGGCGAGCGGCACGGCTACCAGTT
>CAZVCM010000246.1:5935-6570 GCA_964626105.1 uncultured Thermoflexus sp.
CACCGCTGAAGCGCGCGGCGAATCGCTGCTCGACCCGCTCATTCGCCTGTTTGATCAGGCCGGACGCGAGGTGGCTAGCGCAGATGATCGCAGTATCCAGGATTTCACCGCCGAGCTGACCTTTGTAGTGCCGCAAGATGGCGCGTATTGCGCGCTGGTTGAATCCTCGCAGGGCGGGCTGACGACCGGCGTTTACTGGCTCTCCGCCTGGGATATCGACTAGCGCAACGTGACGCGTGACGTGACTTTTTTCCTTCTCCTTGTGAGTATCCTACTGGTTTATTGATTTTGCTGTAGAAATTGGCTACGATTAAGGCAACCCATCGTTCGAAATCCATCGCACTCAGGTGCTCGCGATGCAGCGCTTCGTACCACCCGTATTTGGGCCAGAGCAGCCTCCTTTGACACCACGTCCTGAGGAGACGGGTGCTGCCCCGCGCGAACGCCGTTTTCGATCGGGGGCGGTGCTGGCGCTGGCCACCGCGACGCTGATGCTGGCAGTGGGCGCGTACTTGCTCACTGCGGCGCTGCTCGATGCGCGCGACGAGCGCGATCACTTGCTGGCGCTGGTGATGGCGTTGCTGGCGGGCGCTGCTTCGATTGGTCTGATCGGGCTGGCGTACCAGGTCGGCAGA
>CAZVCM010000247.1:0-6500 GCA_964626105.1 uncultured Thermoflexus sp.
TTGGCCGCCTGACAACTGCCGATGCGCTCGCGATGCAGTACAGCCCTGACAGCGCGGCACAAGATAAGTATAATCGGTATACTTTAACCCAGACTTACCGCTGACACACACCCGTTTGAGCCACGGTAGGGGCAGGATGTCCACTCGCAGTCTCACGCCACACTCCGGCATCTTGATCGGTCGACAAGCTGAACTGGAACAGATCCGGAGCCTGCTGGCAGACCCGGCGTGCCGCTTGCTGACTCTGGTCGGCCCCGGCGGTATCGGGAAGACGCGCCTCGCGCGCGAGATCGTCGACGCATCGGCGGCGCGCTTTGCGCAGGGCGCGCGCATTGTGTATCTGGATACCGTCAGTTCGGGCAGGTTCCTGGCGCCTACCATTGCCGATGCGCTGGGGATGCCTCTCAGCGGACAGGCGCCGCCCGACGCGCAGTTGATGCGCTACCTCAGCGAGCAAGAACTCCTGCTTGCCCTTGACAACTTTGAGCACCTGGTTAGCGAAAGCCACGTGATTACCGACGTGCTGAGCGCGGCGGGGCGCGTCAAGCTGCTGGTTACGTCCCGCGAGGCGCTCAATCTGCGCGACGAATGGCTCTATCCGCTCGACGGGCTGCCGTTCCCGACACGCGACTCAGAGCCTGCGCCGGGGCTTATGGAATATCCCGCCGTGCAGTTGTTTGCGCATCACGCGCAGCGCGTCCGGCGGGATTTCTCTCTCAGCCATGAAGCCCGTGATGTGGCGCGCATCTGCCGCATAACAGAGGGGATGCCACTCGCTATCGAGCTGGCGGCGTCGTGGGCAAAAACGCTTTCATGTGGCGAGATCGCCCGTGAAATCGAAAGCAGCCCTGCTTTTCTAGAAACAGGCTTGCGCGATTTTCCAGCGCGGCATCGCAGTATGCAGGCCGTGTTCGACCAGTCATGGGCGCGCCTGAGCGAGAAAGGTCGGGATGTCTTCCGGCGGCTCTCCGTTTTCGGCGGTGGTTTCCGGCGAGAAGCCGCCGCGCAGATCGCCGGGGCGACTTTGCCGTTGCTGTCAGCGCTGGTGGACAAGTCGATGCTGCACCGGGGCGCCAACGCGCGCTACTCGATGCATCCCCTGCTGCGGCAGTATGCGAGGGAACGCCTCGCCGCCGAGCCGGATGTGCTAGCCGAAACGCGCCGCAAGCACAGCGCGTATTTCAACGACTTCCTGTGCCAGCGCGAAGGCGCGCTACGAGGCGGGAAACAGTTGAGCGCGCTGCGCGAGATCGCTGTCGAAATCGACAATATCCGCGATGCATGGGCGTATATGATCGAGCGTGGAGACGTGCGCGGCATCTCCAAGGCGGCATACACGTTAGGATATTTCCTCGATTCCCAGGGACGCTATCAGGAGTTGATTGACAGTTTTCTGCAAGCTGCGCAAGCGGTCGAGCGCGCCGAAGCCATCGATGGGCAATTCGAGGCGCTGGTCGTCATCTATTCGACGCTGGGTTGGGCGTACATTCGGATCGCGCAGGCCGATCCCGCTCGTGAAACGTTAGAACGCGCGCGCCGGGTTTTGGCAGAGCATAACCTCCGCACGCCAATGGGGCTGGCTGCCGATCCAGACCTGGGCCTGGGAGTTCTGGCGCTCATCGCCGGAGACTTTGACGAAGCCACGAGGCTCGGCGAGGACGGGCTGCGCCGCCACACTGAGCGCATGGATTATCAGAACCAGGCGGTCTCTCACTACGTACTCGCCAGCGCGGCGCTGGCGCAGGGCCATTATGAACAGGCGTACCAGCACGCCCAGCAGGCAAACACGATCGCCAAAGCCGCGGGGGATGACTGGTTCCGCGCATACTGCCTGAACGAACTCGGAAACGCCAGTCTCGCACTGGGAAACCGGGCGCTCGCCTGCTCGTACTACCAGGAGAGCTATAAGATCCGCCAGGCGTTCGACGACCCTGAAGGGCAGGCTGTAGCGCTCACCTTGTTAGGCAAGGTGGCGCTGGCCGAAGCAGAGTACGAGAAAGCAGCGGGTCAGTTCCGCGCCAGTCTGAAGCTTTATCGCAGAATCGGCGATCATGGCGGACTGGCAACCACTCTGACGGGTCTGGCGGACGCGCTCTCCGGCCAGCAGCACTATGTCGAAGCGAAGGACTGCTACGCCGAGGCGCTTCAGATCGCCGTTGAGCACGGGCTGGCTGTGTTCGCGCTATCGCTGCTGGTGCGTATCGGACGCTGGCTGATCGCCCAGAGTCAGTTTGAAGCGGGCTTTGAGCTGCTTGCGTTCTCCGCCGCGCAGCCAAGTACTGAGCAAGACGCCCGCGAGCGCGCGCAATCTGTGCTAGAGAGCGGCGCCGCGACACTGCCGCGTGCGACCTTTCAGTCTGTGCGGGCGCGCGCCCGCCAGTTGGACCTCACCTCGGCGTTCCGTCTCGCGCAGGAAGCGCTGCGCGCCACGCCAGCTGAAGCGGCTTCACCGGGCAAAGCGCATGTCGAGCTCCCATTCGCCGACACCCTCTCTGAGCGCGAGCTAGAGATTCTCGCGCTGCTGGCCGCTGGCCGCAGCAACGCCCAGATCGCCGAGGAATTGGTCTTGGCGGTCGGGACGGTCAAGGCGCACAACCATCGCATCTTCAGCAAGCTCGGAGTCCGCAGCCGGGCGCAGGCAGTCCTGCGTGCGCGAGAACTTGGCCTGGTCTAGCAGTCCGAGGGCCCGCCTCAGCGCGGCGGATTAATCCCCAAATAACCCCCGGATTAAACCTTCGTTCGATGACTCCTGGCGCGGTTTACGCGTATCGTGTGGAGCGTGATATCCACATGAACGCGAACGCACTGGAGGAAATTCGAAATGTCCACTAAACGTGTCCTGAAAGCGCTCGTCCTTGCAGTGGTGCTGGTCAGCTTCACGGCGCGCTTTGCACGCGCGCACTTCCGTGACGCCGGAAGTCTCTCAAACGCTGTGGACGAGCCGGTTGTCTATGAGGTCGCCGAAGACGCCACGCGCTTCGTCATCGACATCCTAAACGCGCACGACGATGGGATGCCTGCCTATGGCAACCCCTTCATCACCCAGGGCTATATCTATCCCGAAGGCACGCTGAACGGCACGAACGGTGTGCTGCCCAGCGGCGAGCCGGAGTTCCCGGAACAGGTTCTCGGCGAGTGGACCTGCTATGGCTGGTTCATTGGCGAGGGCGCGTATACCGAGTCAGGCGAAGCGGTGGTCTCGACGCAGGTCTTCAAGCTCTATGGCGAGGACGGTGATTCCACACTGGTCTCGAACGGGTTCGAGCTGAGCACGCCCGGTGTAGAAGTCACCCGCGTCCTGGCTGGGGGAACTGGCGAATACGGGAATGTTCGCGGCGTGCAGATCCAGGAGTTGATGGGCATGACCGAACAGATGGGCGTCAACCTGCGCGTCAGCTTCGAACTGGACAGCTAGCATTCACACCGACGGCCCTGGGCTTTGGCACAAACCAAAGCCCAGGCAGCCCAGAAAGGAAATGCATCATGCTCGTCACAATCCCTGAAAGCATTCGGACCAACTATCTGCAGCTTCAAGCAGCCTTGCGCGGCACGCTCATCTTCCCGTGGGACGAGGAATACGACGAAGCCCGCAAGGTCTGGAACGGCATGATCGACAAGTATCCGGCGCTGATTGCCCGCTGCGTGTGTGTCAGCGACGTGATCGAAACCGTCAACTTCGCGCGTGACCATGGACTTCCGGTCTCGGTGCGTGGCGGCGGGCACAATGTCGCAGGCAGCGCCATCGCAGATAGCGGCATCGTGATCGATCTTTCCGGCATGGCGAACGTTGACGTCGATCCGCTTGGGCGTGTCGCCCGTGTCGAAGGCGGCGCGCTCCTCAGCGACATGGTGCGCGCGACGCAACCGTACGGGCTGGTCGTCCCTGCTGGCGTCGTGTCGGAAACCGGGATCGGCGGGCTGACGCTCGGCGGCGGCACCGGCTGGGTCAGCCGCCGCTATGGCCTGACGATCGACAACCTGATCTCGGCGCAAGTCGTCACCACGGAAGGGCGCCTGATCCGCGCGAGCGCGACCGAACACCCCGATCTATTCTGGGGATTGCGCGGCGGTGGCGGTGGCTTCGGCGTGGTGACGTCGTTCGAGTTCCAACTGCGCTCGCTCGGTCCAGATGTGCGCATTGCGGCGGTATTCTATCACGGGAACGATGCAGCCGCTGTGCTGCGCGGCTATCGAGAATACGCGGCATCCGCGCCGGACGACGTGACCTCGCTCGTCAGCCAGGGGCGCATTCCCGAAGGTCATATGTTCCCGGCGGAGCTTCACGGCCAGCGGTTCATTTTCGTTATGGCATGCTACGCGGGCCCCGCCAGCGAGGGCAGCGACCTGCTGCAGCCCCTGCGCGAGCTTGCGACGCCGTTGCTGGATATGAGCGGCGTGATGCCGTTCAGCGAGCTTCAGACCTTCTGGGACGAGGAGTACCCTGCCGGAACGCTGCGCTACTACTGGCGATCGCTGTACTTCGACACGCTGAGCGACGCGGCTATCGAGCGGTTGATCGCGCTGATTGACGAAGCGCCATCACCCCTCACCACGCTGGACCTTGGGCAGATGGGCGGCGCGATCAGCCGGGTGCGTCCCCATGAGACAGCCTACCCGCACCGGGACGCACAGTACATGGCGTTCGTCGAAGCGAACTGGGAGGATCCCGCCGACGACGAGGCGAACATCGCGTGGGCGCGGCGCGTCGTGAAAGAAATGCAGCCGTTTTCGAACGGCGGGCAAGCGCCAAACTTCCCCGGTCTGTTCGAAGACCGCGAGAACCTCTACGGCGACAACTATCGGCGGATTCAGACAATCCGCGCGCGCTACGACCCGGCGAACCTGTTCCGCACGCGCTAGCGCCAGCTATCACTGATCAAGGAAGAGAGACCATGAACCAAACCAAAGCGTATCCGCTGCCTGTCCGGCAGATCGTCAAGAAGTCGTGGCACACCCGCGCGCTGATCCTCTACGCGCTCTTTGTCGGCGGGCACGCGGCAGAGCACGTCATCCAGCTTATTCAGGTGTTCGTGCTGGACTGGCCGCGCATGGAGTCGATGGGCGTGTTAGGGCTATGGCTTCCAGAGCTAATGCGGTCCGAAGTGCTGCACTTCTCGTACAATCTGCTCCAGCTAATCGGTCTGCTGCTGTTGGCAAACGGATTCACGGGCCGGGCAGAGCGGTGGTGGCGCATCGCGATCATCGTGCAGGGCTGGCACTTCTTCGAGCACTTCCTGCTGCAGGCGCAGTGGCTCATGAGGCAATACTTGTTCGGCGCGTCCAAGCAGGTCAGCATCGGTGAGTTGCTGGTGCCGCGCATCGAGCTGCACGCGATCTATGTCGGCATCGTGCTCATTCCCACCGTCGCCGCGCTTGTTGAGCACTATCGCAGCGCCAAGCGCGAGCAGGGTGGCGAATAGCCCTGCACCCCACCAGGCAATCCGCTCAGGCGAAGCAGGGGAGTGCGACGTCGGGAGAAAACCGGCGGGCACGCTCGCCCCGCTTCGCCGCTTTGGTTGTAGCTAGATGCAAGTTGTTGACATTACGTCCACACAGTTGTACGATAAGCAATAACCAGTCTATTTTTTGCATTCAAGGTGACCTGTGGCTGAGATCCAATCTCTTGCGCGCGGCTTGAAAATCATGGAGTTGCTGGCGGCCAGCACCGACGCTGTGAGCGTGACGGAACTGGCAGATGAGCTGGGCATCGACAAGAGCAGCGCATCGCGGCTGGTGCAAACGCTGGCGAATCACGGCTATGCGGAACAAGACGCGCAGAGCCGCCGCTACCGTCTTGGGCCGCAAATCGTACGTCTCAGCCGCAGCCTGCTGACGCGCATGCCTCTGCGAAATGAAGCCGATCCCTTCCTTCACAACCTTGTCAACCGCACCGGCGAATGCGCGCACCTGGCCATCCTCGCCCAAAACCAGGCGCTTTATATTGATCAGGTCGAGTCGCCTGCATCGCTGCGGGTGACGACCGGCGTGGGCACGCTTGCGCCGCTGCATTGCACCGCGCTCGGCAAAAGCCTGCTCGCGTTCAGCACCGAGGCGGTATTCCCCTCTGAGTTGCAAGCCTTCACCCCGCGCACGATTACGGATGCGGAAACGCTCCGGCGCCACCTGGAGCAGGTGCGCCAGCAAGGCTATGCCGTTGACGATGAAGAGTATGATTTCGGCGTGCGCTGCGTCGCCGCGCCGGTGTTTGACTATCGCGGGAAGGCTGTCGGCGCGATCGGGATCTCCGGCCCGGCGGGGCGTATGACATTAGAGCGTGTGGCGGAATTCGCCACGGTGGTACGAGAAGTCAGCCGCAATCTGTCGGATCGCCTGAGCTTCAACCGTGCATAGGCGGAGTCTAGCTCAGGCATAGGGGTTTTATTTTTATCTCCTTTGCGCAACATAGTTGCACATTACGCAACAAGGAGCTTTGGATGGATAAGTTGAGAGTCGGTTTTATCGGCACGGGCCGGATCTCCGACCTGCACGCGCTTGAATAC
>CAZVCM010000248.1:0-6453 GCA_964626105.1 uncultured Thermoflexus sp.
GCCGATGTGCACATCGAGCGGGTGGAGAGCGGCTTCAAGATCACGCGCGTTGATCTGAAGACGCGGGCACGGGTGCCCGGCATCGACCGCGAGACGTTCATGCAGCAGGCGGAAGCAGCCAAGCAGGGTTGCCCGGTGTCGCAGCTTTTCCAGGGCGCGGAGATCACGCTCGACGCGCAGCTTGAGAGCTAGCGCGGCCCGGCTCGCTTGCGCAAGGCGCGGCGCTTGGCGGTATGCTTAAGGCGTCGCGCCTGTTTTGACTTTCGGCGAACATCGTCGTCGGGCAGGCAGCGCCCGGCGTTTGTTTTTCTGGCGTGAGACATGGTAAGAAGGATCGCATGATGGCGAATCGTTTGGCGAATGAAACCAGTCCGTATCTGCTCCAGCATGCCGATAACCCGGTGGATTGGTACCCCTGGGGCGAGGAAGCGTTCGAACAGGCGCGGGCACAGGACAAGCCGATCCTGCTCAGCATCGGCTACTCGGCCTGCCACTGGTGCCACGTCATGGCGCACGAGAGCTTCGAGGACAAGGCAACCGCCGCCTATATCAACAAGCACTTTGTGTCGGTCAAGGTTGACCGCGAGGAGCGCCCGGATGTCGACGACATCTACATGCAGGCGACGCTCGTCTTCAACCGGGGGCAGGGCGGCTGGCCGATGACCGTCTTCCTCACGCCGGACGGGCACCCGTTCCACGCCGGGACGTATTACCCGCCGGAGCCACGCTATGGGATGCCGAGCTTCCGGCAGGTGATGGAAGCGGTGGTCGACGTGTACCAGAACAAGCGCGACGAGGTGGAGCAGACCGGGCGCGGTATCATCGCCGATCTGTCACGCGAGCTGGATGGCACGCCCGCCGGGGCGGACCTGCTGACGACCGATATGCTGGACGACGCGGCGGACGCGCTCATTCGCCGCGCCGACCCGGTGCATGGCGGCCTGACGCGGGACAAGCCAAAGTTCCCGAACCCGGTCAACCTCGAATACCTGCTGCGCTTTCACCACGCCACCGGCAGCGAACCCGCGCTGCAAGTCGTTATGCTCGCGCTGCGCAAGATGGCCGACGGCGGTCTAAATGACCAGCTTGGCGGCGGGTTTCACCGCTACAGCGTGGACGAGCGCTGGCTGGTTCCGCACTTCGAGAAGATGTTGTACGACAACGCGCTGCTGGCGCGCGTCTACCTGCACGCCTACCAGATTTCGGGCGAGACATTTTTCCGCGATGTGGTGGAAGACACGCTTGACTATATCTTGCGGGAAATGACATCCCCGGCAGGCGGGTTCTACAGCGCGCAGGACGCGGACTCCGAGAGTGAGGAAGGCAAATTCTATGTGTGGAGCCTGGCGGAGATCCGCGAGGCGCTTGAGGGCGTGGTCGATCATCTGGACGCGCTGCTCGTTTATTGGGGCGTGACGGAAGCGGGCAACTTCGAGGGCAAGAACATCCTGCACGTGGCCGATATGCTGGAGCGGGTCGCGGTGCGGCACGGGTTGACAGTCGAGCAGATGCGCGAGGAAGTTGCCGCCGCCAAAACGGTGCTGTTCACCCTGCGCAAGCGGCGCGAAGTCCCCGCGCGGGATGACAAGATTCTGGCCGCGTGGAATGGGATGACGCTCGCCGCGCTTGCCGAGGCAGCGCGCGTCCTGGGCCGCGAGGATTATCGCGAGGCGGCGGCGCACAGCGCGAACTTCTTGCTGCGTGAGATGACGAGCGCGGATGGCCGTTTGTGGCGCTCGCACAAGGACGGCGTCAGCAAGATTAACGGCTATCTCGAAGATTACGCGCACGTGATCGATGGCCTGTTGGAACTGTACATGACCACGTTCGAGGCACGCTGGTTCAGCGAGGCGCAGCGGCTGGCAGACGTCGTGCTCGATCACTTCCGCGCCGAGGATGACGGCTTCTATGACACCAGCGACGATCACGACCCGCTGGTGATGCGCCCGCGCGGCACGCAAGACAACGTCATGCCATCCGGCAGCGCGCAGATCGCGTATAACCTGCTGCGTTTGACCGGCTGGTCGGGCGAGACGCGCTACGAGGACGCGGCGCTCGGGGTGTACCGCGCGCTCGGCGAGACGCTGCGCGCGTATCCGATGGCGTTCGGGATGATGCTGATTGGCGTGGACTTGTACCTGCGGCGTCCGGTCGAGATCGCGCTGGTGGGCGATTCGTCGCAGCCGGAGATTGGGGCGATGCTGCGCGTTGTGCGAGAGCCGTATCGCCCGCGCGCGCTGGTCGCGCACGCTGCCGCGAATGCTGGAGCGGACGCGATCCCGGCGTTGCTGCGCGGGCGCACCCTGCGCGAGGGCAGCCCGGCGGCGTACGTCTGCGAGAACTTCGTGTGCGCTGTGCCGGTCACGTCGTCGGCGGCGCTGGCGGGGCAGTTGAACCACGCCTCGCCAGAGCGCGGCCTTGCATCGAACGGCTAGCCCACCGCCTGCGCGCCGTACAGGTCGCGGTAAACGCTGTACTGCTCGTAGATGCGGCGGACGTAGGTGCGCGTCTCGTCGTAGGTGATCGTCTGCACGAACAGATCGAGGTCCGGGCCGGAGATGCCAAGCCACTGCATGGCGTTCCCTGGCCCGCCGTTGTAGCCCGCCAATGCCACATACGGCAGGTTGTCCACCTGATCCAGCACCCAGCGCAGATAATAGGTGCCGAACTTGACGTTGATGTACGGGCGATAGACGTCACTGTTCTGATAGTTTGGCCAACGCATTTGCAGCGCGATCCACTCCCCAGTGTCGGGAATAATCTGCATCAGCCCCTGCGCAGCGGAGACTGAGGTCGCCAGCCCTTCAAACAGGCTCTCCTGGCGGATCAACGAGAAAACGAGCAGCGGGTCAAGGTTGTTCGCTTCCGCTTCGGGCAGCACAAGGTCCTTGTAGTAGACCGGGTAGCGCAGGCGGCGCAGCAGGCGCGGCGCGGTCGATTCGTCTACACCGTCTTCGGTCAGCAGCGTGGCCGCGGCGGTGATTGACAGCTTGTTCAGCCCCACGTCGCGGAAGAACATCGCAAGCTGGTAGGTCGCCAGCGGGTCGTCCTGGAGCTCGACGCGCAACGATTCGAATTCGTCCTCGGCGGCGCTGTAGTCGGCCACCGCCATCAGCTCCTGCCCGCGAATCATGCGCGGGTCTGCCTTGAACGCGTCGCTGAGCGGGTAGAGCGCGCTTTCCTGCTCGATCGCGAAGGTCTGGCGCAGCCACGCTTCAGCCTCGGCGATCTCGACGGCTTCGTCGGCGTCCAGGTTGATCGCGGCGGGTGGGGTAAACGGCTCGCGCCCGTGCAGAAGATCGTCGGCGCGCAAGCTGTAATATCCGCCGGGATCGGCTGTGGCTGCTGCCTGAAACGCTTGCCGTGCGAGGTCGTCCTTGCCGTCACGCTGGTAAAGCCGCCCGACCCACAGCAGCGCCGCCGCCTTGTTCTCTCCGGTGCCGATCGTCGCCAGGCGGCTGAACAACTGCGCGGCCATGCCGATATTATCCTGGTTGTAGGCCAGGGTCGCGCCCATATACAGCCCTTCCTGCGCCCAGCTTGATCCTGCATGATTCTGGCCGAGCGTTTCAAAGGTGGCGACCGCGCGCTCCAGGTTTTCCTGGGAGGAATAGAGGTATCCGGCGCGCCAGAGGGCTTCGGCGGCTTCGCGCGTGGTGGGATAGTTGGTGGCGAACGAGAGGTATTTCTCGATCGCGCCGTCGACGTCCCCGCCGAGGAACAACGTGCGCCCCTGTTCCAGGTGTGCCTGTCCAAAGGCCGGATCGGCAGGGTAGCTGTCGATCACGTTCTGGAAGGTGGTGATCGCCGCCTGCGCGTTGCCGATCTCGCGGTATGACTGGCCGAGCATCATCAGCAACTCAGGCGGGGCGGTCCCGCTCTGGCTGGTATGCTCGTTGAACAACTGGATCGCGGAGTTGTAATCCTCGTTGTTGAAGCTGATGACCGCGCGCTCGTAGGTGTCGACCGGCAGCCCCGCCTCAAGCAAGATTCCCATTGCCTGATAAGCCGGGTAGGTGTCGGGATACTCGCTGACGATCTGTTGCAGGCGCGCGTACCCGCCGTTGGTGTTCCCGTTATTGATCTGCACCTGCGCCGCCTGGAACATAATACTCGCGCGGTACGGGTTGTTGCGCGCGTCGTTCAGGATCGCGTCATACTGCGCGACGGCCTGACCCGGTTGCCCGGCGTTGAGATAGCTGGCGGCGAGCCGCTCGCGCAGCGCCACGAGCGACGTAACCTCGCGCGTAGCCTCTGCCGCTTTGGCGTAAGCGTCGAGCGAGTGCTCAGGTTGCCCCAGCGCGAGATACGCGTCCCCGATGCGCTCGTAGGCGTAGCTGTCAATCAGGCCGGGTCGCAGTTCCACGTAGGTGGTGAAATCGCTGATGGCGCGCTGCCACTCGCTCAGGCCGAGATAGGCATCTCCGCGCAGGAAGTGCGCTTGCGGCACGCGTGCGTCGTCTGGGAACTCGCTGAGGAAGCGGGTCAGGGCGGTGGCAGCTTCCTGGTATAAGCCCTCGCGCAGGTTGGCCTCGCCCAGCCCATAGGCGGCAGACGCACGGAGCGCGGGGTCCGCGTCCGGTTGCTCACTGACCGCTTCAAATGAGGTTACCGCCGAGACGAAATCACCGTTGCGCAGCGCGCGCTGCGCGTCACTGACTGCGGCGTGTGGCTCGACGGTGGGCGTCGGCACGGCAGGCGGCGTGGGCGTCACATACGGGCGAGTCACCTGGATATCTTGCGGCTGCGGGGTAGCGGTGACGCGGACGACCTCGGTTTTGCCGGACATCGTGCAGGCCGAGACCAGCAAGACCAGCGCGAGCGACGCGGCGAGCAGGCGTGAAGAGAGGTGTTGTCTGAGCATGGGGCGATTATCGCGGCGGGCGCGATCCTTGTCAACTTCCCTGAGGTGGTACGGTGGCGCTATGGCTCCAGCCGGATGGTCGGGGTGAAAAGCGTCTCGTTGCCATCGGGAAGATGGAAGATCGCATTGATGCCGGGCGTGCCATCCTCGCGGCGCCGGACGGCGTCATACAGGCCGACGTCAAATGCGAATGGCTCGCGGGCGTCCGCCGGAACCTCGAAGGTGTGACGCTGGACGATCACGTCACCCGCTTCCCAGGTCAACGGCGGGATAACCGCGCCATCTGCAATCGCCAGACGCGCGCCGGAGCCGTCCAGCAGGTGCGCGAATGGGGCGAATGCCCACACGCCGCGATCGTCGCGCAGCGCGTCGATGCGCCAGAACGTGTCGAGCGTGATCGTCGCGCCGGGCGTGGGCGTGCGGCGTAGCGTCCACCCGGCAAACTGCACGCCGATGTCCGATGGCACGTCCGCCGGGCGCGTGATCTCCAGATGCTCCGGCGCTAGCGTCCAAAACGCGATCACTGTGCCGTCGGCCAGCGTGAGTGGCGTGCCCGCTGCGCGACCGTAGGGTGGTGGAACGGGAGTAGGGTCGTCGGGACCTGCTGCGTTGAAATACAGCGCGCCGCGCGCAGGGACCAGCGCGGCCTGTGCGAAATTCTCGATGCGCTCGGTGCGGAAATTCTCGCCCGCCACAACGACCGGCGTCCACTCATCCATCGGGCTGATGACCACCATGCCGCTGCGACGCGCGTCTTGCAGGCGCTCGCCGAGCAGGCTCGACTCTGCCAGTGGAAAGATGTAGGGCGCGTCCTCACCGGGCAGCGCGGCAGACTGCTGTGCGAAGCGGACAGTGTTGATCGCGTTGAGCGCAACGGTCGCGGCCACCACGGCGGCAAGCGGGACCGCTGTCGTGCGGCGTTTCAGCAGCGGCGCGACGCCCCAGCCCGCCAGCGCGTGCCCGGCGGGGAGCGTGAGCAGCAGGTAGAACGGGTGCACGCTGCGCGAGACATAGCTCATCAGCAACACCGGCAGCCCGAACCAGATCAGCAGAATCCGCGCCACGTCGCGCTGATGCGGCGTGGCATCGTTGCGACCGGCCAGCATCCACAGCGCCCGCAGCGCCCCGGCCAGGATCGCGACATTCCACACGACGCTCGCGGCGGCGCTCAGGTCTGCGCGCAGATCCGCGTCTTCGGCGGGCGCACGCGTGCCGCGCTGCATGGCATACCCCGCGCCGGTCACCAGCCGCAGCGCGTGGCCGAGCGCTTCATCCGAGAGGGATGCGTCTCCGGCGGCGAACGCATCGATCCGCGCGCGCGTGGTATCCCAGTCCCGCGCCAGCCCCGCAGCGTACGGAATCGCCAGCGCCGCAAAGACGGCGACGCCTGCCAGCAGAGGCACGAGCGGGACGCGCCGCCAATGCAGCAACAACAAGACAGCCACCGGCGCGATCATCGCGTAGGCGAGCAGATATGTGTGCGCGAACAGCGCCAGCGCGATCAGGGCGATCAGCAGGCGGCGGGCGGGGCGGTCGGTGCGCCCGGTCAGCAGCGGCGCCAGCGCCCAGAAGATCAGGCACACGAAGAA
>CAZVCM010000249.1:0-6425 GCA_964626105.1 uncultured Thermoflexus sp.
GGGGAAGGCGAAGACACTTGCCAGCCGGTAGAGCGCGGGCTTGTCCGCTTCGTCAACCGGCCCGATCCAGCGCACGTAGTCGTCCAGCCCTAACTCGGCGACATAAACGGGCAGATCGGGGAAGCGCGGCTCTGCCCAGTGGGGTGGCACGTGCCCGGCCAGGACGAGCGGCACGTCCGGCCCGACGCCTTGTGCAACATAGGTATACGCGGCGAGCAGCAGGTGCAGGTTCTTGTGCGCGTTGTACGAGCCGAGGTACAGCACAAAGTCGTCAACGTCGTCCAGCCCATAACGGGTGCGCGCCGCAGCGTCGGCCTGACGGTCGCCCTCAGGATGAAAGGCGCGGTCGGCGGCGAGATAAGTGACGCTGACACGCTCCGGCGGCACGCCGATTTGCGCGATAATATCGTCCCGGCTGGCGTCAGAAATGGTCACGATCTGTGCCGCGCCGCGCGCCGCCGCGGTGACGAGGCTGGTATAGGCGCGGTTCAGCAGGCCGGTGCGATATTCGCGAATGACGAGCGGGATAACGTCCAGCACAGAGCAGACAACCGGGATCGGGCTTCGCAGGGGCGGCGCCCAATAGGGCACATGCGCGACATCTGCCCGCAGCCGCGCCAGCGCGCGCGGATATCCACGCTGTTCGAAGAGCATTTTGCCGAGATGGCCGCTCACGTGCCCGCGGACTGGCAGCACGTCAACCTCTGGCGGCAGCGCGTCCAGGGTGCGCAGGTGCCGAGGCGTGATCAGCGTGTACCTGTTCTGCGGTGCAAGGGCGCACAATGCGTTGAGCAAGTGGCGCAGATACTGGCCGCTCCCGGTGTGCGGCTGATCCCAGAACCAGCCATTTAGCGCGATGTGCATGGGACGAGTCCGCTAGACGCTTTCTGGCGCGCGCTGGTCATAGCCGGTGGGGTGCGCGGTGTGCCACGCCCAGGCGGTCTCGATAATCTGTCGCAGGTCGGAGAAGCGCGGCTCCCATCCAAGCTCACGCCCAATGAGCTCAGACGAGGCGACGAGTCGGTCGGCATCTCCTGGGCGGCGCGGAGCCTCCACCGCCGGAAAATCAACTTCTGTCACCTGCCGCGCGACGTCGATCACCTCGCGGACGCTGTAGCCGCGCCCGTTGCCGAGGTTGTAGATCATCGCCCCGCGCCCGTCGGAGAGCGCGTCCAGCGCCAGCACGTGCGCGGAGGCAAGGTCTTCGATGTGCACGTAATCGCGGATGCAGGTTCCATCCGGCGTGTTGTAGTCCGTTCCATAAATCTGGATCGCATCGCGCTGGCCGAGAGGGACCTGAAGCGTTAGCGGAATCAGGTGCGTTTCGGGGACGTGCGCCTCGCCGCGAATGGGCGTGCCGTCACGCGAGAGCATCGCGCCACAGGCATTGAAATAGCGCAGCGCTGCATAGCGCAGCCCGGTGACGCGGTGATACCAGCCGAGCATGCGCTCGATCATCAGTTTTGTCTCGCCGTAGACGTTCGCCGGGCCGACCGGGTCTTCTTCATGCAATGGCTCGTCTTTGCTGGCGTATACGCCCGCTGAGGACGAGAAAATGATCTGGCGCACTCCGTGGCGAATCATCGTGTCGAGCAGGATGTTGGTGCAGGCGACGTTGTTGTCGAAGTATTTGCCGGGCGCGACCATTGACTCGCCCGCTTCGATGTAGGCGGCAAAGTGAGCGACCGCGTCGAAGTTATGCGTCTGGAACAGCACATCGAGCGCGGCGCGATCGGCGAGATCGCCTTTCACAAACGCGGCGCTTTCAGGGACAGCGCCGCGATAGCCTTTGATCAGGCTGTCATAGACAGTCACGCGGTGCCCTGCCGCCAGAAAATGCGCAGCCGTTGCCGACCCGACGTACCCGGCGCCACCTGTAACAAGAATATGCATCGAGATTCTCCTGCGAGGAATGCTCACCGAAGCGTCGAGGACTGACCTTGCGACGCTGCCGGTACCATTGTACCCAATCAGCCGGGGAGTGACAGATCAGCTTCCGGCAGGTGAAGACGTAAAACTTGTGTAAAATCTGCCGAAGAGCGCACCGTCGCGCTAGAATTAGCAGTACGCTAGAATAATCGTCGGAGATGGACAAGAAGCAACGAGCCGAGAAGCGGTAAGGGATGATGGAAGATCGGTATCCTGCATTTGACAACAACTTGATGGATGACGCGACGCTCCACGAACCGCGCCGCCGCCGACTATTTGTGTGGTTCAAAGAACTGATCCAAATTGTGCTGATCGTGGTCGTGATGCGGGTTGGGATGGACTTGTTCCTGCCGCGCTATGTGGTCGATGGCGCGAGCATGGAGCCGAGCTTTCACACCAACGAGCGCGTGATTGTGGACCGGATCACGATGGCGCTTAGCGGCCCGGCGCGCGGCGATGTGGTGGTGCTTGCATCACCGACAGCAGCCGACGAACTGCTGATCAAGCGGGTGGTGGGCCTGCCTGGTGAGCACGTCACCATCACGGATGGTCGCGTCTACATCAATGGGGCGCCGCTGGACGAGCCGTATGTGGTCGAGTTCTGTACATATCCGTCGTGCGAGGGCTCGTGGGTGCTTGACAACGACGAGTATTTTGTGAAGGGTGATAACCGGATGCACAGTCTGGACAGCCATTCGTTTGGTCCGGTCGAGGCGAGCACTGTCCAGGGGATTGCACGCGTGCGCTACTGGCCGCTGACGCAAGCGGATATCCTGCAAGCGCCGGAGTACTAAGCAGCAGGTATACAGCAGCAACAGTAGCGATTGAGCAGTGCGAAAACAGCCAGAGACAGCCGAATCTTCGCTATTTGTGGTTGTTTTTTATTCTCATTTGCCGCTTTCTGCTATGGTGTTACCTCGACCACCACACCTTCCTCGGCCCAGCCATAGAGCGTGGACGCATTTTCGAGACTGAGCAGCACGCAGCCGTACGTCGCCGGGCGGCCCAGATCGTCAGTCCACAACAGATAGCCGCCGCTGGCCGAGGTCGGAAAGCCGTGGAAACCATTCATCACCTCGACATTCGGCCCCGGATGATAGAATCCGATGAAGTGCGGCATGTAGAGGTTCCACTGGTCGGCGTAGGCGTTCAACTCGTGCGACTGCACCTGGAAGACGCCTGGCGCGGTGGGGCTGGACGCGATTCCTGTTGAGATGACCCAGTCAAAGACGACTTCACCGTTTTCGTAGGCCCACAAATGTTGCTGGCTGCGGCTGACGACAATGCGCTTATGTGGGACGACTTCCAGCGGTACCAGCACATCGCGCGAGGGAAGGGTGAGCACCTGCCCGGCGGACAGCGCGTTCGCGTTGATGCCAGGGTTCGCCGCTTGGATAAAGGGATACGGGATTCCGACTTCCTCGCCGATCTGCGCCAGCGTCTGGCCCGCGCTGACCGTGTATGTGGTTTCATTGTGCCAGATGCGCGTAGTGGCTTCCGACTGCCCGGCGGCAACCGCTTCCTGCATCAACGCCACTGCCTCATCGACTTTAATGTAGCGTTCGTCATCGAACTGCGCGGCGCCGTTGAGGAAGCTGGCAGGTCCGGCGGCGTCGAGCGATAGCGCAAGCCCGGTCGGGCTGCCGGCGGCGTTTTCGGCGGTGATCCATTCGGCCCAGACTTCAGGCGGCGCAGACCAGCTTGCCCACTCATCGCGGATTGGATCGTAACCATGCACGATGAATGGCGACGCCAGCAGCGCGTTGGCCTGCGCGACGAGCGCCGAGGCATCTGCGATCTCCGGTGCGGTGGCACGCATCACCAGGTCGAACGTGCCGTCCGCCAGTGCTTCACCGGGCGCGGCACGCAGCGCGTCGAGCGTCGCAGGGACGTCCAGCGCGCGGCCCGGCTCGGCAGGTCGCTCCTGCGCCTGCCCGTTCACAAGCTGCACGCCAGCGTTGCGGGCCGGGATCTCGATTGTTCCCCTCGCCTCCTGCAAATATTCGGTCAGGTGCGACCAGTCTACACTGACCGCCGGCGCTAGCGCGACGCGCCCTGACAGCGCGCGAAAGACCGCCGCCAAGCCGCCTTCCGAGCGGCCCCAGGCGCGCGCTGCCTCGACGGAGGCTTGTGCGTCGAGCGTGATGCCAAGATCGTCGGGCGCCGCAGACCATGTGCGCGTGCCATCGCGCAGGACGATGCTACCGCTGCCCCACGCTGAAACAAGCGCTTGCGCCGCCTCTGTTTCGTTCATGCCGCCGAGTGCGGTCCCTGCCACACTGACGCCCGGCAAAATCTTGCCGCCGCCATACAGGATCGCCGCGCCTCCCGCAACTGTGACAAGGCACAGAAAGACCATCGCCAGCGCGCCGAGGATCCCGATACCGAGGATGTTCCGGCTGAGGCTGTGTGTTGGGCGTTGCCTGGATTGCGGGGCGGGGCGATTGGCTCCACCGGCGGCAGGCGCACGCAGGTTGCTACGACGCGCGACGGGCCGGGCGCGAGCGCGGTCGACCTGCGGACGGCGCGCTGGTCTGCGTCGTGCGGCACGACGAGGAACACTGCGGGATGCACGCTGCATGGCTGTCTCGCTCATTGAGATTCGATGGTGGGTCGAACGTGTACAGTTCCATTATAGGCAGTTTGGCGTCAAATGGATGCGGCAGCGCACAGACGTTGCCCGACCAGCGCCCGCGCGTAGAGCAGTGGTCAGCTTTCGGTGTCGGAGATCGTGCGTAGAGGCGGCAGGGGAAGCCATTCGGCGGCGTCGAAATCCGCGCCATCGGCGGCGCGAAGCGCAGCTTCCACTGCGGCGGCGTCTTCGCGAAGCTGGCGCACGTCCACGCCCTGGCAGACGTCCGGCAGAGACGCGAACCATTGCGCGCTGCGGCGCAGCATCTTCAGCGCGCCGCGCGGATTGCCCTGTGTAATGTGATGGTAGGCCACGCCCACCTGCAGTATCGCCCGATAGAGGTCGCGGACCGGCCCCGGTTCCGCCATCCAGAGCGCCTCGAAGAAATCGTGCTGGCCGTAATAATCGCCCGCGTTGAAGCGCGCGATCCCTTCCTGGCCGGGCAGGGGCATCGGCTCGGCGCACTGGCAGGCAAGCTCGCCCAGCCAGGACGTGTCCGGCACGCGCGCCAGGGCGTCGATCGCGGCGGGCAAAGTGTCGCCGAGCGTTGCGACGTCGAGGAAGTGATCGGCTCCGGCCTCGCGCGCGTCTAACTCAACGCGACGATCAGATGCGATCACGAGCAGCGGGATGCGACGCGTTTCCTGCCGGACCTTCGGCGTGGTGACCCACCAGGGCCAGCCCGGCATGTCGCCATCGACCATGATTAGCGCCGGGTGCGCGTCGATCAATCGGTCAAGATAGCGCGTAGGATCCTCTAATGCGATCGTACGCAGCCCTGCCGCGCGCAGCAACCGCGCAGCGTCCGGCGCCCACGCTGGCGCGCCGATCAGGATCGCAACGACCTGTGCGTCAGACATCCATCGCACTCTCGACGCGGGGAGACAGCGGGGCGTGTGGATGAATCAAAACGGTGGATCGCCTTCAAAGAATAACTGCCACCATAGATGCCACGAGGGCTCACGGTCTTCGTCCGTTTCGGCCTGAGCAAGCGCAGCAGGCGGCGTGGCGGTCGGCGTAATCTCCGGCTGCTGACCGGGGATCGGGATGACCAATACTTCGCCTTCGCGTACCATCTTCCCGTCGCTGTGTGCCCACTGCTCAACCTTCGCGTCGGATTCGGCGTAGTTGCGCTCTTGGCGGAGTGCGATTTGCTCCTCTTGCAGCACGTCGATGGTCGCTTGCAGACGGACGCGTTCGGCTTCCATTTGCTGGCCGCGCGCGATCCGCCCGCTGAGGTTGATCACCAGCAGCAGGCCAATCGACAGAATCGCTGCGAAGACAATCTGCATGCTCGAAAGCTGCTGGCGCGGCCTGCGACGGGGTGGAGCGGCGTTCTGTGCGCCGTTACCGGTTTCGGAGTTCTGATTGGTCATCGCATCTGTCTGCTAAGTGCGCGGCCTGCGCGCGTGCTGCGCGAACGCCACAAACGTACCACAAGCGCCCATTGCGAGCAATCAAAAAACCCAAGCCGCGAAGACCTGGGTTTCTGGTGCCGAAGGTGGGAGTCGAACCCACACTCCCTAATGGGAACTACGCCCTGAACGTAGCGCGTCTGCCAATTCCGCCACTTCGGCGCTGTGACGTTCATTCTAGCGCAGTTTCACCGATCGTCAAGGGTAATTTTACCATTTGATCGGGCAGACTCGGCGCAGTGAATCACCGCGCGAAGTGCCAGTCGCCAATTGTGCGAAAGCGGTCGCTGGCGGTGCTGAGAAAGCCAAGCTGCACGCCTTGCAGGCGCGCGTCCGCACCATAGACGATCAGCGGGTAGTAGAGCGGCAGGGCTGGAGCCCGCTGGGCGAACAGCTCTTGAAAGCGGCTGTAGTAGTAGGCGCGGTTGACCCCGAAGGACTCGCGCCGC
>CAZVCM010000250.1:0-6403 GCA_964626105.1 uncultured Thermoflexus sp.
TGGCTGCGCGAGATGCGCGGCTGGCAGCGCGGCGGCTTGCCCGGCTCTGGTTGGGCGCGCGCCCTGGCATGGATCGCGGTTGTTTTGCTGGCGCTGGCGCTCGTTCTGGCGACGCTGCCGCCCACCCGCTGGGACACGTTGACTTACCACCTCGCCGGGCCCCAACAGTATGTTGCAGAAGGGCGTTTCTTCGGCACGCCGCACAATCACTTCCTCGGCTTTCCGCAGCTTGTCGACACGCTCTACGCGGGGCAGCTTGCGATCAGCGGGCGGCTGAGCGGCGCCGGGCTGCTGCATTTCTGGATGGGCGCGCTGGCGCTGATGATCACCGGCGGCAGTGCGGCGCGGGTGGGTGGGCGCGTCGCAGGTTGGATCGCGGTGAGCCTGCTGCTGGGCGCGTTCAGCGTGTGGCACGAGATGTCCTTCGCCTATGCCGATTTGCTGCCGATGGCGCTCGGCATGGGCGCGCTGGTCGCCGTCGAACGCTGGCACGCGAGCGAGCGGCGCGACGGGCGCTGGCTGGCGCTGGTTGGCGCGCTAGGCGGGCTGGCGATGGGTTGCAAATACACGGTGATCTGGCTCGGCGTGGCGCTCGGCGCGCTGGTGCTGTGGCTGTCGCGGCGGGATGGGCCGCGCGCGCTGCTGATTCATGCCGCGATCTATGGCGGCGTGGCGAGCGCGCTGGTGCTCCCCTGGCTGGCGCGCAACGCCGCGTGGTATGATAACCCGGTGTACCCGTTCTTCTTCGATGGCGGCGAGATAGACGCCATCCGGCAGGACTGGTACGCGCAGCCGCGCTCCGGCCTGATCTACTCGTCGGACGCGTGGCAGATCCCGGTCATGCCGCTGGTAGCGACCATTTTGGGCGCAGAGGATCGCGGCAGCTACGCGATCGACACCGGCCCCTGGTTCCTGATCCTGGCGCCGCTGATCGCGCTGGTGTGGCGGCGGTTGTCGCCAGACGAGCGTGGCGCGGCAGGACGCGCGCTGTTGGTAGCGGGCGTCATTCTGATCGCGTGGATCGTCTCGTCGGCGTTCGGCTCCTACGGCAACCGGCAAACGCGGCTGATTCTGTACGTCTTTCCGCCGCTGGCGGTCGTCAGCGCGCTGGCTCTCGAAGGGATGCGCCGCCTGCCCGAGAAGCCGCTTAATCTCGGCTTTGTGCTGCGCGCCATGCTGACGATCACCCTTGCGCTGAGCGTGATCACCGCCGCGAGCCAGACGCTCGGCAGTGGCCTGGAACGCTACTACGGCGGTGAGGACGACTACCGCGACGCGTTTCTCGATCACACACTCGGCTGGCATATCGAGGCGATGCGTCAGGTGAACGCGCTCCCGCCGGGCACGCGCGTCCGCTTTTTGTGGGAGCCGCGCAGCCTGTACTGCGCGCCGGACGGCGCCGCGTGCGTGCCGGATTCGCTGATGGATGGCTGGTATTACGCGCGGCGCGCGGTTGGGGATGGCAGTCCAGGCGCGATCGCCGCTGCGTGGCAGCGCGAGGCGGATCGCCTGCTGGTGTATGACTTCGGCGCCCGTTTCGAGCGCGACGACAACACGCTCTATACACCTGCCGACTGGGCCGCCTGGGATGCGTTCGTCGCGGAGCACCTCGTCGCAGAGTGGCAGGGCGCTAAAGACGGCGAAGCGATCTACACGCTCTACCGCTGGCGCAGCCCGTGAGCGCACTCACATCCTTGACTCCAACACGCGGCCTGGACGTTAACCACGCCGCCTCGACAGGGAAGGCCCTTTTGACCAACCGCTTCACATTGCTCTCCGGCGCGGGCGCGTTCATGGATGAGCTCACCCGTACGCTGCAAGGCGATCACGCCCGCCTCTATGCCCAGTTCATGACGTATGAAGGTGACGCCACCGGCGAGGCGTTCGCCGCGCTGCTGGCCGATCAAGCGGCGCGCGGTGCGGACGTGCGCCTGATGGTCGACGCCTACAGCGACATGATCCTCAGCGATGTGTGGCCGGTGTTGCTCCACCGCCAGCATGAGGTCGCCGCCGAGCGCGCCAAGACGCACGCGCTCTTTGACCGGCTGCGCGCGCAGGGCGTCGGCGTCCAACGAACCGCGCCTCTCGGCGCGCTGGCGCGCTTCGCGCTCTATCGCAATCACAAGAAGATGGTCGTGCTCGATGAGCGGATCGCGTTCGTCGGCGGGATCAACATCTCCGATCACAACTACGACTGGCACGATTTCATGGTCAAGATCGAGGGGCCGCTGGCCGCTACGCTCGCGCATGATTTCCGCACCACGTGGGACGGCCAAACCGCGCCGCTGGCGACGCCCTGCCCCGGCGAGGACTTCGTGCTAAACCAATGTCCCGGTCGCTACAGCATCTTCGAGGAGATTCTGCGCATGATCGACCGCGCGCAGCAGACGATTGTGATCGAGTCGCCATACCTCCTGGGCGACCGGATCGAGCGCGCGCTGCGGGCGGCGGCAGAGCGTGGCGTGCGCGTTTCGCTAATCCTGCCCGCGCACAGCAACAAGCTGCTCTACCGGCGCTGGGTCCGCGTCCTGTTGCGGCGGCTGGACCATCCGAACGTCACGGTCTACGGCTTCACCGGCTGTGGCGGTATGACGCACGCCAAGCTGATTCTCGTCGACGATCAGTGGGCAAGCTTCGGGTCCTTTAATATGATCGAGTTGGAGGGACTGACACAGAAGGAGCTGAACGTTTTTTCCAGCGATCCCGACCTGATCGCCCAGCTCCAGGCCCTGATCGTCCGGGATATCGCCCAGGCCGTGCCGGTCCCGGCCCCGCGCGCAGCAGGCCGGCCCTTGTATACTGTCCTGTACCATTTCTTTCGCTGGTGGACGCGCCGCCTGATTCGCAGCGCGGATTGGAAAGCACGCTATTGCTAAACCGACTTCGCTCTAATCGTATCGCAGTCAAGTACCTCATTCTCTCCGTGCTCGTCCTCGGTGGCATGGGGATGCTGAACTACTTCGACGTGTTCGAAGGTTTCTCGGACACGGTGATGCGCTTCATGGACCGGCTCGCCAGCTACGGCAAGATCGGCATGTTCGTGGTGGGGCTGGTGTCGAACACGACGCTGGTGATCATCGTCCCGTACAACCTGCCGATGTTCACGCTGGTCATCTACGCCGACACGCTGTGGGAAGTGGCCGCCATCGGCGCGGCGACCGGGCTGGGCGGCGGCCTTGGCGAGGTCATCTCGTACGCCGTGGCGCACACGCTCGCCTCGCACGTCGACAGCCTGTCCGAAAGCGCCCTGTTCCGCTGGACCAAGCGCACCATCGAGCGCCGCCCGCGCCTGATCCCACTGTTCGTCTGGCTGGCGTCCGCGACCCCCGTGCCGGATATGGCGATCATCGTGCCGCTGTCACTGATTCGCTACCCCTGGAAGAAGATGATCCTGCCGATGATCACCGGCAAAATCCTTCAGAACGTGGTGGTTGCGCTGCTGTTTCGTTTCGCGGCGGACGCTGTGGCCGACCGGCTGTCGGACAACATCAACTTTGACCTGACTGCGATCTTCCTCGTGCTGTTCATCCTGCTGATCGCCTACCAGATCGAGAACGCCCGCGCCCAGCAGAAAAATACCGAGCGCACCCCATCAGAGCGCGCTGGTAGCGAAATCGAACGAATATCTGCCGCGGACTAGCGCGTACCGTCAGGCGCTCACCGACGAGCGCCGCACGCGCAAGCGGCTGTAGACGAACAACACCGGCACCACCGCTTCCACTGTGGCGACCGCTTCCGGGATCAAGTCAGCATCGCTCACCGTTCCGTGCAGCCAGACGGCGCCATCTTTAATCACAACCTTAATCGGCTCGCGCGCGGTGAAGGTGTTCCGTTTCAGCGCGCGGATGATCACGTGCCGCAGCGTCTCGCGTCGATAGCGCATCGCGGCCTCCTCCGTTCCAGCCATCTCCCCAGTGCACCGTCCGTCCCGGCGCCACACACCCCGATTCAAGCATTAATCGCCGGGGGGCACAAATCGCACCAGCCACCGCCGAATTGTCACGACCGGGGGTTTGGTGTACAACACAAGTAGATTGCGGCGCCGCGTGCCCCGGCAAAGACATGCGCTTGCTGGTCCGAATTTCCGCAGCGGACGCCGCACAAGCATCGGCATCATGACGCGCATCGACCAGTGAAGGAGGCAGGGATGAGAGAGCAGATCACTTCTGGCGCGGGCCGCGCCCGGCGCCAGTGGCGTGCGGGCCTGATTGCGGTGGTCGCGCTGGTGATCGCCGCGCTGGTGACTCCGCTTGCGTTTGCCGCGCCCGGCGCGCAAGACGGCCCGACGGTTCTGCGGATTGGCTATCTGGGCGACCCAACCGGCGACGCGGGTAACGGCGCACGCCTCGCCATCGACCAGATTAACGGCGCGGGGGGGTTCGCCGCGCAGGACGGCACGACGTACCTGTTCGAGTTGATCACTCTGCCCGACGCGGCAACGGAAGGCTCGCTCAGCAGCGACGTGAACAAGCTCATGCAGCGCGAGGGGCTGATAGCGCTGCTCGGCCCGGATGACAACGAGGTGCTCTCGCCGGACAATGTCGACGCGCTGGTCGAAACTGACCTGCCGATCCTGACACCGGCCACTGCTGACCGGCTAACGGAAGATGACGATACGAACTCGCTGTTCCGCATCCGCGCCCCAGAGTACGCCTATAACTGGGCGATGGTGTCCGTGCTGGTCGAAGAAATTGCCGCCGAGTCGTTCGCACTGGTTCAGACGGATGTCGCGTCGACCGCCGCGCTGGCCTCGTTTGAGGACGCGCTGAGCGACCGGGGCATCACGCCGATCGACAAAATTCAGCAGCCAGATAATGCCCGCCTCGACGATCATGCCGAAACGCTGGCAAGCCGCCAGCCCGACGTGGTCGCGATGTGGGGTCCGATGGCCGACGCCGCCAGCCTGCTGCGCCAGTTGCGCGACGATGGCTGGGAAGGTCGCTTCGTCTACCGGCACGCGGATGAGGCTGCTCGCGCCCAGGCGTTCCCGCGCGAGCTGGCCGAGGGCATCCTGGGCATGAACAACTGGGTGTACACCTACGGCTCGCGCGCCTCACAGATCTTCCTGCGCGATTACTCAGTCGCGTTCAACAAACTCCCGAGCGGCCTGGCGGTCGCGGGCTATGACGCGATCTGGTATCTGCGCTCGACCGTGATCAACTTCGGCGCCTCACCTGAAAACATCCGTGACGGGCTGATGAACGGAAACCCGGTCGCGCTGGTGCACGGCCCATTCCATCCGGTCGATTACTCGAACGGCGACCTGACACGCGTTTCGACTGTCTACGCGCTCGATCAGTATGGCGGGCCGGTCGTGCTGGCGCGCTTTGACGAGCGCGAGCCGCTGGTGCTCGATGAGACGGGCGACGCCGTGGTCGATGTTCCGACGCCGACCCCCGGCCCGCCGACCATCACCCCGCTGCCCAGCGCAACGCTTGAGGGCGTCTGGGCGACCGTGACCGCGACTGCGCTCAATGTTCGCGGCGGCCCCGGCTTCGATTACGACCGCATCCTGCAACTCAGCGAGGGCGACGCAGTCCGCGTGCTGGGCACTAACGTCGATTACACGTGGCTGTCGGTGCAACTGCCGAATGGCGGCCTGGGCTGGATCAACACCCAGTACGTCGAGATCTCGGGCGACCTGACGACAATCCAGTTCGTGCCAGTGCCACCGACGCCGACTCAGGCCGCGACCGCCGCGCCCAGCGAGCCGGACCTCGTGATCGAAAACGTCGTGCTCAGCCCGGCGCAGCCGGTCCCGAACCAACCGTTCAGCGCGACCGTGACGGTGCGTAACCTGGGCGGCGCGGCAGCGGGCCAGTTCGCTGTCGCCGCGACCTTCCAGCCGGGCGGCGTGTACTCGTCCGCCTTTGTGAACAGTCTCGCACCCGGTGAAACCGCGCAGGCGCAGCTCACCGCCAACCTGCCAGGGACGGGCGTCGCACAGGTGGCAGTGATCGCAGACCTGAACAACACCGTCGCCGAGTACAACGAAGACAACAACCAGTACAACATCACCTACCGGGCGGACTATCCACCGCTGAACGAGCAAAGCAACGTCCAGCTCAGCTCCGGCCAGGAACTCGACCTCTTTAGCAGCGGCAACGGTGTTGCTGACATCCGCTGGGACGGCTCCGGCTTGAGCGTCATCAACGGCGCGCAGATCGGCTTGCTCGGCGGTGTGGCCTATCAGGACGTGCACTACGACCAGCTTTCGCCGAGCGTGATCAATAACCCGACCGGGCTGGATGGCAGCCAGGTGAACGCGGGCGCAGTGATGGGCGTGTTCACGACAGAGGGCCGGCGCGCGGTGCTGCGAATCGACAACCGCGCCGGCGATCAGATATTAGTCAGCTATCGCGTCTACAACGCGCCGTAATCCGCGCGCTGGTAAGACACACTC
>CAZVCM010000251.1:0-6265 GCA_964626105.1 uncultured Thermoflexus sp.
GGCAGCGGCGCGGATGTAAACCAAAAACTCGCCATATAATCCTCGTTTACTCGTTGGCGCGGAGGGGAGTCCCCTCTGTACGTCACGGTATACCATCCCCGTGTGCCGCCTGTCAACAACACACACGCCCGGCGCGCATGCCTGACACGCGCTAAATTTGCTATAACTTGGGGCACACGGCATGATCGTTTACAGGTAAACTGTGTGAAATGCGAGGTGATTATCCCATGGCAGCGCAAATCCCCGAAGCCTATCGCAACCTGCTTGAGGGCCCGGTTGTCGTCGGGCTGGTAACCATCATGCCGGACGGCCAGCCCCAGGTGACGCCCGTCTGGTGTACGTATGATGGCACGCACGTCCTTGTAAACACCGCACGCGGGCGCCAGAAAGATCAGAATATGCGGAACAATCCGAAAGTTGCCGTTTTGGCGATCGACCCGCAGAACCCGTACCGCTATCTGGAAGTGCGCGGCGTGGTCGAAGAAGAAGACGAAGCGGGCGGGCTGGACATGATCAACCGGCTGTCTGAGCTATACACCGGCGAGCGCGACTACTATGCCCGCAACCCGCAGATGCGCGGGCAGGAGCAGCGCGTAACCTTCAAGATCCGCCCGACGCACGTCGTCACAAGCGGCTGATCGACGGCGGCGGGATGCCGGGCATCTGGCATCCCGCACGCTGCCCACTTTTCATCCTACGCCCGCTTCACAAGCCTTGAAACAACCCGCCATCTGCGCTACGTTATGCATCAACGGTCCGCGCTGTGGCAGCAGGCCGTACAACCAGTTGGTCAATTGAGGCAAGCGTCCATGAGCATCGGACACGCATTCCACCACATTCTCTGCGGACGGCAACGGGCGGCGCGCTGGACGCTGCTACTCGCGCTGGCGCTTCTCGTGCAGCCGCTGGCGCATGCTTCCGCCCAGGGCAACACGCCCTCGTCGGCGCGGCTGAACGGCATCCGGCATGTCTACCAGGACTGGAACAATTGCGGCCCTGCGAACCTGACGATGGCGCTGTCCTATTTCGGCTGGGGCTATGGGCAGGGACGCGCGGCGGGCTTCCTCAAGCCCACCATTGAAGACAAGAACGTGTCCCCGGCTGAGATGGTCGCATTTGTCAACCAGGAACAGACCGAGCTGCCCGACGTCCGCGCGTTCTGGCGTTTTGGCGGCACGCTGGACCTGCTCAAACGCCTGATCTCCGCCGGGTTCCCGGTCGTGGTCGAAAGTGGCTACGATGTCGAAGAGCTCGGCTGGATGGGGCACTATGAGACGGTTGTCGCGTATGACGACGCCGAGCAGATGGTGTGGGTATATGATAGCTACCTCGGCATCGGCAGCGGCTTCGGGCGGACCTATAGCTACGAAGAGTTTGATGACTGGTGGCGGCACTTCAACCGCACGTTCCTCGTCTTCTTCCCGCTGGACCGTACCGACGAAGTTCGCGCGCTACTGGGTCAATACGAAGACGTGACGTGGGCAGCGAACACTGCGCTCAACAAGGCGCTGCAAGAAGCCGCGCAGGACCAATCTGACGCGTGGGCGTGGTTCAACGCAGGCGTGTCGGCGTCCAAGCTCGGCAACTACTACGACGCGGCGGCTTACTTCGATCTGGCGTTTGCGTCCGGGCTGCCCTTCCGCGTGACGTGGTATCATTTCTCGCCCTATGAGGCGTACTATCACGTGGGCCGCTACCAGGACGTGATTGACCTGGCGGACAACACCGAAACGACCACCGCCTACGTCGAGGAAACGTACTACTGGCGCGGCATGGCCTACGCCGCGCAGGGCCTGACCGGCGACGCGATTAGCGAGTTCGAGACGGCGGTGCGCTATAACCGCAACTTCGCCGCTGCGGAAGACGCCCGCCTCCGCGTGGAAGCAGGACAGGCCGCCGTGCCGAGCACGGCGCACTAGTTCACGGAGAATGGTATGACGCTGTTGCGCCGCGCCCTGCTGCTGAGCGTGCTGACTGCCGCGCTGCTGGCGGCCTTTCCGCTGGCGGCGCTCGCGCAGGATCCGCCAGACGTGCCAGACGCGCCCCCTGACGGACGCCTCGATCATCACCGGCTGTCGTTCGAGTTCCAGACGTGGTGCAACTGCGGCCCTGCGAATCTGACCATGGCGCTCTCCTACTTCGGCTGGGAGCCGGACCAGCACACCGCTGAGGCGTGGCTCAAACCGAGCGTCGAAGACCGCAACGTTTCACCGGCGGAGCTGGTGCAATATGTGCTGGACCAGGACGAGCTGCCTGGCTTGCGCGCGCTCTGGCGCTATGGCGGGACGATCGGCCTGATCAAAGCGTTCATCGCCGCCGATCTGCCGGTCGTGGTCGAAACCGGCTTTCAGCCGGACGGCGAGGAGTGGATGGGCCACTACCGCACGGTGATCGGCTACAACGAGGCAGCGCAGACCGTCTGGGTCTACGACACGTACGAGGGACAGGGACCAACCTACGATGGCATCGCGCTGAGCTATGGCGAGTTCGACCGCTGGTGGCGACACTTCAATCGCGTCTTCCTGGTGATTTACCCGCAAGGACGTGAGGACGACGTCGCCGCGATCCTCGGCTCTTACACGGACCCTGCCTACGCTGCCGAACAAGCGCTGAGCGCCGCGCAAGCGGAAGCCGCGCGTCGCAATGACCGCTGGGCATGGTTCAACGCGGGCACATCCGCCGCCAAGCTCGGTCGCTATGACGAAGCGGCAGTCTATTACGAGGAAGCGTTCCGCCAGGACCTGCCGTTCCGCATGCTGTGGTACCAGTTCGGCCCGTTCGAGGCGCTCTATCACACCGGGCGCTATGACGAGGTGATCGCGCTGGCGGACACCGTCGCAGCAACCACGCAGTACCTCGAAGAGACGCACATCTGGCGCGGGCTGGCGCTCGCCGCACAGGGCCGCCACGCCGAGGCACAGGCGGAGCTTGACGCCGCGCTGGCCTTCAACCCCAACAGCCTGACCGCGCACGCCGCGCTCGCGCAGGTCGAGGCAGATCTCGTCGCCGCCGGAAACGCTACGGCTCCCTAGCGCCATCTTGACGCGCCGCGCGCGCCGGGGCTATGCTTAGGCGCGGAACCAGCAACCCCTGGAGCGCACGGGATGGCGGACCTCTCCGGGCAGACGCTCGGGCAATATGAGATCGGCGCGCGCATCGGACGCGGCGGCATGGCGAGCGTGTATCGCGCCCGCCAGTTGTCGATGGACCGCGACGTCGCGATCAAGGTCATCTCCACCGGCACGAGCGATAACCCTGACTTTGTTGCCCGCTTCGAGCGCGAGGCGCACGTCATCGCCCGCCTGCAACACCCACACATCCTGCCGGTGATCGACTTCGGGCGCAGCGGCGAGTTTGTCTACCTCGTCATGCGGCTGGTCGAAGGGGGCACGCTGGGCCGCCAGATTGAGGCGCCGAACCTGACGCTGCGGCGCTGCGCGCGTTTTGCCGAGCAGATCGCCTCAGCGCTGGAATACGCGCACGACCTGGGGATCGTGCATCGCGACCTCAAGCCCAGTAACGTGCTGCTTGACGAGTTCGACAACTGCTATCTGACGGATTTCGGGATCGCCAAGCTGCTGGCAGGCGCGCCGAGCAGCAACCTGACCAGCACCGGCGCGGTCATGGGCACGCCTGCCTATATGGCGCCCGAACAGTGGCGCAGCGAGCCGGTGGACGCGCGCACCGACTTGTATGCGCTCGGCGTCATGCTGTACGAACTCCTGTTGGGCGCGCAGCCCTTCCAGGCGGACACGCCGTTTGGCATGATGTTCAAGCATGTCGATGAAACGCCGCCCGCGCCGTGCCGCGTCAACCCGACGCTACCGGAGCGCGTCGAGCGCGTATTGCTGCGCGCGCTGGCGAAAGACCCCGTCCAACGTTATCCGAGCGCGCCAGAGCTGGTCCGGGCGATGCGCGCGGCGCTGAGCACGCTGCCCGATGCGACGCTCGACGCGCCACTTCCGCGCGCGACCGACGACCAGATCGCACAAGCCGCGACGCCGCTCCCGTCGCTGACTGCGCAAGCCGTCGCCATCAGCCCGCCCCATACCATCAGCCCGCCGCGCGCGCCCGCCACGCCAATGAGCGCGCCGCAGGTCGCCGCTCCGGCGGTCGCGGTGCCGCGCAAGACAACACCACCGCGCAAAACCGCCCCGCCCCGCCCGCAGAGGTCAATGCGCTGGGCCGCGCTGCTGGCGGGCGCGCTGGTAGTCGGAGCGCTGAGCCTTGCGGCGATTTACCTGTTGGACGGGGACGAGCCGCCACCGCTGCCGCCCGCCATCGCGGAGGATGATCCCTCAGCGACCGCGCCCCCCGCCACCAGGACCGCGCGACCCGCTTCGCCAACTGCCATCGCACAGGCGGGCGATTCCCCGTCGCTGCCGCTCACCACACCGGCGGATACCGCGCAACCGCCGTCCACGCCCACGCACGAGACGATCGCGTGCGGCGGCCTGGAAACGCATGTCCAAGTGCACCAGGCGGCGCGCACGACCCTGTTGCCCGCGCTCAACACAACGGTGCGTGCCTCGCCGGGGTTGGGCGGCGCAGAGGTGCGCCGCATCCCGCCGGGCCAGGTGTTTCAGGTGATCGACGGCCCGGCGTGCGCGGATGCGATCGCGTGGTGGCGGATTGAAGGCGTGGATCGCGATGGAACATGGAGCGGCTGGATCGGCGAGGGACGCGACGATACCTATTGGATCGAGCCGCTGGCGCTCGGTCGAGCGAGTTGCCCTGGCGCGCAAGCGCCGCGCCTGATCCCCGGCGAGCAGGGCCGCGTGACGCTCGATCCGCCGCTGCCCAGCCGCGTGCGCGCCGAACCACACACCGGCGGGCAGTACCTCGATTCGATCCCGCCGGGGCGCGTCTTCAACGTGCTCAGCGGCCCGCTGTGCGACGACGAGAGCCGCTGGTGGTGGCTGGTCCGCTCAGGCGACCTCGAGGGCTGGATGGCCGAAGGCGCGGAAGGCATCTACTATCTGGAGCCGCTGACATGACGCGGCGGTTGCCTAAGCATCATGCGTTTGCTATGCTTGCATGAACTTCGTCAACTGAAGGGTCGCTAGGGTTCCGCTGGCCGTCGCCAGGACTGGACCGAGCGCGACGTAAAGCCGCAGAACGGCAGGCACCTTGAGGCACAAAATGCCAGAGGGGATAGGTTGGCGCGCGTAAGCGTGTCTCGATTCTGGCTCAAACGGAAAGGTGCTGGTTGATGTTCCCCGCTTCTTCTCACACTCGCGCCGTGCTTCAGGCGCTGTTCGTCACGCTGTTGTGGTCCAGCTCATGGGTGCTCATCAAGCAGGGACTGGAAGACATCCCGGCGCTGACGTTCGCCGGGTTGCGCTATGTGCTGGCGACGATCTGCCTGCTGCCGCTGGCCGCGCGGCGCGGCACATTTCGCGATCTGCGCCGCCTGCCCCGCCGCGACTGGGCCGAGCTGATCGCATTCGGTCTGGCATTGTACACCATCACGCAAGGCGCGCAGTTCCTCGGGCTGGAGCGGCTGCCCGCTGTGACGACGAGCCTGCTGCTCAGCTTTTCGCCGGTGATGGTCGCGCTGCTGGGGATCGCGTTCCTGGGCGAGCGCATCACGCGGGCGCAGTGGAGCGGGATCGCGCTCTATCTGGCGGGTGTGTTGCTGTATTTCTACCCGGTCCAAATCCCCGCGCGCGAGATGGTGGGCGTGGCGATCGTGCTGGTGGGCGTGCTGTCCAACGCGGCTTCGGCGGTGATGGGGCGCAGCATCAACCGGCGGCGCACGCTTTCGCCACTGGCGGTGACGGTCGCCAGTATGGGCATCGGCTCGGTCGTGATGCTGGTCGCGGGTATCACCACGCAAGGGTTGCCAGCGCTGAGCGCGCAAAGCTGGGCGATCATCGCGTGGCTGGCGGTGGTCAATACAGCGTTCGCCTTCACACTGTGGAACCTGACGCAGCGCACGCTTTCCGCCATCGAGACTAGCATCATCAACAACACGATGCTGATCCAGATCGCGATCCTGGCGTGGATCTTCCTGGGCGAGAGGCTGGGCGCGCGGGCGATCGTTGGGCTGGCGCTGGCGGCGATCGGCACGCTGATCGTGCAATTGCGCCGCGCAAAACCAGGGGCGTAAGCCGGTCAGCCACCCTGGTAATTTTTCTGAAATCCGCTAGACTTTTAGGGCGTCGTCGGCATCCTGAATGGGAGAGCCGCATGATCAAGATCAAGCGCGCGTACGAGCCGCCCGCACCCGAAGATGGGCACCGTTTCCTGGTGGATCGGCTGT
>CAZVCM010000252.1:0-6264 GCA_964626105.1 uncultured Thermoflexus sp.
GTGCTGAGAATCCCCCATCGGACCGTGCTCATTGTCTGCTCCTTGTTCGTGCGTGGAAAGTACACCAGCCGTTAGCGATTGGCGATTGACAGGCGCCAGAACCGGCGTCTTGTGCCCATCGTCGCGTCATGATTGACAGCAGTTGACGCGGCTTTTACCCCCACCGCTTTTGGCTAACGGCTACCCGCTCATCGCTTGTTTCACCGAATCGGCGGCAGCGTGTAACACACATCCGGGAAGGACACCAGGTCCGCGCGGACCCACCCGCCCGACGTGCTCAAACGCCACCACGTAAACCCATCCGGGCCCGTCGCCCAGCCCTCCGCCGTATCCGTCATCCCCTGCGACAGCGTGCCAACCAGATCGTAGCTCACATCCGGCCCGGCGCGCAGGTTGACTTCCTCGCGGCTCACGGTCAGCACGCAATCCCCCTCGCTGTGACTGACATTTCCCGGGGACGCCATCTGCGCGGCAGTATCGGTTGCGTCATTCTGTGGATAGCCCGGATCGAGCGCATCCGGCATCGTGGCGACAGTCGGCGTGGTCGCGGACGCCAGCCCTGGATCAGACACCATCACATCCGCCTGCCCCGCGACGCCCCACAACCCCACATACGCCGCGCTGCCCGCCGCCAGCGTGTAACCGTTTGGGCTGAACGCCAGCGCGTGCACCCGGTCGTCCGGCTGGAGCGCGCTCAGCGCGCGGCCATCACTCCCGCTCCACAGCCGCACCGTGTCGTCGTTCAGCGCGGCTCCTGCCGAGGCCAGCACCGCACCATTCGGGCTGTACGCCAGATCGGTGATCGCGCCGGTGTGCCCGGCCAGCTCACGCACAATCGAGCGCGCGCCAATATCCCACACGTGGATCGCGCTACCCGACGCGCTGGCGAGCTGCGCGCCCTCAGGATGGAACGCGACCGCATCCACGTTCGCAGCGTGCTCCAGCACGGCCAGCGCCGTACCGACCGGGACCTTCCACACGCGCGCCGTGTCATCCTCGCCCGCCGAAGCCAGCATGGAGCCGTCCGCGCTGAACGTTACGTCCGACACGTACGAGGTATGCCCGGTCAGCGTCGCGATCCGCTCGCTGCTGTTGGAGTCCCACAGATACACGTTCCCGTCATCGCTCGCCGCCGCGATCATGTTCCCGCGCGGGCTGAACACAACCGACGTCACCGCGCCGGACGGCCCAATCAGCGGCGAAAGCTCGCTGCCGGTCGCCACGTCGAACAACCGCACGACGTTATCCTGCCCGGCAACCGCCAGCAGCGCGCCGTCCGACCGGAACGCGATGCTATCGACCCGGTTGCTCGCGCTCTGCACGCGCACATGCTCCGCGCCCGTCTGCGCGTCCCACACGCGCACCGCGCCATCCTGCCCGCCCGCCGCGATCCAGCGCCCATCCGCGCTATAGGCCACCGCCGCGACCGGGCTGCTCAGCCCGTTGAGCCTGGTCAACAACTGCACCGCGCGTGCATTCGCAGAACTCAGTGGCGCGCTGCCCGCCCGTACCGTCTCCGCCACGGCGACCGGCGTGGGCTGCGGCGTGGGTGGGACAAAAGTCGGCTGCCCCTCGGCAACGACCGGCGGCGTGGGCGTCGGCGACGAATACGGATCAATGTGATACCTAATCTCGGGTACCAGCACATACTCGGTCATCAACCAATAGCCGCCCGCCACCAGCGGCGTGACCAGGATTACCAACACGGCCAGCAGCCGCCAGTTGATGGCGCTGACCTCGCGCTCGCCCGAAGTGACTTTCTGTTTCTTCATGCGTGGTGCTGTGCGATCCCGGCGCGCTTACGCGCAGCGATCGCGCTCTCCTCTGGTGAGTCGCTCACCCGCCTAAAACGGCCTTGATATTCTCCGCGATGTCCCGCGTGATGCCCGGGACGGCAGCCAATTGCTCAACGCTCGCAGTGCGAATCGCCTCGATGTCCCGGTCGAACGCCTTCAACAGCGCCTTGCGCCGGGCTGGGCCGATCCCCGGCACGCCCTCAAGCTGGCTGGCGAGGCCCATCTTCCGGCGGCGCGCGCGGTGACTGGTGATCGCGAAGCGGTGCGCTTCGTCCCGCACGCGCTGGATCAGGAACAACCCTTCGCTGCGGCGCGGCAGCATCACCGGCGTCTCACGCCCCGGCAAATAAATCTCCTCAAACTGCTTCGCCAGCCCGCAGACCGGCACCCGCCCAAACAGCCCCGCCGCCTGCAACACCTCAACCGCGACGTTCAACTGGCCCTTGCCGCCATCAACGATCAACAGGTCCGGCAGCAAGCGCCACGTCTCGCTCTGATCCTTCTTGCCGGGCGCGGTCACCACCGGATGATCGATCGCCTCCTGATCGCGGGGGACGCGGCGCGTCAGCGCCTCGCGAATCGACTGGTAAGCAGCCGATCCGTCATGCGCCACGGTTTGGATATTGAAACGGCGATACTCGCTTTTGCGCGGCACGCCCTGCACAAACACCACCCGGCTCGCGACGATCGCGGTGCCTTGTGTGGTACTAATATCGTAGCACTCTATGCGGTTCGGTGGATTTGGCAGTCCGAGCGCGGTCTGCAATTCGCGCAGTGCCGTCTCTTGCTTGACGGTATCGCTGGCCCACTGCGAGCGTAGAATCCCCAGCTTCTCGACCGCGGTCTGCGCCGCCAGCCGCACCAGCTCGTGCTTGTTGCCGCGCCGGGGAACCGTCAGCTTCACCTTGCGCCCGCCGCGCCGGTCCCGCAGCCACTGCTCGATGATCCGCGCCTCGTCGATCTGTTCTGGGATGACCACCTCGCGCGGGATATCCGTCGCGTCCTGGTAGAACTGCGTCAGGAAGGTGCTGACGATCTCATCGGTCGTTTCGTCTTCCGTCCCGTCGAGCGCGAAATACTCGCTGCCGACCAGGCGCCCGTTGCGGATCAGGAACATCTGCACGACCGCGTCGCTGCCCTCCTGCGCGAACGCGATCACGTCCTGGTCCGCGTTGAGGTCTGCCACCAGCCGCTGCCGCGCCGATATCTGCGCCACCACCTGCAACCGATCGCGGACCGTCGCCGCCCGCTCGAAGTCCAGCGCCTCAGACGCGTCTTCCATCTGCTGGCGAAGCTCGCCCAGCACGCTCTCAGCGTGGCCAGAGAGCACACGCATCAGCCCGTTGATATTGTCCCAGTATTCCTCTTTGGTCTGCGCGCCTATGCAGGGCGCCCCACACAACTTGATGTCGTAATACAGGCAGGCGCGCGCGTCGTTACCGGTAATCACGCGGTCGCACGTCAGGTAAGGGAACGCGCGGCGCAGCACATCGAGCGTCTCGCGCACGCCGCCCGCCGAGGTAAACGGTCCGAAATAACGGTGGCCGTCGGTCCGATCCAGCCGCCGCGTCATCTCGACCGTCGGAAAATCGTCGCCGGTCGTCACGCGGATGTACGGATAGCGCTTGTCATCCTTGAGCATGATGTTGTAGCGCGGCTTGTGAACGCGGATCAGCTCCGCCTCGGTTATCAGCGCCTTTAGCTCGTCGCCTGTCAGGATGAACTGGATATCCGCCGCGTCGTGGCGGATGCGCAGCACCTTGCTGTCCATGTTGGACGGCTGGAAATAGCTCCGCACACGGCTGCGCAGATTCTTCGCCTTGCCGACGTAGATGATCTTGCCGTTCGGGTCGATCATCTGGTAGACGCCCGGCTCGGTCGGCAGGTTGTCAAGAATTTCTTGAATATGTGGAAGGGGTGTGTATTCGGCCATGATACTCGCGTTTGCCCGTCTGGCTTGCCTGGATTATCGGACGGGTCCGATAACGCTTGATTTTACCGCACGATCGCGCCCATAATTATAGCACACTTGTTCTATTTCGTACAGCCCAAAGCTGCGCCCCACAGGCTCGCTCGACAAGCGCGCTTTTCGAAGTACCACTATAATTACGGGCACGCTCACTTGCCACCGGAGCTGATCCCGGTGTCTTGTGCGGAGCGGTCCCGTTCTTTGAAGGAGATCCCTATGTTCCACAAACGAATACCGTATTGGAGTGTCGTGTTGTTGGCAGTCTTTGTGCTTGCTATACCACTCACCGCGCTCGCGCAAGACCCGCTCACCGAAACCTACTCGAGCGGCAGCTTAACGCTCTCCTATCCGGCGGGATGGACGTTCGAAGAAGATGCCGGTATGGTCGCTCTGTCGAACGATCCCACCGCCTTCGACGCCTCATCGCTCCCCGAAGGCTCGCTTGGCTTGATTATCGTTGAGCCGTCCATGCTGGGGCTAATCACCGAAGGACAGTCGATGGGCCTCGAAGAACTGATCACCACAATGGCGATCGGGTTCTCCGGTGGCGAGGTTGATGCTGCCTCACTTTCGCCAGAACTAACAACCGTCGGTGACCGCCCCGCAGCGCGCCTGGACATGGCTATCGAAGGGGAAGAGGCGTTGGTGCTGGCAATCGAGCTTGACGACACGAATATTGTCGTCGCCGTCGCGCTGGCAACGCCCGGCGCTCTGGGCCAATTCGAAGACACGGTCTTCGCAATCGTCGAGACCATTGAGTACACCGTGCAGTGGCACGCTATGCTGCAAGGCCACACTGACTGGGTACGCGCGGTCGCCTTCAGCCCGGACGGATCGCTGGTCGCCAGCGCCTCCGATGACGCGACTGTTCGCCTGTGGGATGTCGAGACTGGCGAAGAGGTCCAATCTCTGGAAGGCAGTGATTGGCTGTACAGCGTGGCGTTCAGCCCGGATGGCACGCTTGTCGCGGCAGGCGGCACCGGCGGCTTGCTGCTGGTCTGGGATGTGACGACCGGTGAGATGGTCGCCGAATTGGCGGGGCATTCCGGCGCGGTGAACACCGTCGCGTTCGGCCCGGACAGCGCGCTGCTCGCCTCTGGTGGTGACGATGGCGCGGTGCGCCTGTGGGCGCTGGACAGCACCTGGCAGGAACAATCCGTTCTGGTCGAAGATGTGAACTCCGTCTATGGTACGGCCTTCAGCCCGGATGGCGCGCTGCTCGCCTTCGGCGGCGCTGACTCCTTGACGCATGTGTGGGACGTGGCGTCTGGCGAGGAAGTGCTGTCGATGGAGCATCCTGACTGGGTGCGCAGCGTCTCGTTCAGCCCGGATGGCACGCTGATCGCCACGGGCAGCGACGACTGGAAGGTGCGCATTTGGGACGCTGCCACTGGCGAAGCGGTCACGGAGCTGAGAGGGCACGATGACTACGTTCGCTCGGTCGCGTTCGGTCCAGACAGCGACATGATTGTCTCCGGCAGCGATGACAGCGAAGTATTCGTGTGGGTGCTGGATGGCACCTGGCAGGAGTTCGCGAACTTCGCCGGCCACACAGACTGGGTGCGCGGGGTTGCTTTCAGCCCGGATGGCACGCTCGTCGCGTCCGGCTCGGACGACGCCAACGTGATCTTGTGGGATATTGCTCGCTAGCGTCAAGTCGGGGGGCGGTTCGGCTGGATCGCCCCCTTTTGTCTCGTCTCGTTTGCCGGGGGCGCGCGCGTCGACTAGACTCTCCCCCATCGTCCGGCCATCCGAGAGCGCGCTGCCATGACCTCACCTGACCGCCCGCATATCCCTGTGCTGCTTGGGCCTGTGCTCGACCTGCTGCGCGTCGAAGCGCTGCGCGCGGGCCGTTTCGTGGATGGCACAGTCGGCGCGGGTGGGCACGCTGCCGCGATCCTCGAAGCGGCGCCGGACGTCCGCTTGCTCGGCCTGGATCGCGACCCGGCGGCGCTGGCGCTGGCGCAGGCGCGGCTGGCGCCGTTCAGCGCGCGGGCGACGCTCGCCCACGCCAGCTACGAGGACATGCCCGCGCAAATCGCCGCGTGGCTGGGCGACGGCGCGCCGGTCGATGGCATCCTGCTCGATCTCGGCGTCTCGTCCATGCAACTGGACCAGCCGGAGCGCGGCTTCGCCTTCATGCAAGACGGGCCGCTCGACATGCGTTTCGACCCGACCTCGGATGCGCCGACCGCCGCCGATCTCGTCAACCTGCTGGATGCGGGCGAGCTGGCCGATATCCTCTACCGCTATGGTGAGGAGCGTCAGAGCCGTCGCATCGCGCAGGCGATTGTCGAGGCGCGCCCGCTGCACACCACGCGCGCGCTGGCTGACGTCGTCGCGAGCGCCCGGCGCGGCCCGCGCGAGAAGATTCATCCGGCGACGCGCACCTTTCAAGCGCTGCGGATCGCGGTCAATGACGAACTCGGCGCGGTCGAACGCACCCTGCCCCACGCCATCGACCTGCTGCGGCCCGGCGGGCGGCTGGCGGTGATCAGC
>CAZVCM010000253.1:0-6264 GCA_964626105.1 uncultured Thermoflexus sp.
CTGGGCCGAACAACTGCGCGGCATGGACGTGCCGAAAGTCGCGCTGGTCACCGCTGGGCTGGAGCCGCTCATCACCCCTTACGTCCAAAGTGAGGGCTACGCGGGCTATCTGGCGGGAGTGCGGGACGCGTACAGCTACAACCTCGCCCGCAACGCCAACGCACGCAGCGTCTACACGCTGCCGGAAAACCTGGACTTCGACCTGCCGAACCCGGAGGACGCGCGCTGGCACAGCATGGCGCTGGGCGCTGCCGCCGCTGCGGGACTGATCACACTCGGCATGGTTTTGAACCTGCTCCGCGCCCTGGTACGGAGGCGATCGTGACTCCTGAAACCCTCGATCTGATCGCCGGTTGGGTGTCGCTCGTGCTGACGCTGATGGTCTTCA
Source organism: uncultured Thermoflexus sp. (assembly GCA_964626105.1). Taxonomy (GTDB): domain Bacteria; phylum Chloroflexota; class Anaerolineae; order Aggregatilineales; family Aggregatilineaceae; genus DYGX01. The sequence goes on from CAZVCM010000253.1 coordinate 389, forward strand.
GCTATCTGCTCGGCGACAACTTCCTCTACCGGCTGGCCGTAGCGGTGCTGGTCGGCGTCGCAGCGGGCTATGTCGCGGTCGTCGCCGTCGAGAGCGTGATCGTGCCATGGATTAATGCGACGCTGCTCGTCGAGCAAGGCGACCGCAGCGAAGCCACGTTGATGGGGATGCGCGCGGTCGGCGCGGTGCCGTTTCTACTCGGCGCGCTATTGCTCTTTAAGGTCTCGCCCAGGCTCGCGCCGATTGGCAACCTGGGGCTCGCGTTCCTGATCGGGACCGGCGTCGCGGTGGCGATCGTCGGTGCGGCGAGCGGGACGGTCATCCCGCTGGCGCGTGACGCGGGCAACGCCGTGCGCGAAGACCTGATCGAAGGCGTCATTATCGTGCTCGGTGTCATCACCACGCTGATCTATTTTCAGTACCTCGCGGCGGAGCGTGGCGGGCGGATCGTGCGTCCGCGCGGGTTGGGGCCGCTGGCAACCGTCGGGCAGGCGTTTATTGTGGTGACGCTCGGCACGCTCTATGCGGGGGCGATCCTCACCAGCCTGACAATCTTCAGCGGCGTCTTTCGCGACCAGCTCGAATTCATCCTCGACAAAGTAGGGGGCTAGCCGTCGATGGCTTTTGAACACGTCACCTCGGTCCTTGTCGCGGACGTCGGCAACGTGCACACGCGCCTGCTGCTGATCGATCTGGTTGAGGGGCAATACCGGTTGGTTGCCGCGACACGCGCGCGCTCGACCGCCGCGCCGCCCCTGGCGCGCGCCACGCTCGGCCTGGAAGACGCGGCCCAACGCATGACAAACCAGATCGGGCGCACGTTGATCAGCAACGACCCGGACGACTTGTTCCTGATGCCCGAAATCGACGGGCACGGCGTCGACGAGTTTCTGGCGACAGCCAGCGCCGGGCGGCCCATGCGCGTCCTGCTGGTGGGCCTGACACCCGAGATCAGCCTGGCGAGCGGCCTGCGCGCGCTGGCGGGCAGCTACGTGACGATCACGGACGTGCTGACGCCCGACGATATGCGCGGCGAAGAGGCGCAGATCAATGCGATTGTGCAGGGCGAGCCGGACCTGATCGTGATCGTCGGCGGGACGGACGAGGGCGCAGAGCTTCTCGTGCTGGACCTGGTCGAGCGCGTGCGGGATGCGCTGGCGCTGATCGCGCGCGGGCGTGTACCCGCAGTGCTATTCGCCGGAAACCAGCGCCTGCGCGAGCGCGTCAAGCGGCTGTTGGAGCCGCTGACCGACGTGTTCACCGCCAAAAACGTGCGTCCCGCGCACAACAGTGAGCAACTTTTTCCTGCGCAGATTGAGCTTGCGCTGGTCTACGACGACTATCGCAGCAAGAGCGCAAGCGGCTTTGCAGATGTCGGGCGGCATAGCCAGGTTGGCGTCGTGCCCACGCCGCAGGGCTACATCAGCACCGTGCGCTATCTGAACACCCTGCCGCGCCGTCGAGGCGCTGCCGGGCCGCTGATCGTCGATGTTGGCAGCGCCAATAGCGTGATCGTCGCCGGGCTGCGCGGCGAGCCTGCCTACACCATCCGCACCGACCTCGGCGTAGGGCATCACTTCCTCAGCGCGCTGGAAGAGGTCACACCACAGCGCGTGTCGGAATGGCTGCCGTTCGAGATCGCGCCCGATGATTTGTGGGACTACGCGCACAACAAGACGCTGCGTCCCGGCACGATCCCCGGCACGCCCGAAGAACTTCAGATCGAGCAAGCGCTGGCCCGCGAGGTTATCCGCACGCTGGTGAGTGGCGCGCGCCAGGGATGGCGTATTGCGCCGGACGAGCAAACGCCTTCCTTCGACCCGATCATTGGCGCAGGCGCGATCCTGACCGAAGCGCCATCGCCCGGCATCAGCGCGATGCTATTGCTCGACGCGCTTCAGCCCGAAGGCGTCACGGAGCTGGCACTCGACCGCTCAAATTTGCTGTCCGCCGCCGGAGTGATCGCCTACCTCAAGCCGCTGATTACAGTGCAAGTGCTCGAAAACAGTGGGCTGCTGCCCCTTGGCACAGCGTTCAGCGCGTCCGGGCAGGCGCGCTATGGCCGGGCGGCGATGCACGTCCAGGTGCAGCCAGAGAGCGGCCCGACGATCAATCACACGGTCAAGAGCGGCGAGCTATGGCTCGCGCCGGTCCCGCCGGGTGTTGCAGCGCGCGTCACGGTGCGGATGCTCAGCGGGCTGAAGATCGGCGGCAAGCGCCGCATCCGCCAGCGTGTGGTCGCGGGCGCCGCCGGGATTATCTTCGACGCACGCGGGCGCCCGCTGAGCCTGCCACGCCCGCGCGACCGGGCAGCGCGCCTGCAACAGTGGTGGGATGCGATGAGCGCGCAGGATGCGCCAGCCGTTTCTGCGCCCGCCGAGCAGACGCCATCCGCCGCGCAACACCCCGAGGAGAGCGCCCATGCCGTACTATCCTGAGACGCGCGTCGTCAAGGGGCTGGCGCGCATCGTGCGCGAGCGCCGGTTGCCCGCCCACGCCATCCCGCGCCCAACGGCGATTCCCAGCGGCATGGCGATCGAGGCGGTGCAAACGGTGCTGCAAGGCGACGTGCTGCGCGATTATCGCATCCTCGACGTAGCGGCGTACTTCAACACGCGCGACACCGAACGCGCCGCAGGCTGGATCGAGGTTTCTGAGGGCGAGCGCGTCACCGAAGGGCAGACGCTGGCCCAACGTGGCAAGGGGCGCCGCGCCCGCACGCTGAACGCCCCGGCCAGCGGCGTAATTGCGCGGGTGGATGGCCCGCGGCTGATCTTGCAGGTCAGCGAGCAGTCGATTGAGCTGCTCGCCAAGATCCCCGGTGAGACGACAATAACTGAGCCGCACGCGGTGCAGATCGCGGGCATCGGCGCGCTGATTCAGTGCATGTGGGGGAACGGGGGGTACGCCTTCGCCACGCTACGCCCGCTGCCCGAAGACGGATTCGCTGGGCTGAGCAAGCTCGATGTGCGAATCTCAGAATATCGGAATGTCGCGGTGCTCAGCCCCGAACCGCTGACTAAGGGCGATCTGCTCGTCGCGCAGCAGCAAGCGCTGGCAGGCGTTATCGCGCCGAGCATGCCGTCAGAATTGCGTGAATTTGCGCTGGGACTGCCATTCCCAGTATTGTTAACTGAAGGTTTTGGGCAGCGACGGCCCACTGAATTGATCTATCGGCTGTTGCAGAGTAACATGGGACGACAGGCAGCGCTCGACGCGGCGATCCCCGATCCCTGGTCCGCGAACCGGCCCGAGATCATGATCCCGCTGCCGTCCGGCGGCACGCTGCCCAGCACCCCGGCGCTGCACGATCCGTTGGCGATCGGCACGCGGGTGCGACTGACGCGCGCGCCCTGGAATGAACTCACCGGGGAAGTGATCGAGCTGCCTGAGACGCCGCAGCTCGTCGAAAGCGGGCTGCGCGTGCTGGCTGCGCGCGTGCGCGTTGAGGATGGCCGAATCGCGGTCATCCCGCTGGCGAATCTCGAAATGCTCGGCTAGCCACTCGTGATGGGGGGCCAACGCCGCACCCGCACGTGCACCTAACGCGGAGGAAACAATGGGCTTCGAAGACCTGGGCGATCTCAGCGAACTGGACGAAATGCCGCCGTTCGAAGAGGACCTGACCCTTCCCGAATTTGACGACGAACCGGGCGGTGGAGTCAGCCGGACCTTTAAGATCATCGGCGCGCTGCTGGTCTTGCTGGTTGTTGGTATTGTGGCGGTGTTGGTGTGGTGGGCGCTGCAGGGCGATGGCGAGCCCAGCCCGAACGAGAAAACCAGCACAGCGATCGTTGCGATGAACGCGACGACGTTTGCAGATGCGACGCTGACGCGCGAAGCCTATGAGGCCACGACCACAGCCAACGCGATCGCGCAGGTAGCCAGCCAGGAAGCGATCGCGACGTTCGAATTCTACCAGACACAGACACAAGAATCCGCCTGGGCGCGGGAAACACAGACACAAGAGGCCGCCTGGGCACAGCAGACGCAAACTCAAGAAGCGGCTTTTGAGCAGGCGACCCAGACGCAGGAAGCCGTGAGCCAGCAGCAGACGCAGGCCGCGCTCGATGAGGCTGCGACGGCGACCGCCTTCGCCCAGCTTGACGCAACCGAGGCCGCGCTCGCGCAGACGCAGGCCGCAGAATTTGCGGATATGACCGCGACCGCATCCGCCTCGCGCTCGGTCACCGGGCAGGTGATCGACGAGACGGGCAATATCTTTGGCGGCGTCACGCTGCGGCTGTATCGCGACGACGGCGACGGGATCTTCAACCCCGCCGAAGACACCGCCGCGCAGACCAGCCCGCCGACGCGCACACCTGAACCCGGCGCGCCGCAAGGGATGGCCTATGGGGACAGCATCGAAGAGACGCTGCAGCGCGAGACGGTCGATCTCTGGCGCTTCGAGGGCCGCGCAGGCGACACCGTGGTCATCGAGGCCAACGCGGGCAACCCGGCGTCGATGGATATGTACCTGGTGCTGCTTGGCCCCGACGAGACTCCGCTGGTGGAAGATGACGACAGCGGCCCCGAGCTGGACGCGCTGATCAACGGCTTCGAACTGCCCGAGGATGGCACGTACACAATCCAGGTCAGCAGCGTTTCTGGCCCCGGCCCGTACACGCTGAGCCTGACCGGTGAGCTGGCCACCGCACCCGATGCAGACGCGGAAGAGGAAGAGGACAGCCAGAGCGCGCTGCCGCGTGTCTCCGGGCAAAGCGGGATCGTTCTGGCGCAGCTAGACGCAGCATCCCCCACACCGATCCCCGGCGGCGATACGTTCATCACCTTCACGCAGACGGACCTGGAAGGCACGTTTGAGTTCCAAGACCTCGAGCCGGGCATCTACTGGCTGGTGATCGACTACGACTCGCTGCCTGAGAGCATCAAGGGGTTGATCCCACCGACCGAGGAACTGGTGATCATGGTTAACGTCCCGGTAACCGGGCAGGTGACCTTCACGGTCGGCGTGCCGCCCACCGCGACACCGGACAACTCGATCTACCAGACGCAGACTGCCCTCGCGCCGACCGCGACGCCTGAGGTGCTCGACTCGCCCACGCCGGACGCCGAAGTGACAGTAGCCGGGCCGGACATGACCGCGACGCTCGATCAGTACGGCCTGCTCTCAGACTTCGGCTCCTCGTCCGGGCTGGAAGGCGGCAGCGGCCTCACGGTCCTCGCGATTGCGGCGGCGGGCCTGATCGCGATGGTCTTCATCGCGCGCCGGCTGCGCACGGCGGCCTGATCATCGCGCCATAATTTTCTACGGCTAACGAAGGGGCATCGCACACGGTGCCCCTTTTCGATTCGCCTGAATGACCCTCTAGTACGTTTCCCCCCAAAAAACGACCATGCTATACTGAGAGGCGCGCTGTCGCTTCACCCCCATGAAATTCAGGGTTCCGATATGGCTTATTTGTTGCTGCTCCCGATCGCCCTTTATATTGCTTTGGCGACGATCGCACTTCAACGCCAGCCGCGTACGGTGTCGAGCGCGGTCCTGGCGTTGTATCTGGGCGCCGCAGCAGTGATGTCATCGGCGCTGCTGATCCTGAACACCACCGACCACCGCGCGACCGCTACGTTCTTCGCCGGGTTTGCGGGGATTGTGACGACCTGGTTCCACTGGTTGTTCCTCCCGTTGACGCTGATCGGTCTGTACTTCGACGCGTGGCTGCGGCGACACCGGCGGATCATCATGCCCGCGCTGGGCGTCGCGCTCGTCGGGACCGCGCTTCTCGCCATGCTGTTCTATCGCGCCATGCATGAAGACGTGCTCGATCTCGCCGTCGAAACAGAGTATGGCTTCTGGCCGGGTTGGTGGCTGTTCCGCTGGGACACGCCGCCCGTGCTGACGGCGTCGCTGCTTG
>CAZVCM010000254.1:0-6181 GCA_964626105.1 uncultured Thermoflexus sp.
TGGGCGAAGGGGTGGCGCTCGCGCGCAGCGCGATCGCGGTTTCGTCGGGCGTCAGCGTCGGCGCGACGGTCGGCGTGATCGGCGCATCAATCATCGACTCGCAAGCTGACAGACTCAGCGCGAGGATGACAACCCCCTTCCACCACCAGTGATGTCTTCGCATACTTCAATTCTACGGTTTTTGCGCGCTGCGTAGGGTGTCCATCGGGCAAAAACCAGCTAAACAGCAGGTACTGAGCGGCGCGCGCGGCGTGCTATAACCTGATTAGCAGCGATGCGATTCACATCTTCGTGCCGGTCATGTGCGTTCAGTCTGGTGATATATAGGGGGACTCTGATGCTATCCATGCTTTCGCGGTACTGGTGGGTGCTGGCTCTGCGCGGCGTGTTCGCCATCCTCTTTGGCATCATGGCGCTCATCTGGCCCGGCCTGACGCTCACAACGCTCATTTTGCTGTTCGGCGTGTATGTGCTGGTGGACGGCGTCTTCGCGGTCATCAACGGCATCCGCTCGTATGGCGAGCGCGAGCGCTGGTGGGCGGAGCTGCTTGAGGGCATCATCGGGATCGTCGTCGGGATCGTCACCTTTGTCTGGCTGGACCTCACCGCGCTCACCCTGCTGACGATCATCGCGGTGTGGGCGGTAATCACCGGCATCATGGAGATTATCGCGGCGATCCAGCTTCGCAAGGCAATCACGGGCGAGTGGATGATGGTCCTCAGCGGATTGCTTTCGATTGCCTTCGGCGTGCTGCTGTTTCTGTTTCCCGGCGAGGGGGCGCTCGGCCTGACGTGGCTGATCGGCATCTACGCGATCGTGTTCGGCGTGCTGTTCATCATCCTGGCGTTCCGCCTGCGCGGGATGCGCGGCCAGTTTGACCAGACGCGCATTTCGCGGACGGTTGAATAGGGGCGGGGGCTACAGCGGCCAGAAAATCAGCAGCAGAGGCAGTGCTACCGCGACGATGAGAATTTCAAGCGGCAGCCCCACGCGCCAGTAGTCGCCGAAGTGGTAGCCGCCCGGCCCCATGACGAGCGTGTTCGACTGGTGGCCGATCGGCGTCAGGAACGCGCACGATGCGCCAATCGCCACCGCCATCAGAAACGGATCGCTAGAAACGCCCAGCCCTTCCGCTACGTGCAGCGCGATCGGCGCGACGAGGACCGCCGCCGCCGCGTTGTTGATCAGGTCAGAGAGCGTCATCGTCCCGATCAGGATGATCGCCAGCGCCACGACCGGCGGCGCCTGCCGCCCCACCGCCAGCAGCCCGTCTGTGATCGTCTGCGCGCCGCCCGACAGTTCCAGCGCGGAACCGACCGGGATCATCGCGCCGAGCAAGACGATCACCGGCCAGTCGATGCTGTCATACGCTTCTTTCAGCGAGATGATCCCCAGCAAAATCATCGCCACCGCAGCGCTGACGATTGCTACCGCGATCGGCAGGACGCCGGTCGCCGCCAGGATCAGCGCCCCCGCGAAGAGCGCGACCGTCATCGCCAGACGGCGCGGCTTGGCGAGCTTGATCGCGCGCTCCGCCAGCGGCAGGCAGCCAAGCGCCGCCAGCACATCCGGCAGCGCGTCGCTGTACGCCTGCAACAACAACACATCACCCGCCTGGAAGCGCGTCTTGCTCAGGCGCGCTTTGACACGCTCCCCCTTGCGCGAGACCGCCAGCAAATTCACCCGGTAGCGCTGGCGCAGGTTCAGGCTGCGCGGCGTGCGATTGATGATCTGCGATTGCGGCGTGACGATCGCCTCGACGATGCTCACCTCGCTCGTCTCAAGCTGTTCTTCGCTGGCGCGCCCCACCAGGTCGAGCTTGTACGTATCGATCAACTCACTCAGCTCGACCGGCCCGGCTTCGACGATCAGGATGTCGTCGGCGCGGATGATCTCATACGGCGAGGGGAACGGAATCGGTTGTTTGTTGCGCAGCAGTGCGCTGACGACGATGTCGATGTCGTTCTTGAACTCGTTGAGCCGCTTGCCGACCAGGGGCGACGCATCGCTGACGTGGACCTCGGTCGTGTACGCCTCGATGTCGAACAACTCCTCGCGCGAGCCTTTGCTCTGCCGCTGCGGGACCAGCCGCCAGCCGATCAGCGCCAGGAAGACGCTGCCCGCCAGCGCGATGCCCAGCCCGACCGGCGTAAAGTCGAACATGCGAAACGGCTCGCCGGTGGCTGACTCTCGAAAGCTGGCGATGATGATGTTCGGCGGCGTGCCGATGAGCGTGATCAGCCCGCCCAACAGCGAGCCAAACGCCAGCGGCATCAGTAGCAGCGAGGGGGAGGTCCCGCTGCGGCGCGCGATCCGGATCGTGGTCGGCATCAGCAGCGCCAGCGCGCCCACGTTGTTCATAAACGCGGAACTGACTACCACGACCGGTGTCAGGGCTATCACCTGCATCATGGGCGAGTTGCCCGCGCGTGCGATCCAGCGCGAGATCACCACCACGACCCCCGCGTTGACCAGCCCACGACTCGCCACCAGCACCCCCGCGACCGTGATCACCGCCGGGTGTCCGAACCCTGCAAACGCCTCATCCTGCGGGATCACGCCGGTGATCGTGACGACCAGCAGCGCCAGCATCGCCACCACGTCATAGCGCAGCCGCCCGTGAATGAACAGGGCCAGCGCGCCGATGAGGGTTCCAAAGACAATCAGTTGTTCCATACGCCCTTGTGCGCGTCGCGATGGGTGGGCGCGCCGCCCGCCGCAGCCGGAAGCCCTCAGCCGACGGGCCGTATCCGCTGTACGGGAGCGCGAGATGCGGGTCCGATGAAGATCATAGCGAAGGTGCCGCGACGGGCACAACCGCCGCCCGCCGCGCCAGGGTGATGCGTGTCCGCGCTGGGGGAGATTTCCCCATCCCCTGGCGCCTCCTCTCATTTTGGGGGAAGGGGGAACGAAGCGCGGCAGGATGAGGGTAACAAGACAAAACAGCGGGCGGAGCAGGCGCCAGCGTTTCTGAGAGATAGTAACACGGGCGGGGCAAGCTCCGCCCCTACGGCTATGATTTCTTTTGCTTTTGTTCTTGCTAACCGCTAACCGCTAACGCCTATCCGCTGCTCCTACCGCATCGCCCCGCGCCACACGGCGTCGAGCGATTGCAGCGTCACCAGGTTGCGAACGGTGTAGCCGAACTGCGGGTTCGCCAGGTTCGTCGCGTTCGCCTCGACATCCGGCTCGCCCAGGTGGAAGCCGTCTTCTTCCAGGCCGCTGTTCGGCAGCGCTTCAAGCGCGCGGAACAGGTTGATCAGCGGCAGGTCATAGTCCCACGCCACGCGCACCACGATCTTGTTGTAGAACAGCGTCCGGTCCCAGTCCGCCTTGTGGCCGGGGAACGTGCTGAGGATCGGGATCACGCCTGCGTCGATTGACTCCTCGACCATGCGCCGCAGGTTGTAGTCGAACTCGTAGGGCGTCATCACCAGCAGGTCGCTCGTGCCGAACATGATCACCGCGACGCTCGCGTTGTGCAGCCGGTACTCGCACGTCAGCGGCGATTCACCCCGCTGGCAGACTGCCGGGTTTGCCCATTCCTGCGCGATCACGGCGTTGGCGTTGTAGCCGTTGTGCGTCGCCTCGCTGTCGTAGGCCAGCGACTCGCCGAAGTGATCGATCACCGCCTGCAGGTTAGTGTAGTCACCCAGGTTGTAGCGGCCCCAGGCGAATGGCTTGAGCCAGTACCAGTGCTCTGACGAGCAGTCGCCCACGCGCGCCAACACGTTCGGGTTGCGGCCCAACGCGCGCCCCGCCAGGTAGATATTGCGCGCCGTAGCCGTCGAGCGCGCCACGATCGGCACCTGCATCAAGTTGATGCCCTCGACGCGCGCCGGGTTATAGCCGCCGAGCGCCATCCCGTCCAGCGTCTGGAACTGCGACGAGGGTGGGGCGATCGACGCCGGGGCGCTGACCGTCTCGGCGCTGACGGGCAAGGTCTCCACGCTGCCGTTGATCACCAGCAGGTACGCCGCCAGCCAGCCGCGCATCCCGCCGCTCGTCGCGTAGCCGAGCACCCACGTCCCGTCCGCGTTGCGCGCTTCGAGCGTCAGCGTGGTGCCGGGCGCCAGCGTGCCAATCGCGCGGAAGGTCGTGCCCGGGCCGCCGCGCACGTTCATGTTGTTCGGGGAGCGCGCGCTCAGGCTGCCTGCCGGGGCCTCGCCCTCGGACGACTCCGCCGGGGCCGGTTCAGCGGGCACAGGTGGCGCGGCTTGCGCGCCCTCGACGATCTCGCTCGACACCGGCAGCAGCGCGCCGGAGAACCCGTTGGCATACGTCAGGTACAGCCCGGACAGCCAGCCGCGATACGCGCCATCCGCGGTGCGCCCGAGGAACCACGTCACAGCCTCGTCGCGCGCTTCGAGCACCAGCGGCGTATTGGACGGAAGCTGCGTCACCACGGCGTGATCGGGGCCAGGGCCGGTTCGCAGGTTCATGTCATAGCTGGTCCAGGCGTTAGGCGATTGCGCCGCGGCGGGGCGGGGCGATCCGCCGGGCAGCGCGCCCGCCAGCAGCGCGAGTATGACGACGACACCGATCGCCATCCGTTTCATCGTAACGTCTCCTTGCCAGAAAATCATTGGCACCATCCCATTTCACCACCACTCTACTCGATGTGTGGGGCGGTGTAAATAGGAGCGAAGAGTCGCTTTGCCGCCGCTTTTCCGCTGCGTCTGGCGTCCATGCTACAATACCGGCGTGACTTTCGCTGCACACGGAGAAACGGATGCACGCATCGAAGCGGCTCCTGCTCGTGCTCGTGATCGCGCTGATGATCGCGCTGGGGATGGCGGGTTGCACGCTCGGAGAGGACCCGGCGCCGCCCGAAACTGAGCCAACGCCCGTTGTGTGGGCGACGCGCCCGGGCGCGTCTGCGCCCACGACTGCGCCCACCGGCGCGCCGGACGCGAGCGCGACCCCGCTGGCGCTGCCTTCGTCCACACCCGCGCCGAGCCTCACGCCGCCGCCGACCTCGCCGACGTTCCGGCCCATCGTCACCGCTGCGCCGAGCCTGACGCCCACGCTCACCCGCACGCCGTTCGCGCTGCCGACCGCCGCGCCAACGCTCACACCTGTGCCATCGCACACCCCGGCGCCGAGCGACACGCCTACCCCTTCTGCGATCGCCGGGCGCGTGTGCGAGACGTGCTGGAGCCTGCGCCTGCGCATCACACCCGGCACCGGCGGCGAAATCCTCACGCACCTGGAAGCGTCCGCGCCGCTGGAACTGGTCGGGCGAACGGATGACGGCGCGTGGGTCGAAGTGATCACCGAAGGCGGGCAGCACGGCTGGGTATCGGCGGAATATCTCGACGTGGAGCGCGAGGTCAGCGGGCTGGCGATCACCGGCAGCGCCGAGGACGCGCCCCCCTCGGTCGAAAGCCTGGCGGCGATCAGCGGCGTGACCTCGACCGCGCGCCAGATTTTCCTCGATGGCCGCTCGAAGGGGAACATTCCCTTCGCCTTTACAAGAGTGGGCGACAGCATCAGCGCCGCGCCGCAGTTCCTGACGCAGTTCGGCACGCCGCACTATCACCTCGGCGAGTACGAGACGCTGCGCGACGCGATCGGCTGGTTCTCTGGCCCGAACGGGCGCGGCGCGAACCCGTTCGCCGCCTCGTCCATCGCCGCGCGCAACGGCTGGGGCACGACCAGCGCGCTCGACCCGGCCAACGCCGATCCGAACATCTGCCGCCCCGGTGAGACGCCGCTCGAATGCGAGTATCGCGTCGTCAAACCGGCGGTCGCGCTGATCATGTTCGGGACGAATGACTCCGGCGGGCTGCCGCTGGCGGAGTTCCGCGCCAACCTCGACACCATCGTGCGCACGTCGATCCGCATGGGCGTGATCCCGGTGCTGAGCACCATTCCGCCGAAGCAGTACAACCCGGCGACCGATGGCCGCGTGACCGAGTTCAACCAGGCGATCATCAGCATCGCGCAGATGTACGACGTCCCGCTGTGGAACTATTGGCAGACGATGGTCGCGCTGCCGAACAACGGCCTCGACCCGGACGGCGTGCATCCCTCAACCCCGCCAGACGCCAACACCGCGATCTTCGACGCTGAGCACCTGCGCTATGGCTACACGGCGCGGAACCTCGGCGCGCTGCAAGTGCTCGACACGCTGCGCCAGCAGGTGCTGTACGATGGCGATCAGGCGCCCGCGGTGGC
>CAZVCM010000255.1:0-6152 GCA_964626105.1 uncultured Thermoflexus sp.
GCTCGCCGCGCTCGGTGTGGCGCTGGACATCTAAGCACAAGCAATGAGCGATTAGCGGTTAGCCAAGAGCAGGATCGTGCTAATCGCTAACCGCTGCTTCCCCGTAACTCGCGCGTAACTGGCGCGCGCTAGCCTTAGACAAACAGCACTTTTACGCTTTCGCGGAACTCTTTTTTCGGATACGGATATGGCTTTGACCGCACTCCCCACTGTCGGTATTGCCGGCATCGGCCTCTACATTCCCGAACCGATCGTCACGGGCGCGGAGATCGCGGCGCGCACGGGCCTGCCTGAGTTCGTCGTGCGCGACAAGATGGGCATCCAACAGGTGCACGTCGCCGGGCAGGACGACACCATCACGGCGATGTCGGTCCGCGCCGCCGAGCGCGCGCTGGCGGATGCGGGACTGGACGCCAAAGACCTCGACCTGATCATCTATCATGGCAGCGAGTATAAAGACCATATCGTGTGGTCTGCCGCGTCGAAGATTCAGAACGACCTCGGCGCGACCAATGCCTACGCTTTCGAGATGTACGCGCTGTGCGCGGGGGCACCGATCGCGTTTCAAGCGGCGCGTAATATGATGCGCCTCGACCGGCGGCTGGAGAATGTGCTGCTGGTCAGCGCCAGCCGCGAAAACGACCTGATCGACTTTGGCAACATGCGCACCCGCTTCATGTTCAACTTCGGCGCGGGGGCAGGCGCGCTGGTCTTCCGGCGCGGGCAGGCGCACAACGAGGTGCTGGAGTCAGCGGTGCGGACGGACGGCTCGCTGGCGGATACGGTGGTGATGACTCCCGCTGAGGACGGTGTCGCGCTGTTGCCGGGTGAGATGGGCACGCTGCATGGCCGCCTGGACGTGCGCAACGCTGAGTATATGGCCGAGCGGTTGGGCGAAGTCTCCCTGGGGCGCTTCGTCGAGGTGATCACCGAGGCGGTGACGGAGAGCGGCTACGCGCTCGAAGATTTGCGCTTCCTGGGCATCACGCACATGAAGCGCTCGTTCTACAACGAGATTCTGAGCGCGGTTGGGCTGACGCCGGAGCAATCCGTTTATCTTGAGCATTACGGGCACATCCAGAGCGTCGATCAGGCGCTGGCGCTTTCGCTGGGGTTAGAGCAGGGGAAGATTCAGCCGGGCGACCTGATCGTGCTGGCGGGGGCTGGAACGGGCTACACCTGGAGCGCGAGCGCGATCCGCTGGGGATAGCGCCGCCTTTGCGTGGATAATATCAAGAGAGGGTTTGCAATGAGCAAGCGTTTAGAAGGCCGGGTCGCCGTGATTACGGGCGCCGGGCAGGGGATTGGCCGTGCGATCGCGGTGCGTTTTGCCAACGAGGGCGCCAAAGTCGTCGTCGTGGATGTGGCCGAAGCCACCGCGCACAGCGCCGCCGCCGAGATTCTCGCCAGTGGTGGTGCGGCGATCGCTGAGCCGTGCGATGTGACGCAGCGCGAGCAGGTTCACGCGTTGGTCGAGCGCGTGCTGGCCACTTACGGGCAGATCGACATTCTCGGGAACAACGCCGGAATCACGCGTGACGCCCGCCTGATCAAGATGTCCGAAGAAGAGTTTGACCGCGTGGTGGACGTGAACCTCAAGGGCGCGTTCAACATGGCGCAAGCCGTCGCCGGGCCGATGATCGAGCGCGGCTACGGGCGGATCATCAGCACCGCGTCGGTCGTGGCGCTGTATGGCAATTTTGGACAGACGAATTATGTTGCGACGAAGGCCGCGGTCATCGGTATGACGCGCGTCTGGGCGCGAGAACTGGGGCCGAAGGGCATCACGGCGAATGCCATCGCGCCGGGCTTCATCGAGACGGACATGATCAAGACCGTGCCGGAGAAGGTGATCAACGGCCTGATCGAGCGTACGCCGGTGCGCCGCCTGGGCACGGTGGATGATATCGCCAGCGCGTACCTGTTCCTCGCGTCGGACGAGGCATCGTACGTCAACGGCGTGGTGCTGAGCGTGGATGGCGGGCTGGTATTGTAGTATTAGGCGGCCTATTGAAAGCAATGAGCGTATTTCGTTGCTGCGCGGAACCTCATCCCTGGCCCCTCTCCGCACGCGGAGAGGGGAAAAAGGGACGGGGGTTAAGGGATGAGGTCTTCCCGGCGCGCCGCTATGCTAGCTCATTTCGATAGATTACTAAGGCATGAAGCAAAAGTCGATTTACATCACAGATTTTTTGCAGCGCCGCGCGCAGTTGTCGCCGGATAAAATCGCGATCCGCGACACGATCACCGGGCGCGACGTGACCTACGCCGCGTGGAACGCGCAAGCCAACCAGACCGCGAACTATCTGCGCGCGCTCGGCGTGGAAACGGGCGACCGCGTCGCCGTATATGCGACGAATAGCATGGACTATCTCGACGTGTGGATGGCATGCGGCAAGATCGGCGCGGTGCTGCAAAACCTCAACTGGCGGCTGGCGGTCGGCGAGCTGGATGCGCTGCTGCGGGATGCCGCGCCGGTCGTGCTGATCTACTCCGGCGGGTTTACCGAGATCGTCAACCGGCTGCGCGGCGCGCCGAGCGTGCGGCACTTTGTCGCGCTGGACGCGCGGGCGCATGAGAGCGATCGCCACTTCTGCGAGCGCGCCGCGTATCCCGCCGAGCTCACCGCGCCGCGCCCTGATCTCGACTGGGACTCGCCCTGGGTGATCTGCTACACCGGCGGCACGACCGGCCTGCCCAAAGGCGCGATCCTCTCACACGGCAACATGACATGGAACAGCATCAACACCGTGATGAGCTGGGAACTGGACGCTCGCGACGTGGCGATCCTGAATTCGCCGCTGTTCCACACCGGCGGGCTGAACGTCTTCACGCTGCCGATTATCCACTGCGGTGGGACGAACGTGCTGTGCGCCGGATTTGACGCCGATCAGGTCTTCGACCTGGTAGAGAGTGGCGAGGTGACGCTGTTCTTCGGCGTGCCGACGATGTGGATCGTCTTGCAGCAGCACCCGCGCTGGGCCAAGGCGGATTTCTCGCGTCTCAAGCTCGTGATCAACGGCGGCGCGCCGTGCCCGATGCCGGTCTTCGAGCGGTTCTGGGCGAAAGGTGTCGATTTCAAGACCGGTTATGGGCTGACCGAAGCTGGACCGAACACTTTCTGGCTGCCGCAGGCGGACGTACGCCGCAAGCCGGGCGCAGTCGGCCTGCCGCTGATGCACATTGATGTGCGCGTTGTCCGGCCTGACGGGACGGAGTGCGACGCTGAGGAGCCGGGCGAGTTGCTCATTCGCGGTCCGCACGTCACACCCGGCTATTGGAACAACGCGGCAGCGACCGCCGCCGCGATCCGTGACGGGTGGCTGTATACCGGGGACCTCGCCGTGCGCGACGCGGAAGGCTATTACACGATTGTCGGGCGGCTCAAGGACATGATCATCTCCGGCGGCGAGAACGTCTATCCCGCCGAGGTCGAGAGCGTGATGTACCGGCACTCCGCGATCAAGGAAGCAGCGCTGATCGGCGTGCCGGACGATCTGTGGGGCGAGGTCGGACGCGCGATCGTGGTGCGCGAGCCGGGCAAGCCACTCGACGAGGCCGGGCTGATCGCCTTCTTGCGCGAGCACCTGGCGCATTACAAAGTGCCGCGCTCGGTCGTCTTTGTCGACGCGCTGCCGAAGACCGGCGCGGGGAAGATCGACAAGAAGGAACTTGTCCGGCGGTATGGCGCCGCATCCTGAGAGGGTTTGACGGCCTGCGGGCGGGTTTTGGCAGCGATTGCCCGTTAGAGTGGCCGGAGCGGGCGAGGCAAAGGAAGGCACAGAATGCCGAAAATCAAGGCGAACGACATCACGCTCTACTACGAACTTCACGGCGCGGACCACGCCGAGACGTTGATCCTGATCAATGGCGTCGGGCAGTGGCGCGAGGCGTGGTGGCGGAATGTTGGTCCGCTGTCCGAGCGCTTCCGCGTGCTGATTTTTGACAATCGCGGCGTGGGCGACTCTGACAAGCCAGATATCCCCTACACGCTCGAAATGATGGCCGACGACACGCTCGGCCTGATGGACGCGCTTGACATTGAGCGCGCGGGTGTCTTTGGGCACTCGATGGGCGGCGGCATTGCGGTTTTTATGGCGCGCCACGCGCCGGAGCGGATTACCCGGCTCGGGCTCGGCTCGACGCTCTATTGGGGGCCGCGTGTGGCGATGCCCTCACCGCGCGCAATGCAGGCGCTTCAGGATCGCTCCGGTGACCCGCTGGAACTGGTCAAGCGCGGGACGCGCATCGCGACCGCAGACAGGTTCGAGACGCGCGACCCGGAAGGCTTTCAGAAACTGATCGACCTGCGCTTCCGGAGCCAGCAGCCGCCCGAACTCTACCTGCGGCAGAGTCAATCCGGCCTGGCGTACTTTGCTGCCGATCACATCACCGATATGGCGCCGCCGATGCCGGTGCTGTTGATCGTGGGCGAGCACGACGAGGTCGCGCCACCCGCCAACAGCTACGCCATCGCGGAGGCGTGGCCGGACGCGCGCGTGGTCGAGATCGCGGGGGCGGGGCACCTGTTCAACATCGAAAAACCGGACGAGACCAATCGCGTGCTGATCGATTTCTTTAGCGCATCGTAACAAAAGGAAAAGGCGACTCATGAGCGTTCCAACATTGCCTGGTATCACTGCTCTCACGGTGACGACGCCGCGCCTGCGCACGCGGGTGTTGTTTAGCGGGCCCGATGACGGCGAGCCTGTGCTGTTCGTGCACGGCAACGCGTCATCCGCCACGTTCTGGGAAGAGACAATGCTCGCCCTGCCGAGCGGGATGCGCGGCATCGCGCCGGACCTGCGTGGTTATGGTGGCGCGGACCCGGCGCAGAAGATCGACGCCACGCGCGGAATGTGCGACTTCAGCGACGACCTGCGCGCGCTGCTGGACGAACTCGGCATTGAACGGACGCACGTCGTCGGGCATTCGATGGGCGGCGCGATAATCTGGCAGATGATCATGGACTATCCGGCGCGTCTGCGCACTGTCACGCTGTCGGACCCCGGCTCGCCGTACGGGTTCGGTGGCACGAAGGGGCTGGATGGCCAGCCGACAATGCCAGACTTCGCCGGATCGGGGGGTGGCGTGGTGAATCCGGACTTTCCAAAGCTGATGGCTGCCGGTGATCGCGGGACGGACAACCCGCAAGCGTCACCGCGCGTGGTCATGAACACCTTTTATTGGAAGCCACCGTTCGTCCCGGCGCGCGAGGAAGATTTGCTCTCGTCGCTGCTGTCGGAGCATGTTGGGTCAGAGCAGTATCCGGGTGACTTCGTCTCGTCCGATAACTGGCCGGGGGTCGCGCCGGGTGTGTGGGGGCCGATCAACGCCATGTCGCCCAAGTACCTGCCGGGCGTCGAGCCGCTGCTAAACGCCGACCCGAAGCCGCCGGTTCTGTGGGTGCGCGGCGCGGAAGATCAGATCGTGTCCGACCTGTCGCTGTTCGACATGGGCGGGCTGGGCAAGCTGGGGTTTGTGCCGGGCTACCCCGGCGAGGACGTCTATCCGCCGCAGCCGATGGTCAGCCAGACGCGCGCTGTGCTGGAGCAGTACGCGGCGCGGGGTGGCTGGTTCACTGAAGAGGTGATCGAAGACGCCGGGCACACCCCGTTCATCGAAAAGCCGGAGCAGTTCAACGCGCTGTTTCACGCACATTTGCGGCGCGGCGCGTCGTCGTTGTGACGTTGAGTCACGTTGGCGCTGTGGTGACGTTGTAGAGGCCCTGTAGAGTGAGAGAGACCGTTATGCCACGCTACGCGCAGATCATCAGCACCGGGCGCTATTTGCCCGAAAAGGTCCGCACCAACGCCGAGATCGAGACGATCCTCGGCGAAGAGGTGAACCAGTGGCTGATCGACAACGTCGGCATCCGCGAGCGGCGGCTGATCGGCGAGGATGAGGTGACGTCCGATCTCGCGGTGCACGCCGCGCGTCAGGCGTTGGAGCGCGCCAATCTGTTGCCGGAAGCGCTCGACCTGATCATCGTCGCAACCGACACGCCGGACTACGTCTCGCCTGGCACGGCGTCGGTCGTGCAGCACAAGCTCGGCGCGACGAACGCGGGCACCTTCGACGTCAACTGCGCGTGCTCCGCGTGACCCGTGGGCGTGGAAGCAGTCAGCGCGGGGGTATTTCCGTTTTCATCG
>CAZVCM010000256.1:0-6147 GCA_964626105.1 uncultured Thermoflexus sp.
TTTTATCAAAATCACAACCCACACGGCTGAATTCATGGCTAAAAGCGACGAGGGGTTGCGGGGATGGGGGCGTAAGGGCTGTCGCGCGGGCGCGCGTGATATCGTCTTTCATCCGGGCTCGTATCATAACCAACCCCCTGAACAAGTTTACGAACGGATGAAGGAGAAGTTGCTGGAGATTCGCGGTATCCTCGATGAAGAAGGGATCGACGTGATCCTGCGCCCGGAGACGATGGGCAAGCCCGCGATGATCGGCACACTCGACGAGCTGCTGGAACTGAGTCGCGAGATCCCCGGCGTGCTGCCGTGTATTGATTTCGCGCACCTGCACGCCCGCGAGGGACTGGTCAACAGCTATGACGAGTTCGCGGACGTCTTCCGGCGGGTCGAGGCGGCGCTGGGACGGCCCGGCCTGGAAACGCTGCACGCGCACCTCTCCGGGATCGATTACGGCCCGCGCGGCGAGCGCAACCACCTGCCGCTCAATGAGGCTGATCTCCAATATCGCGAGCTGTTGCAGGCGATGATCGATTTCGACGTGCGCGGGTCGGTTGCGGTTGAGGCGCCGATTCCGTTCCATGTGGCGGATGCGCTAACATTGCAGGCGACATACCGGCGCCTGCGCGATAACATGCCCGACGAAAGCGACGCCGAGGCGCTTGAAGCTGCCGAGGCTGCGAGCGGTGAAGAAGCGTAGGCTAACCGTTTGGTCTTGCAGAATGGGAACGGTATTATTGGAAGCATCTGAGGCTGGTCACCGGCCCGGAAACTGTGAGGGTAAGGAGCGTTACTTCTATGAACGACTATGGAAACCTGCGCCGTCGCACGCGTGACGCGGGTTGGCAGTGGACCCTGATGGGCGTCGTCATTGGGTTGGGCGTCGCGATGGTGGTCTGTGTTGGGGCGTACGCCGTGGGCGCGCTTTCGCTGTCCGCGTTTGAAAGCGAAGACGAGCCAGACACGGTGATTGTGCCCAATGAGACCGAAGTCGCCATGCAAGCTGGCTTGCAGCAGACGCTGACCGCGCAGCAGGCCACGATCGACGCGCAACAAGCGCTGCTTGAGGCTGGCGCGCCCATGGTGACGGACGAAACAGAGGAACCGCTTGAGGCGCTCGACGCCCTCGATGACGGGACCGGGGAAATTGACGCGCAAAACACGCCCGAGCCGACACCGTCGGCGCTGCCGGGGACCGACGCGCTGAACGGTGAGGAGACGACGTCCGTCCTGCCGACCGATGACCCTGCCGCGCAGAGCGAGCAGACTGGCGTGACGGAGCCGCCCGTGCCACCCGACGCGGGTGATCTGACGCAGCCCACCGACACAACGCCATCCACAACGGGGGTGAGCGGGCAGGCGGTCGGGGATGTGCTCGGCGACGCTCCGACGACCCCGGACGAATCTGACGAAGGCGGGCTGAACGCGCCGCTTGCCATGCAGGGGCAGGGCGCTGCTGGCCTGACCGAAGATACGGTGGTTGAGGGCACGCCCGTCACCGGGCTGGCCTCGCCGACGCCGGGGATCGGTTCGGATGCGAACCCGCAGTTAATGGCGATCGCGTCGCGGCTGGTGGCGGTGAATGGCGGCAGCTTCACGATGGGCACCACCACCGAAGAAGCCAGCCAGGCGGTGGACGAGTGTGCGTTGTACGACCGGGAATGCGACATCCTCTGGACGCAGGACTCGACTCCCGCGCACCAGGTGACGCTGGATCCGTACCAGATCGAGGAGACGGAAGTCACTACCTCTCAGTATGTCGCGTTTCTGAACTGGATGGGGCCGGAGAGCCACAAGAACGGCTGCCTGGGTCAGCCGTGCGTCAACACCTCGCTTGAACAGCCCGAGACGAGTTACCTCAACTACGACGGCGAGGAATATTCGGTCAAGAACCCGCAGTTTTACAGCAATCACCCGGTCACACAGGTGACGTGGTGGGGCGCGGAAGCGTACTGCAACGCGCTGGGCCGCCGCCTGCCAACCGAAGCCGAGTGGGAGCACGCCGCGCGCGGGCCGGATAACCATTACTATCCCTGGGGCTTCGAGTTTGATGGCTCGCGGGCGATGTCGTCGATTAACCCCGACCGAGGTACCGTCCCGGTGAGTTCGTATCCGGAGGGTAGAAGCCCCTATGGCGCGTTCAATATGGCGGGAAACGTTTGGGAGTGGGTGCAGGACTGGTTCTCACCGACCTACTACAGCGAGCTGGCGACCAACCCCACCCTCGCACTGAATCCGCAGGGGCCAATCTCCGGCACGCAGCGCGTGCTGCGCGGCGGCGCGTGGGACTCGGCCCCGCTGTTCCTGCGCTCGATGCACCGCTGGTCCGCCGAGCCGGGTAGTCCAACGCCCTCGATCGGTTTCCGCTGCGTGTCCGACACGCCCGGCCAGGCTGTGCCAACGGCGCCCTTGAATGCGCCGAGCGACAATGCGTCTGACAACGTGCCGAGCGGCGCGCCGACGATGTCTGCGGGCCAGGATGCCGCGAACCCAGCGGTGCCAACCGCGACGCTCGCGCCCGGCTAATCCGGTCCTCGCCGATCGATCGTTTCCAGAAGCCTCGCCCTCGCGCGAGGCTTCTGCGGTTTTTGCCGGATACGGTATAATCGGAAGGTGAAGTGTCGGGCCGTTACACGCCATAGGAGTAAACGCGGTATGAAACTGGCAATCGCCGCTGACCACGCTGGATTCCCGCTGAAAGAAACGCTGGCCGAAGTGCTCCGTGCGCAGGGGCATGAGATCGTGGACCTGGGCACGAACAGCGCCGAGCGCGCGGTGGACTACCCGGATTTTGCCGAGGCGGTCGCGCGGGCGGTGGTGGCTGGCGAAGTCGAGCGCGGGGTCGTGGTGTGCGGCAGCGGCGTCGGCGCGAGTATCGCCGCGAACAAAGTGCCCGGTATCTACGCTGCGCTCTGTCACGACACGTATTCCGCACATCAGGGCGTCGAGCACGACAATATGAACGTCCTCTGCCTCGGCTGCCGGGTTATCGGCCCGGCGCTCGCAGAAGAGATCGTTACGGCGTATGTGGGCGCGCGCTTCCAGGTGGAAGAGGAGCGTCACGTCCGCCGCCACCGCAAAGTGCTTGCTATCGAACAAGCGGGGATCGGCGCACCGCGCAGCTAGCGGGCGGGGCCCCTGTGTGTTCGCTGAATCAGCCAGCAGACGGCGCGCGATCGATGGCCGCCGGTGTTTTGCGGTTTTGGGCGTTGAGTGCAGCGTGGCGGTGAAGCCACGTTGTCTTATTAGAGCACGCGTTGCGCAGAGTTTTGAAAGGCTGCTTTAGGAGGCTTCTTTGATGGGTAACAACCGGCTGATTGAAATTCAGAAACACGGCCAAAGCATCTGGATGGACTTCATCACGCGCGGCCTGATGACATCCGGCAAACTGCAAAAACTGGTCGAGCGCGGCATTGTCGGCATGACCTCGAACCCAACGATCTTCGCCAAGGCGATTGGCGACGGCGATGAGTATGACGACACGATTAAAACGCTGCTTGATCTGGACGCGACGACGATCTACGAGAAGCTGGCGATTGCGGATATTCAGGCGGCGGCGGATGTGCTGCTGGCGGTGTACGACCGCACAGATGGCGAGGACGGGTACGTGAGCCTCGAAGTCTCGCCGCTGCTGGCGTACGACACGGATACCACGCTCAGCGAGGCCAAGCGCCTCTTCGCCGCAGTGGACCGCCCGAATGTGATGATCAAGATTCCGGGGACGGAAGAAGGGCTGGACGCGATCGAGGAAGCGCTTTACGCGGGCATCAACATCAATATCACGCTGTTGTTCTCACTTGAGAACTACGCCAAGGTTGTCGAGCGCTACCTGCGCGCGCTGGAGCGCCGCGCCGATGAAGGGCTGGACATCGCGCAGATCGCGTCGGTGGCGAGCTTCTTCCTTAGCCGCATTGATACCGTGGTTGATAACCTGCTGGAGAGCAACATCCGTACCGCCCGGATGCGCGGCAGCTTTGAAAGCACCGAGCACACGCGCCGTATGATGGGGCAGGCGGCGATTGCCAGCGCCAAGCTGGTCTACGGTCACTTCCTCGACGTGTTCAACGGCCCGCGCTGGGAGCGATTGGTAGCCGCTGGAGCGCGCGTGCAGCGCCCGCTGTGGGCCAGCACCAGCACCAAGAACCCGGCCTATCCCGACACCTACTACGTGGACGCGCTGATCGGCCCGCACACGGTGAACACGCTGCCCCCGGCGACCATCGAAGCCTTCGATGATCATGGCACGGTGGCGCGCACGATTGACCAGGATATCGACGGGGCGAGCAAGCTGATGCGCGACCTGGCCGAAGCAGGCGTGCAGATGGACAAGGTCACGCAGCAGCTTCAGAGCGATGGCGTGGAGTCGTTCGCGAACGACTACCGGCGCTTGCTCGACACGGTTGAGGGCAAGCGGCAGGTTATGCTGACCGGTGTGATGGCGCACCAGGATGCCGCGATCGCGGGGTTCGAGACGACCGTGGAAGACACGCTCGCTTGCCTGGACCGCGAGCACATCCCGCAGCGCATCTGGGAGAAGGATGCGTCGGTCTGGAAGGAAGAGATCGCTCGCCAGCAAGCGATCCGTGACCGGCTGGGCTGGCTGGATGTTGTCAATGCGCCGGATGAGTTTTACACGCCGCTGTTGGCGCTGCGCGACGAAGTCCGCGAAACGGGCTATACGCACGCGTTACTGCTCGGTATGGGCGGCAGCAGCCTGGCGACCGAGGTGCTGCGCCAGACATTCGGCGTGCTCGATGGCTTCCCTAATCTGCTCGTGCTGGACACGACCGATCCGCAGGCGATCCGCCTGGCGACCGAGGAGATCGACCTCGACCGCACGCTGTTCATCGTCTCGTCGAAGTCCGGCACGACGATCGAGACGATCTCGCTCTACAAGATGTTCTACAGCCTGGTCAAAGAACGGCGCGGCAGCGCGGCGGGCGATCAGTTCTGCGTCATCACGGATGCGGGATCGCCGCTGGAGAAGACCGCGCGCGACAACGGCTTCAAGTACATCTTCCTCAACCCGGCGGATATTGGCGGGCGCTATAGCGCGCTGAGCTATTTTGGGCTGGTCCCCGCGGTGGTAATGGGCCTGGACATCGAGCGCCTGGTGGAGAATGCGCGCCGCATGGCGACTGCCTGCGGGCCGACGATCCCGACGGCGAAGAACCCGGCGGTGTGGCTCGGCGCGGCAATGTACGCCCTGGCGCAGCGCGGCGCGGACAAGCTGACGCTGGTCGCCTCGCCCGGGATCGACACGTTCGGCCTGTGGGTGGAGCAGTTGATCGCGGAGAGCGTTGGCAAAGAGGGACGCGGGATCGTACCGGTGGCGAACTTGGTGCCTTCGGAGGCGCGTGACTTCGATGACGACCGCTTCTTCGTGTACCTTAGGCTCGACGGTGCATCAGACGAGCTGGATCACCAGGTCGACTTGCTGAAGCACACCGGGCAGCCGGTCGTGACGCTGACGATCGAGGACGCCTACGCACTCGGCGGCGAGTTCTTCCGCTGGGAGTTCGCGACGGCGGTGCTCGGGTATCTGCTGCAGATCGACCCGTTCGATCAGCCGAATGTGGGCGAGAGCAAAGCCAAGACCAAAGCGCTGCTCGACTATCTGAAGGAACACGGCGCGGCACGCCGTGAGGCGCCGGTGCTGGACGAGGACGGCCTGCAGTTCTACGCCGATCCGCGCACGGTTGAGACGCTGCGTCGCATCGGCGAGCAGCGGGGCTTCCACTATGGCGACCTGATCAATTTGCTGCTGGCGCACATGGCTCAGGCGCGCTCGGGCGACTATATCGCGCTGATGGCGTATCTGGCGCCGACCGAGAAGCACGACAAGCTGCTAGCGGCGATCCGTAACGAGCTGGGCCACGCGACGATGCGCGCAGTCACGCTCGGCTATGGGCCGCGCTTCCTGCACTCGACCGGCCAGCTTCACAAGGGCGGCCCGAACACCGGTGTCTTCATCCAGATCACGGTTGAGAACAACGAGGAGATCCCGATCCCGGGCGAGCCGTATGATTTCATGGCGCTCAAGCGCGCGCAGGCGCGGGGTGACCTCGAAGCGTTGCAGGCGAAGGGGCGGCGCGTTGTGCGCTTCCACCTGCCGATCGGCTCCGTCTCCGCTGGGCTGGAGCGGCTGCT
>CAZVCM010000257.1:0-6019 GCA_964626105.1 uncultured Thermoflexus sp.
GATGTCTGGGGGCTGGCGGCGCGCCCGCTGCGCGGCTGGTCCGGTTGAGTGTGCTGAGGCAGGGAGCAGGCCCGAGATGGTGAACTGGTACCGGCGCAGCGTGCTGTCAAAAGAGCCGCCGCGCGCGATTCTGATCACGGGTGGCAGCGCGGGGATCGGGCGGGCAGCGGCGCTGCTGTTCGCGGCGATGGGCGATCAGGTCGCGGTTGTGGCGCGCCGCGCCGAGGCGCTCGACGAATTGGCTGCAGAAGCCGAGCGCGCCAAGCTGCCGGGGGCCATTCTCCCACTCGTGGCGGACGTGACCGACGCGGCGGCTATTCAGCGCGCGGTGGCGCGGGCGCTGGCCGAGTTCAACCGGCTGGATGTAGTCGTCGCCGGGGCAGGTGTGGGGCATCGCGGCTCGCTGGCTGACGCCCAGTGGGACGATCTGGACGCGGTCCTGCGCACGAACGTCGACGGCGTGCTCCACACCGTCCGCGCCGCGGTCCCGGCGATGCGCGCCAGCGGCGGCGGGCACATCGTTCTGCTCTCGTCGGTGCTCGGGCCGGTGCCCGCGCCCTACGCGGCGGCGTACAGCGCTAGCAAAGCCGCGCTTGAGGCGTTGGGGCGCGCGCTGCGCGGGGAACTGCGCGCCGACGGGATTACCGTCACGGTGCTGCGTATCGGCCAAACGGATACCGAGTTCGCCGCCAAACGGCGCGGGCAGCCGGGGAAGGTCGCGACCCGCTGGCCCGCGATGACGCCGGAACAGGTCGCAGGCGGGATCGCACGGTCCCTGGAGCGCCATCCGCGCATCCTGACGCTGCGCTGGATCGATCGCCTGTTTATCTGGGGCGGGCAGTGGTTCCCCGCCTGGATGGATCGCCTTCTGCGCCGCATCTACGGCTGAGCGCTCCCGAAAATCCCCAATCTGAATCCCCCCACTATTGGCAAAACCTGGGGTAAAATGAAGACAACCGTCTGGTGTCAGCGAAAAGGGGAGCACGCGATGACACACGTACGGCTCAGTTCGCGCGTACCGCCGGGTAGCAGCACCCACCTGTCGGAGGGCATTCTCAGCGAGACGCTGGATGATGGTCAACTGGTCGTGTTCACGTTTTTGAATCTGGCGATCTCGACGGTCGACAGCGCGATGGAGGCGCTTGATGCGCTGCTGCGCCGCTGTGACGAGGCGGGGCGGCCCCTGCGCTTGCTGCTTGACCTCAGCGCGCCAGAGCCGATCCTGACGCCCTATGCCCGCGAGCAAGGCGCGAGCCTCAGCCGCCTGCGACCCAGGCTGCGCGGGCGGGTGGCGTTGGTGGCGCAGGAAGGATCGCCAATCGCACACCGCCTCGACCGTTTCTTGCGATCGGAACTCTATCACTACCGCGAGCGCAGTATGTTCTTCCAGCGCGATCAGGCTCTGGTATGGCTGCGCGAGACGCTCGACCACCAACCACCCGGCTAGGGACCGCGCGATTGCTTAAACCGGCGGTCAAGCCCACTCAAGAGGAGGCAATCCAACAATGTCCGAGTTTCGCCTGCCCGCTGCTGCCAGCATTGGATCCGTTCACCTGCGCATCTCGGACCTCTCTACCGCGCTCGATTTCTACGGGCGGTTGCTTGGTTTTCACCAGGTCGTGCGGCGGAACAACACCGCGTATCTATCCGCCCATCACGACCGGCCCTATCATATTCTGCTGACCGAGGTGGCCGGAGCGCGCCCCAAGCCCCCGCGCACAACAGGGCTGTATCACGTTGCGATCCGCCTGCCGGACCGTCCGTCCCTGGCGCGGGTGCTCAAACGGCTGATCGCGGCGGGCTGGCCGCTGCAAGGCGCCGCCGATCACCGCGTCAGCGAGGCGATCTATCTGGCTGATCCCGATGGCAGCGGGATCGAGCTATACACCGACCGCCCGCGCGACGAGTGGGCGTGGGCGAACGGGCAGATCTCGATGGCGACCGAGCCATTGGACGTGAGCGCTCTGCTGGACACGATCCGCGACGAGGACAACGCGCCTGCGGCGATCGATCCCCGCGCAGATATCGGGCATGTGCACCTGCATGTGAGCGACCTGGGGAAAGCCGAGGCCTTCTACCGTGACCTGCTGGGGTTTGATATCACGCAGCGCTCCTATCCGGGCGCGCTGTTCCTTTCCGCTGGCGGCTACCACCACCATGTTGGCGTCAACATCTGGGCGGGACGCGGCGCGCCGCCACCGCCATCCGACGCGGCAGGGCTGATCGCGTTTGCGGTGCGCGTGCCGGATCGTGACGCGTGGCAGGCGGTCGTTGACCGGCTCGTCGAGGCTGGGCGGCGCGTCGAGCCACAGCGCGCGGACAATGGCGGCGCCGCGTCGCTTGTCCATGACCCGGACGGCAACGGCGTGATTCTTGTCAGCGACTAAGCGGCTCGCCGGTCGTAGGGGACCAGAAACCGACAATCGGACTGACACCGGCCCGAGGCGACATTCGCGATGTTGTACGGGCGTAGCTTGCTGCGCCCGTTGTCGTTATAACCACGCGCATCCGTGTCGGGGCGCCCGTGTTGCGGCCTGCCGGAGACTTATTCGTCCGGCGTAAACTGTTCGATCCGCACGTTTTCCTCGCCGAGCAGCTTGCGCGCGAATTCCAGACCTTCTTCGGTGATCTCGATCGGATACTTGGGATAGTCAAGCCGCGCGGCTGGGCCGGGTCCACCCTGAATGATGAAGCAGAAGCGATCTGTGCCGGGGAACTGAATCAGGAAACTGTGCAGCCTTTGCAGCCGCGTGCGGTCCCGGTCCGGGTCGGCGCCGCGCTGGAGCGTCAGCACCAGCACATGCTGCGGCGCGGGCGGAGTATCCGGCTGATCGTTGCGCGGGGCGGGGCGGCGAGGTCGGCGCTCCTGCGGCACGAACGTTCCGTTTGGCGTCTGTCCGTCCCGCGAGCGTGCGGCGGGCGCGGGCGGCGGCTTGAGTCGCCCGGACGCGTCCACTTGCGGCGCCTCGCTCTTGCTCAGATCGTCTTCGGATGGGCGCCGGATAATATGCCCGGTGTCGTCGCGATACTCCAATTCGGGCGGCGGGGACCCCATGCTGTAGTCTTCGTCAGCGTAGAGCCACTCCGGTTCTTCGCGGTCTGTCACCAGACTGCCGTTGTGCGGAACTGCCGATCCGTTGCCGTTTCCGTTCGGGCCGGGCGCGGGACTCTGCGCGACAGGCGGCGCGACAGGCGCGCTTGGTATCGCGCGCTCGTCGTCCTCGTCCGGCTCGTCCTCGTCGTCCGGAGCCATCCAAGAGGGCGACCAATCGGCCATAATCGGCAGTTCATTGGCGGGCGTCACCACGTCGAAGTTCTGCGTCACCGAATCCACGATGATCTGCACGTCACCGCGAGATGTATCCGCTTTTCCCCGTACGACGAGCACGGTGTCTATCTCGACGCTGTCGCGGTGCTCAGCCCAGGTGCGGGGGAACATCACCGCGCTGATCATCCCCGTGATGTCCTCGATGGTCAGGATCGCCATCGGGTCGCCCTTCTTGGTGATGATGCTGCGCACTTCCGCCACCAGCCCGGCGAGCGTGACCGGGTGACCGTTGATGGCGTCGCCTGCGTCAGCCAGCTCGATGCTGGTATGCGTGATCACATGCTGTAGCTGGCTCATCACGGCGCGCAGCGGGTGATCGGTCACGTACAGGCCGACCAACTCTTTCTCCCAGCGGAGCATTTTGCGCTTGTCCGCCGGTTCGATGTTGTTCAGGTGATTGAGGATGCTGTCCGAGGCGCTGTAATCGACGCCGGTCGCCTCACCGAACAGGCTGATCTGGCCGGAGTCTTGCGCTTTGTGGTGTTCGGTCGACGCGCTGATCATCCGGTCCATCGCGGCGAGCAGAGCGGGACGGCTTCCGAAGCGGTCAAACACGCCGACTTTGATCATCGACTCGAGCGCGCGCTTTTGCACAATGCGCAGGTCTACCTGGCGGCAGAAGTCGTCGATGTCTGCGAACGGGCCACTTTCCTCGCGTACGGCGAGGATGTGCTCCAGCGGGCCGACGCCGACATTCTTGATCGCGCCCAGCCCGAAACGGATCGCGCGCGTGCCGTCCGCCTGATCCTCAATAGTGAAGTCCAGCAAGCTGGCGTTGATGTCTGGCGGCAGGACCTTGATCCCCATCCGGTCGCAGTCGGCGGCGAAGAGGCTAACCTTCGCTGACTCGTCGCGGTGGACGGACATCAGCGCGGCCATGTACTCGTGCGGATAGTGGCACTTGAGGAAGGCGGTCTGGCACGTGAGGACGGCGTAGTCCGCACTGTGTGAGTTGTGCACCAGAATGTCATTAGCGACGAAGTTGTGCGTCTCCGGAACAGTCAGATCATAGGTTGGCATCTCGCCAAGCGGCTCAATCGAGGCGACCGGATCCCACAGCACATCGCTCTCAGCGTAGGCGCGCAGATCATCTGCATCGAAGAAATCCGCCAAGCGCGCGATCGTTGCCCGTGTGAAGCCGGTCTTGGTGGCGGTGTCGGTTGGGTAAAAATCACGCCCAGAAACACCGCACCCTGCCTCGATCGCGCCCCAGGTCAGGTCGCGCGCGTCCTTGTGCGCGCGGACCAGCGTCTTGATTTGCAGGGGCACAACGTCTTTTGTGCTGAATGTCTCCGGCGCTAGCGCCGCCATGCGCGCCAATGACTCGCGCCGGGTCGCGCTCGCGAATTGCACGCCGATGGTTTCGTAGAATCGGCAGATCGCCTCAGCGCCCGTGACGAAGACTTGATAGCCCGTGCGTCCGTCGCGGTAAGGGAACTCGACCGTTCGCACGCGGCTGAGGATACCCAGGCGGAGCAGCAGGTGTTGGACCTGCCGCGCCAGCCGCTCGGAAGCGGTCGCATAGAACAGGCTGCGACCCTTCTCGTTGATATGCCCGTCGCTTTCCCACAGCCGCGCTAGCAGGAGCGCGATCTGGCGGCTCGTTAGCTCGAAGGCTTCGGCGGGGATTTCCTTCTCGCGTGCGGTCTTGCCCCAAACGCCAAGCTGCCGCAGCCAGGTAACCGCGCCCGCCTCGCGCGAGCGATCGGTGCGGCGGCTGTAAACGGAGAACGCTTTTTTGTGCCGCGCGACGGTGGCCACGGTGTTGTCGAATTGCTCCAGATTTGAGACATAGTCCGCGAGTTGTTCCGGGTCGGCGGTGTAATAGTATGCGCCGTGCGGATGGCAGAGATTGCCTTCCGCTAGCAGATGCCCCAGCACGATCACAGCGTGATCGGGCCACTCGCGCTGCCCTTCGATCGGGATGCGGCGCGGGACCGCGATCATGTCGCCGGGCTGCAGGTTTTCCAGCAGCCGCCAGCCATTGAACGTATAAAGCGGGTGGTTGGCGGTCGCGTCGATCTTCCGCCCGGAACGTGTTGTCAGACGGAAGACCGGTTTCACGCCGTTGGACAGCGCGTGCGTCACCGCGCCCGCGCCCAGGTGCAAACGATTAATGTCGCAGGTGAGCGTGTGCTCGATCGTGGCGCGACCCTCAGCCAGATCGCCGATGCGCACCGGTCGCCCGGTCGCCGCGTCGATCACCTCTACGTGCGCTGGCAAACACTTGTTAAAGCCATAACGCGCGAAGAACTCAATGTCGTCGAAGATGCGGTTCGCGGTATCCGGGTCGACGCCGTGCTGCGGGCCGCGCTCGACGAAGATGTCGCGGTGCTCTTGCAGCGCCTCTTTCTTCTTCTTGGAGACGGCGCGCCGCATCAAATCCGCTTCGCCGAGCGAGTATCCGAATAGTTCCGCGCCGATCTGCATAATCTGCTCCTGGTAGACGATGATGCCGTACGTCTCTTCCAGGATCGGCTCCAGCTTCGGGTGCTTGTACTCGACTGGCTCTTTGCCGTGCAGGCGGCGGTTGTAGGTCGGGATATAGTCCATCGGGCCGGGGCGATACAGCGAGATGCCCGCGACGATGTGCTCAAAACGCTGCGGCCGCATGTCGGTCAGCATCCGCCGCATGCCCTGCGACTCAAGCTGGAACACGCCGATCGTCTCACCGCGCCCCATCATCTCGAA
>CAZVCM010000258.1:0-5999 GCA_964626105.1 uncultured Thermoflexus sp.
TGGCGCTGGTGACCGGCGCGGGGAGCGGCATCGGCAAAGCGATCGAGGCCCGTCTGGCGGCGTCAGGCTCGCCGCTCGCGGTCATCGATATCGACGCAGACAGCGCCGAGCAGACTGTCCGCGAGCTTGGTGGTGCGGCGCGCGCTTTCCCCGCCGATGTGAGCGATCCGGCGGCGGTCGAGCAGATGATCGCGGCGGTGGCCCGCGAGATGGGCGGATTGAACATCCTCGTCAACAACGCGGGGATCGAGTACAAAACGCCGATCCTCGATACGCCTGTCGAGGAGTGGCAGCACACGCTGGCTGTCAACCTCAGCGCCGCGTTTTACACCTGCAGAGCTGCCGCGCCGATCATGCGCGTGGCGGGCGGCGGCGTGATCGTCAACATCGCCTCGATCGCCGGGCATAACATCCCGCTCCCGAACCGTGGCAGCTACATCGCCAGCAAGGCCGGGCTGATCGGTTTCACGAAGGAATGCGCGCGGGAGTTCGCTGCGTTCGGCGTGCGCGTCAACGCGGTGTGCCCTGGTGTCATCGAGACAGAAATGACCGCCGAATCCCGCTCCGACGCGGCGCAGATGGCGAAGTGGCTGGCGGATATCCCGCAGGGGCATCTCGGGCAGCCGGACGACATCGCCGGGCTGGTGTTATACCTCTGCTCGGATGGCGCGCGCTACCTCACCGGGCAAGCGATCAACGTCGATGGCGGCAAGGTCATGCTGTAAAGCATCCGTGCCAGGCGAATTTGCCGTAGTAGTAATGTAGTAATACCAGCGGCGCCAGACTCCTGGTATACTTAAGCGCATCGTCTCCAGGTGGAGTGAGAAGGAACCAATGCCCCATTCGCCACTGGACATCAGCGAGCAGGAAATCCGCAAGCGCTGCGGCCCCTTGTTGGAAGGCGCCATCGAAGAAGCCACGCGGCTGCGTCACAATTTCATCGGAACCGAGCACGTCTTCAACGCGCTCACGCGCATCCCCGGCAGCCCTGCGACCCGGATGTTGATGGAGATCGGGCTGGAACCGCGCGAGGTCCGCAACGCGATCCGGCGCGAGGTCGGCGCGGGTGACGACATGGTGAGCGACTTCCCGCCTCTGACCCCGCGCGCGCACCGCGTCCTGGCGATGGCGGTTTATCTGGCGGACGACGCGGGCGACCGTTTCGTCTCCGAGGAACAGCTTCTGCTGGCGCTGCTGCAAGAGGGCGAGGGGATCGCCGCGCGCAAGCTGAACGCGATGGGCGTGGACATCGTCGAGTGGATCGAGCGCCTGCTGAGCGACCTCGACGACGACGGGGACGATGACGACGACTTTGAGGAGTTCCTGTTCGCGGACATGGACTCCGTGATGGAAGTGCTGGCGGATGATGCGTCCGATTCGACTCACCGGATGCCCACGCCGCTCCTCGACAAGTACGGGCGCGATCTCACCGAGCAGGCGCGCGAGGCGAAGATCGGCCCGGCGATCGGGCGTGATAAAGAGATCCGCATCATCGCGCGGACGCTGACACGCAGCAAGAAGAACAACCCGCTGCTGCTCGGTGACTCAGGCGTCGGCAAGACGGCGGTGATCGAAGGGCTGGCGTACAACATCGCGCACGGCCTCGCGCCGAAGTTCCTGCTCAACCGGCGGATCGTCCAGATCGAGATCGGGATGCTGGTGGCGGGCACTAGCCTGCGCGGCCAGTTCGAGGAACGCATCGTCGGCATCGTGGACGAAGCGAAGAACGCGCCCGATGTGATCCTGTTCATCGACGAGATTCACACCATCGTCGGCGCGGGCGACACGATCGACAGCAACCTCGACGCGGCGAACATCCTCAAACCGGCGTTGGCACGCGGCGAGATCACGTGCATCGGCGCGACAACCTTCGAGGAATATCGCAAGGCGATCGCTAAAGACCCGGCGCTCGACCGCCGCTTCCGCACGATTGACATCGGCGAGCAGAGCGTTAGCGAGTCGCTGGTGGTGGTGAACAACGTTTACCAGCGCTACTAGGAGCACCACAAGGTTACGATTCTGCCGGAAGCGCGCGAGGCTGCGGTGCGGCTCTCCGATCGTTATATGCGCGATCGCCGCCTGCCGGATAAAGCGCTCGACCTGCTGGACGAAGCATGCGCCCGGCTGGTGATCCAGAGCACCACTGGCGAGGAAGAGACAACCGGCCCGCGCGAGGTCACCGCCCACACCGTGACCGAAGTGCTCAGCGAGTGGACGGGTATCCCGGTCAGTGAGCTAACGGCCAACGAGCGCAAGCGGTTCGCGCACATGGCAGACGCGCTGCGCGAGCGTGTGATCGGCCAGGAGCACGCCGTGACCGTCCTCTCGGACGCGATCAAGGCCAGCCGCGCCGGTCTGGGCGACCCGCGCCGCCCGGTGGGTGTGTTCCTCTTCCTGGGCCCAAGCGGCGTTGGCAAGACTGAGCTGGCGAAGACGCTTGCCGCGTTCCTGTTTAACG
Organism: uncultured Thermoflexus sp.; assembly: GCA_964626105.1. Lineage (GTDB taxonomy): Bacteria > Chloroflexota > Anaerolineae > Aggregatilineales > Aggregatilineaceae > DYGX01. The sequence continues at coordinate 2,459 of CAZVCM010000258.1, forward strand.
ACGAGAACGCGATCATCCGGCTCGATATGTCGGAGTTCCATGACGAGCACACGGTCGCCCGGCTGATCGGCGCGCCGCCCGGCTACAAGGGCATGGAGCAAGGCGGACAGCTCACCGAGGCGCTGCGCCGCAAACCGTTCAGCGTCGTGCTGCTGGACGAGGTCGAGAAGGCCGCGCCCGAGGTGTTCGACATCTTCTTGCAGGTGTTCGACGAAGGGCGCCTGACCGACTCGCAAGGCGCCACGGTGGACGCGCGCCACTCCGCCTGGATCATGACGAGCAACATCGGGACAGGCGACGTGGGCAAGGGGCTGGGCTTCGGCGCCACGCCCGACCAACTGCCCGACTATGATTTCCACCTCAAGAAACACTTCCGGCCCGAGTTCCTGAACCGGCTGGATGAGGTCGTCGTCTTCAGCCCGCTGACCGCCGAGGCGCTCAACGGTATCCTCGACCTGCAACTCCGCGACGTGCGCGAGCGGCTGGTAGAGCAAAAGCTCACGCTGACGTTGGACGACGGCGCGCGCGAGCTGTTGCTGACCGAGGGCTACGATCCGGCGAACGGGGCGCGCCCGCTGCGCCGCGCGATCGAGCGCCTGCTGACCCGCCCGCTGAGCACCGCGCTGCTCGAAGAGACGTTCGGGCCGGGCGACGCGATCCAGGTGACACGCGTGGGCGACGGGCTGGCGTTGCAGCTCGACGAGACAACGCGTGCATCCGATTCTTCCCCGGATGCCGCCGATGGCACGACTGCGCTGGATGACGCCGACGGGACCGAGCTGGCCCGCGCCGACGCCGCCAGCGCCGAATAGCTGCCGCACGTGGGGCAGGCCCGTCGCATCGCGGGCGGGTGCGAACAGTGCGGCGTCATGTAGAGCGTCAGTGACTGGGCGCAGGTGGCTGCGCCCTTGAGATCACACCAGCGACACCGCCGAGAGGTTTATGTCAAGCCAGAGCTTACCCCCCGTCCCGCAAACCGGAATTCCGCCGCTTGACCTGCCCGCCGACCAGGAGCAGCGTTTGCTCAGCCGCCGGCGCAAGGCTGATCAGACCGATCCGTTTGCATCGGACGCCAACGAGGGGATCCGCCGCCTGGGGCGGTTAGCGCTGCGCCGGGACGTGCTGCACCCATACGACTATCTGGCCCTCGGCGATCTGTGTGCGGAACAGTCACTGATTGCGGACGAGCGCCGCATCCGTATGTCGTACGTCGGCAAAACGCTCTACGCCTATCGCCGCGCCGCCGATCTCGCCGCAAAAAACAGCAACCCTGGCGAGCGCAGCATCGCGCGGGAAGCAACCGAGGCATACGTTCGCTGGCTGGTGCGCGTAGCGCGCGCCGCGCCCAACCGCCGCAATATCGCGGTCGCGCTGTGGGCCGTGGCCGAGACCGAGCAGGATGAACCGTTGGAAGGTTTGCGTGACGAGGCGCAGCTTCTGGCGCTGTGGTACGTCGCGCCGCCGCAGACCGATGACCTGACTCCTGCGCCGGATGTCACTCCCTCGCCCCCCAGCGACGAGATCGACATGACGCAGATTGACCCGGAAGCGGTCGCCACGCGCGCCTTCGAGAGCCACGAAGTCGCCTCAGAGATTCTGTCGATGGAGAACGGGGCTGTGCTCAGTGAGACGCGCTCCGAAAAGTCGGAGATCTTCCGCGTCGAGGTCGAGCCGACACAGGGCGTGCGCCTGGCGCCGACGATCGTACAGGCGCTGTCCTCGCTGCGCCATCCCGAGGATGGCGAGTTCCAGTATGGCGACCGGATCGACGGGCGTTATGAGATCGCGCAGGTGTTGCGCGGCGGGATGGGCATCGTCTATCTCTGCTACGACCACGAGGAGCGCGAGCCGGTCGCGATCAAGACGTTCCAAAGCAAGTTCCTGACTAACGAAAATGCCGTTGCGCGCTTCACGCAAGAGGCGCTGACGTGGATTCGCCTGGAAAAGCACCGGCACATCGTCCAGGCGCGGCGCGTGCAGAAGTTCGAAGGCCGCCCGCACATTATTCTAGAGCAGATCTCCGGGCCGGAAGGGCTGGGGCCAGACCTGCGAAGCTGGATCCGGCACAACCGCATCGACCTGCCGACCGCGCTTGAGTTCGGCCTGCACATCGCGCTCGCCATGCAGCACGCAGTCAAGCTGGTCCCGGGGCTGGTGCACCGCGACCTCAAACCCGCGAACATCCTCGTCCGCCACGACGGGATCGCCAAAGTGACCGATTTCGGGCTGGTGCGCTCGCTGGACCTGACCGATCTGCCGCCGCACGAAGCGCTTGAAAGCGACTCGATCCGCCTGACGCGCGCCGGAGCAGTGGTCGGTACGGCGCCGTACCTCTCGCCGGAGCAGTGCCGCTCGGAGCAGGTCGATCTGCGCGCCGACATCTACGCGTTCGGCTGCGTGCTGTTCGAGATGCTGACGCGCCAAACAGTCTTCACCGCGAAGACGTTCGACGAGTGGGTGCAGGCGCACCTGAAGCACGATCCCGCCTTCCCTGACACCGAAACCGAGCTTCCCGAGGCCGTGCGCGACCTGACGCTGGCCTGCATCGCCAAAGACCCGGCGGACCGCCCGCAAACGTGGAGCGAGGTCGTCAGCGCGCTGGCCGAGCAGTACGAGGCTGTCACCGGCGCGCCGCCGGAGATGGAGCAGAGCGGCCCGGCGCTCGAAGTGCGCGAGCTAATGGACAAGGGCTACAGCCTGACCGAGCTTGGCTACGCCGACGAGGCGCTGATGACCTATCGCCGCGCGCTGGAGATCGAGCCGAAATCCGCCTGGGCATGGGCGCGTCAGGGCCGGACGCTGCGCCTGCTCAACCGCTTTGACGAAGCGCTCGCCAGCTATGACCGCGCGCTGGAGCTGAACCCGCGTTTCGCCTGGGCGTGGACCGGCAAGGGGCAGGTACTCGAACGCCTGAACCAGATCGAGCGGGCGCTGGCAGCACACCAGACCGCGACCGAATTGCAACCGGGCAACGTGTGGGCGTGGTACAACCAGGCCGAGGCGCTCCACGCCATGCGCGATTATGACGGCGCGATCGACGTCCTCGACCACGCGCTGTCGATTGACCCGTATCACGCCGAAAGCTGGGCCAAGCGCGGCCAGGTGCTGCGCGCACTGGAGCGCTTCCCCGAGGCGCTGAACGCCTACAACCGCGCGCTGGAACTTAACCCGCCTTACGCCTGGGCGTGGAACGGCAAAGGGCTGGCGCTCAAAGCGATGGGGCGGCTGGATGAAGCGCTCGAAGCCTTCGAGCAGGCGTCGCGCCACCAGCCGAGCGAGGTCTGGCACTGGTACAACCAGTCCGAGATGCTGGTCGAGATGGGGCGCTATCAGCAGGCGCTGGCGCCCGCGCAGCAGGCGACGCGCGTCGCGCCGAACCACGCGTATTCCTGGGCCAAGCTCGGGCAGGTCTACCGCTATCTGGAGCGTTATGACAGCGCGATCGACGCTTACGACCAGGCGCTGCGCCTCAAGCCGGACTATGCGTGGGCGATCAATGGCAAGGGGATCGTGCTGGAGCGCATGGGCCGCTATGACGAGG
>CAZVCM010000259.1:0-5988 GCA_964626105.1 uncultured Thermoflexus sp.
CCGGGCTATCCGAGCCGGACTGCTCGTCGCCCGCTTGCTGCGATTGCCCTGGCGCGCCCGACTGACTTTCGCTGTCGCTCGTCTGCCCTTCGGAACCCTCCACCTGGAGCGCCTCACCGCTTTGGTCCGCCTGCTGGCTGGACTCGACCGCTTGCCCTTGTTCCAGCGGCGAGTCGGGCGATTGGCTGTCCTGGGCTTGTTGTTGCGACGGCATCTCCTGCCCCGCCTGGGCGATCGATTGCTGCCCCTGGCGCGTCCGGTCGGTGGCTGATTGCGCCTGTTTGGCAACCTCGGACTCCTGAAGCTGCCCTTGCTGCTCGCGCATGGTTTCGGCGGCCTCGCGCATGGATTCTTCGGCGCGCTCGGTATCGCCCTCACGCATCGCCTGCGCGGCCTCGCGAAGCTGTTCGGCGAGCGCCGGATTGCTCTCTTCGAGCGCGTCGGCGGCTTCTTCCAGCCGCTGCGCCAGGTCTTCGCGCTCGGCAGGCGTTAGCTCGGAGTCGAGGTCGTCCGCCAACTGCTCGGCGGCGTCTGCGGCGGCGGCCAGGTCACCCCGGTTCAGATCGCGCGCCATATCAGAAAACATGTCGGCCCCGGCCATCGCTTCTGCCGCCTGCCGGTAAGTCTCGCGGTCTTTGTCGAGCATGCCGCCGGTCATTTCCTGCAATTGCTGCTGGGCGGCGGCCATCGCTGCGACCGCTTCTTGCTGCGAGATCTCCGGCTGCTGCAAAATCTCAAGCGCTTCTTCGAGCGGGCGGCGGAGCGCTTCCTTTTCTTCGTCGGTCAGCGCGGTGTTGCGGTCGATCTCCTCGATCTGCTGTTCCAGGCTGTGCGCCTGGTCTGCGATCGCCTGGTCCAAGGCGCGCTCAGCGCGAAGCTGGCTGGTTTGCGGATTATCACTCAGCAGGAGAAAAGCGAGCAGCCCCGCCAGCACCACCATCAGCACCAACTCTTGCCAGCGGACGCGAACCGGCAAATGCGCGCCGCTATTCACGGCTCTGGCGCTGCGGACGGCGTCGTCTAGCTGGCGCTCCAGCAGCCCGGGCGGCGCGGGGATTGCCCCGCGCGTGATCTCCAACGCTGTGCTGGTGCGCTCTTGAAGCGCGAAGCGGCGGTCAAAATAGCGTGCCAGGCGCTGGGGTGGCTGTGGCCTCAGCCAGAGCCAGCCGAGTATTGCCAGCAGCAGCCCGCCGGTGAAGAGGCCGGTTCCCCACGCGATCTGCTCGGGCAGCAGCCAGGGTCGCATGCGCGAGAACAGCGCGGCGCCGACGCCCAGCGCCAGCCCCACGATGACGACGCGCGGGCCCCATAGCGCGCTGCGTGTCAGGCTCAGGCGCCGGTTCCAGCGCGCGACCTCGCGCGTCAGGGTTTGGTTTGTCTGCTCGAACAGGATCGTGCTCATCAGGGTTCGGGCCACCATGAACTCAGAACCGTTCGATGGCTGAATTGTACCTCATTCTAGGGTCGATCGTCGAACATCAGTTCTCGATCTGATGCACGCGACGAACCGCCAGCGCGAAAAACACCACCGTCAGCACGAGGTACAACAGCGTGAAAGGAATCCAGGGTGAGATCAGCGTGAGCGTCTCTCCACCTGATAGGGTATACGTAAATGTGCCGATTGTTTGTTGGTTGAGCAGCACATATTGCGTCAGCAGCGCGGTCGCGGCGGGGTTAGTGCAGATTATGGCGCCGAGCACGTAGAGCAGGGCAATCTGCGGGGTGGTGGACTGCACATTGTTGATCGAGACGCCGAACATGCGCACCACGCCGCCGATCAGGATCGGCAGGCCGACGGTGAAAAAAGCGACCGACGTGTAGGTGAGCACGCTGGCCGAGAGCGTTCGGTGCGCGCGCGACGAGAAGAAGATGCCGACCGTGCTAAACAGTAGCGCGGTCACGATCAGAATTACGAACGAGAGGATGACCTCAGTTTCGGCCACGCCGCCAAAGAAGAACGCAATACTTTGCAGCGGCACCGCGGCCAGCAGCAAGAGCAACACGTACAGCATCGCCGAGAGCAGCTTGCCCAGCACAAACGAGGTTGGCCCCAGCAGCGTTGTGCGCAACAGGTCGAAGGTCTGGTGCTCGCGCTCGCTGCTGATCGCGCCCGCGGTAAAGGCCGGTGCGATAAAAGCGACCAGCAGCATCTCAATCGCCACGATGCTCACGAACAGGGTTCGACCCACCTCGCCAACGTTGCTCTGCCCGCTAACGCTCATGGCCGATTCAGCTACCGCCAGATACATCAGCCCGGTGAACGCGCCAAGCAGCCCGAGATAGAACGTGAGCACCACGAACGCACGCGCGCCGCGCATCCGCCCGCGCAATTCCTTGATAAATACCGGGTTATCGGTTAAGGGCCGCCAGCGCCCGATCCGGCGCCCGCGTCCGAGCTTCGCCGCAGGAGCAGTCATCACGCACACTCAATTCGTATAGTCATGAGACGATACCTTTGGTTGCACGCATAAATACCGTCTCAAGATCGTGCGTTTCTTCCGCGAAGTTCACGACCGGGATGCCACGCGCCGAGAGTGTCTGCAGAAGCTGGCTTACGCCTTCATCGTCGCCGGTGAAGTCCACGCGGATGCGCCGTCGCCCGTGTGCGTCCGACATATCATGCACGCCGGTCACACCCGCGATCTGCGCCAGCGCGGCTTTGGCCGCATCCACCTGGTCGAGCAGGGTGATCAGGATTTCGCGGGCGGGCATCAACTGGCGCCGGATGTCGGTGACGGTTCCCTGCGCCACGATCTCACCGCTCTCAATGATGCCCAGGTGGGTGCAAATCTCCGCGACATCCGCCAGGATGTGCGACGAGAAAAAGATCGTCTTGCCCATGCGCGCCATCTCGACCAGCAACTCGCGGATCTCGATGCGGGCGCGCGGGTCCAGACCGGAGGCGGGCTCGTCCAGAATCAGCACGTCCGGGTCATGCGCGAGGGTGCGCGCCAGGCTGAGACGCTGCTTCATGCCCCGGCTGAGTTTCTCCACCATATCATCGCGGCGGTGCGTCAGATCCACCAGCGCCAGCAGGTCGTTAATCAGGCCAGGCCGCTCGCGCTCTGGGATCTCGTAGCAGGCCGCGAAGAAGTCAAGATATTCCCACACCTTCATATCGTCGTATACGCCGAAGAAGTCCGGCATATAGCCGATCGCGCGCCGGACCTCGCGCGGATAGTCCACCACCGAGTACCCCGCGACATACGCGTCTCCGGCGGTGGGTGTGATCAGCGTCGTCAAGATGCGCATGGTGGTCGTTTTCCCGGCACCGTTCGGCCCGACGAAGCCGTAAATCGCGCCGCGCGGCACTTTCAGCGACAGGTTGTTCACCGCGACAAGCTTGCCGTATCGCTTGACCAGTCCATGAGTTTCGATAATCAGTTCTTCAGCCATATCGCTCGCCGTTTTCTGGCTCCGCCTAGCTTGCCGAATCCGCGGTCTCAGGCAGCGCAGCCATGTCTACGGGCGCGGCTAGCTCGCCCCGATAGCCGATCTTTACATAATCCACAACGTGGAACGACACCGCATCGCCGGACGTGACGCGCACGTTCACCGCGTTCTCCGGGCCGACATAGCGCGCCGCGCCGCCAATAGTTGTGACCGGATCGTTCGGATCGAGCGCGACAGGTCGCCACACGTCTGATACCCAGTCCCAGATTTCGACGTTGACCAGGCCGCGCCCATCAAAGTGCAGGTCGAGCTGCGCGACGCGGTCGAGGCGCATCTCTGGCAGCGGCAAGAACTGGAACTCGGCCACGTCCGCGCCGCTGATCTGGAACTGGAGCGGTGTCAGGTTTGCGATGCCGTCCGGCAGCGTCGTCCAGGTGGTTAGCATGGGCGGGACCTCGGCTTCGGGGGCCGCCCGGACGCCGCGGGGCGCGTCGACGATGTACAGAGTCGTGTCTTCGGAGTCTTGAGGGCGCCCTAGCAGCTCGATCTCGACCTGTGGGTGCTCGCTCCACGCAAACAGGGTCACGTCCGCGCCGCGCCCGCCGCTGTCGTCCCGATCGACGATCAGCGCGCCCAGCAAGCGGAATCGGCGGCGGATCTCCTGTTCGCGCGGGCTGGCGCCGCCTGACCTGCACGAGAACGTCTCGTCACCCATCACATCGGGTAGTGTGAGGTACAAGCCTTCCGGCGAGAAGCACCATCCGGGCCGGTTTGAACCCTGCCAGGTTGCCCGGTTGTAAGGGATCACGGGGCTATAAGGGCTGCCGAGCGCCAGCGGGCCGGGGTCTTCCGCGTTGATTGTCAGGGTGAAGCTGCGGCGCTCGCCGGGCTCCAGCATCCCCAGGTGGCTAGTGGCGCCGCGCGCGACCACGACCGCGTCTTCCAGCATCAGATTGCTGTGATTTGTAACGCTGCCACGCACAGATGGCGTCTGGCCGGATGTAATGTTCCACTCTGCTGCAATTTCGATATCAGGCGCGTCGCGGAAGCCAGTGGCAGCGAAGCTCGACACCGTCCCCGCGTCGATTGGCACGCCCTCGGCAATGGTGCGCAGCGACTCGTGGATGCGCACCGGCACGCCGAGCACATTCCCCAGGCCAGGCAGCGTGCGAAGCAGGGCGCCCGGCTCGGCGGCGACATCATAATCGGTGCGGCGCGGAGAATGGACGCCGACCAAGCTGTGAACTTCTGCCTCGTCGCTGTCGGCCCACACCCGCGCGACCGACAGGCGGTTGATCGTGGCCACGTTCCCACGCAGGTTGAACCCGACAGTGTACGCCAGCACGCTGAACACCGCGATCAGCACCGGAATGGTCAACCACGCGAGTTCGCGCCGGTTCAGGCGGCGGAGTATCAGGTAATTCGCCGGGCCGACCAGCACGATGTACAGCGTCAGGAACCCACACAACTGCATGAATGTTGGCAGCACGGTGCTGGTGGTCGTGAGCGTCGCCTCACGTGCGATTGACCAGCTCGAAAACCCGGATGCCCAGCTTGGCCGCTGGCCGGTGCTGGTGATCAGCGCCTCCCACAGATGCGTTTTGTCGCGCCACGAGCGTATCGGCTCGGCATTGGGATCAAACGCCAGGAAATCGACCGTTCCGCCACCGTGACTCCCGCGCACGATTAACGGGAGATCGCCGCTGGCGACCATCACCCGCGCGCCGGGGAGCGCGCTTGCGCGTGTGAGCGTCGTCTCGACATCGAGGCCGGCCGGCTCGGTTTTCAGATAGTCTGCCAGCGCGGCGCTGCTATCGAGCGGCGTTGTCCCCTGCAATGTGACCGGCAGAAGCTCCTGAAACGCTGCGGTCGTCCGCTGCCATGCGTCGCCCCCAGCCACGATCAAGTGGCCGCCCGTGCGGATCCAACGCGCCAGCGCGAGCATTTGCTCGGTCGAGAGCGTGCCCGTGTCCACATCGTGGAACAGGATCACATCCAGCCCGGCCAGCGCCTCGGCCAGTGGCGGAACGTCGTCAATCTGCCAGTTCGCTTGGTAGGCGTTGGCGATCCCCGGCTGCACGCCGGTTAAATCGACGGCGCCGAGCGGTGAAGCCGTGATGACGGCGTACAGGACATCGCCGCGTTCCACGACGCGCACGCGTGTATTCGCGCGGCGGATAACATTGCCCGCGTGGTCGACCAGCTCTACCTGCAGGTCCTGGCTAAAACCCTCAAGCGAGACGTACAGAAACACCTGTTTGCGCGAGCCGCGCGGCAGGTCGAGCGGCGTGCTGTAGGTCGTCCCGGCGATGCTGCTGAGGTCGCCTGTGCGGACGCGGACCTCGCCAGTGATGTCGTCGCCCAGGTTGCTGGCGTTGATCTGCACCGGAATCCACTGCCCGCCGCGAAAATAGCCGTTATAACCCGCTGCAATGGTGAGCTCCACTTCAGAGGCTGCTTGCGGCGTGGGGCCCAACCCCAAAAGCGCAGGTATTGCCAGCGCAAGGATCAGGGACAAGAACATCAATCGTTGTTTCACGACGCTAACCCACATGCTTCTAACATAGTCGGTGCTGGCGGCCTGCCGGCTGCGGT
>CAZVCM010000260.1:0-1027 GCA_964626105.1 uncultured Thermoflexus sp.
GCGCGCCTTTAGCATCCCGAGCGAGTCGATCAGGCGCGTTACGACGAATCCAAACAAAGCCAGGATCAGCGCGGCGCGCACGATCGCCAGCAGGCTCCCGATCAGGTCAAACAGCGGCTTGAAGATCGACAGCGCGCCCAGCAGCAGCCGCAAAAGATCCATCGGCACGTCGAACACGTTCTTGACGCCCGACAGCAGCGTGCGTGGGACCGTCAACTCGCGCAGCAGCAGGACCACCATCACGGCCATTCCGATAATGCGGCCGATCTGCGGATCTTGTGCGTCGGTCTGTGTGCTCATACGATTCCCCTCTTGCACTCAGTCTGGTTTTTGGGTGCTACTTTGATTATAGGCTGTTCATAGCCCAACTCGCCCAAAAAAGAAGACACCCCTTGCGGGGTGCCTTCGTCGTGCTCGGTGGACAGGGTGCGGCGCTAGCGGATTTTGCGGATCAGGTAGACGATCCCCGCGACAATCGCGCCGAAGACCAGCAGCGGAACGAGCGTCTTCAGAATCGCCAGCACAATGCTCAAGATCACGATCGCCACAATCACGACGACGATCAGGATCAGGATGTTCTTTAGCAGGTCGTTGTTTTTCAATTGGGCGGCCATCGTGTCCTCTCTTCCTCGGTTTGGGTCATTCACAGTCACTCATTAGTACGCCCCGTTCGCCGTTCGGTTGCGCGAAATCGGTACAATCTGACTCGTACGCATCTGCATCACATCGCATCACACGGAGATAACCGCGAGGTGAAGTATGGACGAGAAGCGAACCGTCAACATCGGAATCGAAGTTCTGCCGCTGACCGACGACGCCCTGCCGCAGGTGGACCGCGCGATTGAGGCGATCGTCGCCAGCGGTCTGCGCTACGAGGTCGGACCGCTCGAAACCGTCATCGAGGGGCCGTTCGACGCCGCGTGGGAGGCCGCCAAGCAGGCGCATCTGGCAGCGGTCCGCTCGGGGAATGCGCCGGTCGTCACGCTGATCAAAGTGTCCGACGCGCCCGGCGGCAGCATGACCATGG